>NZ_LNBE01000002.1:600000-900000 GCF_001445655.1 Streptomyces roseifaciens
CGAGCCGGCGCGGCCCGCCCTTTGCGTCGGAGAGGCCGGACACGCTGGATGCACCGGACGCGGCGTCGGCGGCCTCGCCGGGGCCCGGTACCGCATGCACGGTCGCGGTCAGGCACGTCACCGGAGCGGCCGCACCGCGCGCGGTCGGCACGGCTTCGACCAGCGCGGGGCGGGCCCCTTCGAGCGGGCTGCCCAGGCGGGCCCGGAGCGTCGGCCCGGCGGCGGCGGTGATGCCCGCGGACCCGGCGGCGAGGCGCGCGTCCTTGATGACGAAGGCCCCCTCCCTCGCGCGCTGCGCCCCGTCCCCCTCGCCCTCCGCCCGGTCGTCCGCGGCCTGCTCTTGCGCAGCGGCGGTGACGGCCTCGTACAGGGCACGCAGGTGGACGACCGGGGGGACGGGCATCAGGCCGCGCAGCGAGACGGCGGCGGCTCGGGCGTCCTGGGGGAAGTCGGCGGTGACGCCGCCCGCCTGCCCGGGGGCGGTGCCGGAGCCCGTGGCGGGGGCGCGGCGCAGGTGCTGCTCGTCCCAGGGGTAGGCGGGCAGGGGTACGTGGCGGGCCGGGCCGCCGAACCAGCGCTCCCATGCGACGCCGCCGCCTGCGGCGAAGACCCGCCCGAGCGCCGAGGCCAGGTCCGCGCTCTCGTCGCCGTCGCGGTGGGCGGAGGTGACGACGGCACCGCCGGCACCGGCCTCGCGGAGGGTCTCCTCCATGGCGGCCTGGAGGACGGGGTGGGGGCTGACCTCGATGAAGACGGACTCATCGGCCTTGGCCAGGGCCTGGACGCTGTCGTGGAAGCGCACGGGTTCGCGCAGATTGGCCGCCCAGTAGGAGCCGTCCAGCTCGTGGCCGTCCACGGGCGCGCAGCGGACGGTGGAGTACAGGGGTGTACCGGCCGCCGACGGGGCCAGATCCGCCAGCCGGCCGGTGAGTTCGGCCGCGGGCCCGTCCATGAAGGGGGAGTGGGAGGCGACGTCGGCCTTGACGAAGCGGCTGAAGACGCCCGCGGAGTCCAGGCGGTCCTTGATGCGCTGCAGGGCGGCCAGGTCTCCGGCGAGGACGGTGGCGGTGGGGGCGTTCTCCGCGGCCACGCTCACGCCCGGGCCCTCCTGCCGGGCGATCTCCTGCGCCTGGGGGCCCGCCAGTTCGGTGGCGAGCAGACCGCCGTGCCCGGCCGCGTTCTGCATGAGACGGCTGCGACGGCAGATGACGGCCGCCCCCTGCTCGGTGGTCAGGGCGCCGGAGACGACGGCGGCGGCCACCTCTCCCATGCTGTGGCCCATGCAGACGTCTGCTGTGATGCCCATGTCCTGCCAGTGGGCGGCGAGGGCGACTTCCATGGCCCACAGCAGGGGCTGGACCTTGTCCACCGTGGTGGGGAAGGCGTCCGCCGGTGCGGTGAGGAGCTCGGCGGGCGACCAGCCGGTCTCGTGCCGGACGGCCTCGGCGCAGGCGTGCAGGGCGCGTGCGAAGGCGGGGGAGGAGGCCAGCAGGGACCGGCCCATGCCCGCCCACTGCGAGCCCTGCCCCGGGAAGACGAGCACGGTGCGGCGCGGGGGGCCGAAGACGCCCGTCCCGTAGGCGCCGTGGGGAGTGGCGGTGCCGGCGGCCAGGTCGCGCAGGGTGCGGGCGAGGTCGTCGTGGTCCGTGCCGGTGGCCCACAGGCGGTAGGGGTGGGCGTCGCGGCGCAGGGCGGCGGTGGCGCAGATGTCGTGCAGCCGGTGGTCCCTGCCCGCGCCGTCCGGGCCGAGGTGGCCGGCGTAGGCGGCGGCCAGGCGTTCGAGGGAGGCCCGGGAGCGGGCGCTGAGGACGAGCAGGTGGACGGGCCGCGCCCAGGACGGCTCCGTCTGCCGGGGGGCCGGCGGAAGCGGGGCCGGGGCGGTCTCGTACCGGGCGACGACGACGTGGGCGTTGGTGCCGGAGAGGCCGAAGGAGCTGACCCCCAGCACCACCTGCCGGTCCGGGTCCCCGGCGGAGTCCTGCTCCCGGCACAGGGGCTCGTTGCGGGTGACGACCTCGACGGGGAAGCCCGGGCGCGCGAGCAGGGGGTGCGGGGTGTGCTGGTGCAGGGAGGCGGGGACGAGGCCGTGGCGGGCGACGAGGACCGTCTTGATCAGTCCGGCGATGCCGGCCGCGGCCTCCGTGTGGCCGATGTTGCTCTTGACCGAGCCCGTGCGCATCCGCCGCCCGGCGGGCAGGTCCTCCAGGGCCCGGGCCAGGGCGCGCAGTTCGACCGTGTCGCCGACCGGCGTGCCGGTGCCGTGGGCCTCGACGTAGGCGAGGCCGGCGGGGCGTATCCCGGCGTCCGCGCAGGCGGCGGTGAGCATGTCGACCTGCCCGGAGACCGCCGGCTTGAGCAGCAGGCCGCTGCCCCGACCGTCGTTGGTCACTGCGCTGCCGGTCAGCAGGGCGAGGACGGGATCGCCGTCACGCAGGGCGTCCGCGAGGAGTTTGAGGACGACGACACCGGCCCCCTCGCTGCGTACGAATCCGTCGGCGCCGGCATCGCCGAACTTGCAGCGGCCGTCGGGGGAGAGCATCGAGGCCTGCGAGTAGGCGATGGCGTCCTGCGGGGAGAGGATCACGTTGACGCCTCCGGCCACGGCCAGCCGGCTCTCGCCGCAGAGCAGGCTGCGGCGTGCGGCGTGCACGGCGACCAGGGACGACGAGCAGGCGGTGTCCAGGGTCATGCTCGGGCCGCGCAGGTCGAGGGCGTAGGAGATGCGGCCCGCGGCCATCGCGCGCAGGTGGCTCCCGGTGACGTCGCCGAGGGTGTGCCCGGCCGGGCCGGCCCCGTCGGCGTAGTCCGCGGTGGCCTGCCCGATGAAGACGCCGCTCCTGCTGCCGGCCAGGGAGGAGGGGGCGATGCCGGCGGACTCCAGCGCCTCCCAGACCACCGGCAGCAGCAGCCGGTGCTGGGGGTCGAGCCCTGTGGCCTCGGCGGGCGAGATGCCGAAGAAGGCGGCGTCGAAGGAGAACGGGTCGTCCAGGAAGCCGCCGTGCCGGGAGACGGTCTTCCCCGGCGTGCCCGGTGTGTCGGCGTGGAACGGGGCTATGTCGAACCGCTCGCGGGGGACGGCTGTGATGCAGTCCCGCCCGGCGACGAGGTTGTGCCAGAACTCGTCGGTTCCGGCGGCCTGCGGGAACCGGCATCCCATCCCCACCACGGCGACGGTGTGCTCGGGAGCGAAGGCGTCCATGTGAAACCCCACCTCGGTCAAGTGCTGAAGGTCTTTTCCGAACGTGTGCGGAGCGGAGGGGCTGCGGAGAGGAGAAGCGACCGGCGGCCCCCGGCGCAGCGATTGTGGTCCAAAGATGCACTGGAGATCAATATTGTCCTCCAGGTCTCTTCTTGGACCTGCTGAACGGCCGTCATGAACTGCCCGCTGCATGCCTGTTGATCAGTGTTTGCGGGGCCGGTCGCGGCCCGGGCTGTGATGCGGCTCTCCCGTAAAGTTGGGCTTGAGTTCAAGATTGCATGCCAATATAAATTTATTCGTGAGTCCATGACTGAGCGGGGGAAGACGATCGTGAGGTACTTGGTCGACAGGGAGCTCCGGGACGACGACCGCCTGCGGCTGACGGGGCCGGCGCACCGCACCTACTGGCGCAGGATGTCCCGCCTGGGCGTACTGCTGCACGGCGGCTCCTGGCACGAGGGCTGCGGCGAGATCCTCGTCGTCAAGGCCGCCACCCGGGCGGAGCTGCAACGGGTGTTGTGCGAGGACCCCTACGTCCAGGAGCATCTCGTCCTGGAGACGCGCATCAGAGCCCTGGAAGCCCTGGTCGAAGCCGCCGAACACGCGCGGACGGACATCCGCCGGGCGCCGCGGGAGGAGCCGGAGGCGGTCCCGGAGAGCCCGGGCGGCCTCGGCGCCCACGACCTCAGCGCCCATGAGTGGCGCGTCGCCCGCATGATGCTGGCGGGCCTGACGAACCGGCAGATCGCCGAGCACTTCGCCGTCTCGCCCCGGGCCGTGGAGCAGCACATCACCCGGATCTACCGGAAGCTGTCCATCAGCCGTCGCGCGCAGCTCGCCGTCGCCATCCAGGGCGAGCTGCCCCGGGTCGGCGAACTCGCCGCCATCAGCTGAAACACGAACGTGACGCCGGGCGGGCCGGAATCTCCGGCCCGCCCGGCGTCACGTTCACGCCTTCGGGCGCCCTACACGGCGGCACGGGCGGCGGCCGCCGCGGCCGCCAGCGGGCGGATGCGGCGCAGCAGTTCCGTCTCGCCCAGCGCGCGGGCGATCTGGAAGAGGTCGGGGCTGTGGCCCGTGCCCGTCACGCACACGCGCAGGACGTTGATCACCTCGCGCACCGAGCCGTGGAAGGCCTGCGGATCGGCCCTGTAGGTCCGCACGTCCGGCGCGAAGCCGTGCCGCTGTGCGAGGTCGCGCCACTGTGCGAACCAGTCCTCCGCGGGCCCGGCGTGGCGGTAGCTGCCGGCGAGGTCGGTGACGAGGCCGGCGACCTGCCCGGCCGGCAGGCCCAGCCGGAGGTCGTCCAGCGAGTGCACCGGGGTGTGCAGCTCCGGGAAGAAGAACCCGTAGGCCCTGCGGAACTCGCTCCAGCACGCCAGGTCCTTGCGCGGCGTTCCCGTGCCGTTCCGGCCGATCTCCAGGGCCTGGAGCGCGAGGTCCCGCCGGGCGTGCAGCACGCGGGCGAGCTCGGCGTCGTGCCCCTCGGCCCATGCCGACAGCTCCCGGAGGGCGTCGCCCGCGGGCAGCGAGGCGATGTAGTCGCGGCTGACCGAGCGCAGCTTGCCCAGGTCCACCATCGGCCCGGCCAGCCCGGCCTCCTCCAGGCGTACGGGTTCGGTCCGGGCGCGGTCGGCCGGCAGGTCCGCCAGGCGGCTGTTGGCCAGGCCGCGCAGGTAGTGCCGCACCGCTGCGGCCGGATACCCCGTGGTCAGGTAGAAGGCGGCCGCGGACTCGGGGTCCTTGCGCTTGCTGAGCTTGCGCCTGCTGGAGCCCTCCACCTTCATCAGCGGGGCGATGTGGGCGTACTGCGGAGGGGTGAACCCGAGCGCACGGTGGAGCTGGTGGTGCACCGGCAGGGAGGAGATCCACTCCTCGCCGCGGATCACCAGGGTCACGCGCATCAGGTGGTCGTCGACGACGTGCGCGAAGTGGTAGGTGGGCAGCCGCCGGCCCTGCTCCGCCGACTTGAGGATCACGATGTCGTTGCCGTTGTCGAGCATCGTCAGGGCACCGCGGACGCGGTCGCGGAAGCGCACCCGCCCGGGCAGCCCCACGGGGCAGCGGAAGCGGACGGTGAACTCCTCGCCCGCCGCGACCCGTTCCTGCACCCGGTCCGTCTCCAGCCCGCGGCAGTGCGCCCACTTGCCGTAGTAGCCGATCGGCGAGCGCGTCCGCTGCTGCTCATCCGTGTTCCGCGCGAGCTGCTCGGGCGAGCAGAAGCACGGGTACGCCAGCCCGTTGCGCACGAGTTCGCGCACGTAGCTGAGGTAGACGCCCTCCCGCTGCGACTGCAGGTACGGGCCCCACGCCCCCTGCCGGGTGCCGCCCTCGTCGGGGACGAGGCCGAAGTAGCCGAAGACCCGCTCGAACTCCTCCGCGGCACCTGCGACTTCCCGGCGCTTGTCGGTGTCCTCGATGCGCACCAGATAGGTGCCGCCGCTGCGCTGCGCCGCCTCCTGGGCGAGCAGGGCCACGTACAGCCCGCCCAGGTGCATCGACCCGGTCGGGCTGGGGGCGAAACGCGTCACGTGGGCGTCCGCGGGGAGCCTGCGCGGTGCGAAGCGCTCCTCCCAGACCTCGCAGGAGCGCAGGTCGGCGGGGAACCACGAATCGATGACGTCACGGTCCTGCATGGCACATCCTTCCGTCGTGCAACGGTGGTGAAGAGAGCGGGTGTCCGGCTGCCGACCCTAGGTCGCCGCGCCCTCCCGGCCCCGTGCCCGCCGCGACGGTGATGTGGGAACCCGAACCCTCCGCCTTCCGCGACGGCCCGCAGCGCCCGCCGGTGAGCCACGCTGGTCCCGGCCGCCCCGGTGAAGGGGGCGCCCGAAGAGCCCGACGAGCCGACGAGCCCGTAGAGGCCCAGGAGCCCGAGGGTTCGCGGAGGCCGACGGAAAGGATGTGGACGTGCTGCGCGTGAGCCTGCTGGCCCTGGGCGCCCTGGCGGTGGGCACCGATGCCTACATGACCGCCGGACTGCTGCCGCAGATCGCCAGCGACTTCCACGGGTCCGCCGCGACGGCCGGGCAGCTGGTGACCGTCTTCGCCCTCTCCTACGCCCTCCTCGCCCCGCTCGCGCAGGCCGCGCTGGGACGCCTGGGCATGCGCCGGACGCTGCTCGTCTCCCTGGCGGTGTTCACCCTGGCCAATGCCGCCGGCGCCGCCGCACCCGGCGTGTTCGCCCTGGCGGGCACGCGCGTGGCGGCGGGCGCGGCGGCCGGTGTCTTCATGCCCACCGCCGCGGCGGCCGCCGCCCTCCTGGCCGGGCCCGAGCGCCGCGGCCGGGCCCTGGCCCTGGTCCTCGGCGGGCTGAGCTGCGGCACCGTCCTCGGCGTCCCCGCGGGCCTGCTGCTCGCCGGCCACACCGGGTGGCGCTCCGCCCTGTGGCTGGTGACCGCCGTCGGCGCCGCCGCCCTCCTGGGCTCGGCCCTCCTGCTGCCCTCCCTGCAGACCCCGCCGCCGCCTTCGCCGGCCGAACGCGTCGCCCAGCTGAAGGACCCGCGGACCGCCGCGGCCGTGCTGACGACCTTCTGCCAGACCGTCGCCGGCCTGGGGCTGTACACCTACCTGCTGCCGGTGCTGGAGGCCGCGGGCACGGGACCCGGCGGCGTCGGGCTGTGGGTGTGGGGGCTGGGAGGCGTCCTGGGAAGTCTCGCCATCGGTCCGCTGCTGGACCGCATCCCCCGCCCCGGCCTGCTGACCGGATGGCTGCTGGCCGCGCTGGCACTGGTCCTGGCGGCGATCCCCCTGGTCCCCGGCCCGGTGTGGCTGTGGCCGCTGCTGGCCGCGTGGGGCGCGGCGGGCTGGGCCTTCGTCGTGCCCCAGCAGCACCGCCTGCTGGCCGCCGGGCCCGCCCGTGGCGCCGCGGCCCTCGCCCTCAACAGCTCGGCCACCTACCTCGGCGGGTCGGCCGGCGCCGCCCTCGGCGGTGCGGCCCTCGCGGCGGGCCTCGCCCCCCGCGCCCTGCCCCTGGCCGCCGCCGGGTGCGCCGTCCTCGCCCTGGCCGTCCACCTCGCCGGCCTCCGGTACGGGCCCGGGCCCGACGCCCCGCCCGGCTCCGCCGCCCGCACCGTCCCCCGGGACCTGCCGGCGACACCGCAGCAATCCCCGTGACCAGCCCCCGGCCCCGCACCCGGCCGCGAAACGATCGGAGAAACACGTGAAGTTCGGCGTCAACGTCCCCAACTACGGCCCCGGCGCGACCCCCGAGACCCTGGGGGAGTGGGCCGGGCGCCTGGAGGAGCTGGGCTACCACCACCTGCTGGTGTCCGACCACGTCGCCCCCACGCCGGAGGTGCAGCGCCTGTTCGCCGCCCCGTTCTACGACCCCTTCGCCGTGCTGTCCTACCTGGCCGGCACGACCCGCACCATCGGGCTGGGCACCACCGTGACGGTCCTGCCCTACCGCCACCCCGTCCTGACCGCGCGCATGGCCGCCGCCGTCGACCGGCTCAGCGGCGGCCGCTTCGTCTTCGGCGCCGCCGCCGGCTGGGCCCCGGCCGAGTTCGCCGCCCTCGGCGTCCCGTACGCCCGCCGCGGGGCCAGGAGCGACGAGTACCTCGCCGTGATCAAGGCCTGCTGGGCGAACGAAGTGGTCAGCCACCACGGCGAATTCGTCTCCTTCGACCACCTGCACACCGGCCCGTTGCCGCTGCAGCGGCCCGGCCCGCCGGTGTGGGTCGGCGGGCACAGCCCCGGCGCCCTGCGCCGCGCCGTGCGCTTCGGCGACGCCTGGCACCCCACCTCCGTCACCGCCCGGTGGCTGACCGGCCACGGCCTGCCCGCCCTGGAGAAGACCGCAGCGGAACTGGGCCTGCCCGTCCCCGCCCTCGTGCCCCGCATCAAACTCCGCGTCACCGCCCGGCCCCTGGGCAACGGCCGGCTGCTGGGCGAGGGCAGCCTGGAGGAGATCCGCGAGGACCTCGCCCTCCTCGACGCCCTGGGTGCGCCCACCGTCGTCCTCGACCCGACCTTCCCCGGCGAGCCCCGCACCCCCGAACGCAACGAACGCGACCTCGAAGCCCTCGAGACCCTCGCCCGTACGGTCATCGACCCGGAACAGCAGCGCCTGCGCTGATGTTGCCCGCAGCATGACCACACCCACCCCCGGCGCGGCCCCGGCGCCGCGCCACCCCGACATCGACCTGAGACGGCTGAGAGTCCTCGCGGAGCTCGACCGCCGCAAGACGGTCAGCGCGGCCGCCGCCGCCCTGCACCTGACCCCCTCCGCCGTGTCCCAGCAACTGGCCGCCCTCTCCAAGGAGCTGGGGGTCCGCCTGACCGAACCGGCCGGCCGCCGCCTGCGCCTGACCGGCGCCGCCCGCATCGTGCTGCGCCACGCCGAGGAGATCTTCAGCTGGACCGACCGGCTCCACGAGGCGGTTGCCGCCTGGCGCGAAGGAGAGACGGGCGAGGTGTCGGTGGCCGGCTTCGCCACCACCCTCACCCCGCTGATCCTGCCCGCCGCCGCCCTCCTCAAGGAGAGCCGGCCCCAGCTGCGCACCACCCTCGCCGAGGTCGACCCGCCGGTCAGCTTCGAGATGCTCGCCGACGGACGCACCGACGTGGTCATCGCCGTCGAGTCGCCCGCCGCTCCCGCCGGCGACCCGCGGTTCGAGAAGTTCCCCCTCATGCAGGAGGTCTTCGACGTCGCCCTGCCGCTCGGCCACCGGCTGGCGGACGCGTCGACGCTGACGCTGGCCGACCTCGCGGAGGAGGCGTGGATCTTCGCCACGGCCGGCATGTGCCAGGAGATCCCCCTGGCCGCCTGCGCCGCAGCCGGGTTCACCCCGCGCGCCACCCACGCCATCGGCGACTGGGAAGCGACCTTCGCCGCCGTCCGCCACGGCATGGGCATCAGCCTCGTACCGCGCCTGGCCCGCTCCGCGGCCCGTGAGGGCGTGGTCGTCAAGAACTTCGACGACGCTCCCTGCCGGCAGGTCTTCGCCGCCGTCCGCGCCGGCGACGGCAGGCTTCCCCAGGTCGCAGCCGTGGTCGACGCCCTGGCGCAGGCGGCCGCGACGGCCCGCGCGCAGGACGGCGGCGAACCGTAAGCGGGCCTTCACGGTCATCGGAAGAATCCCTCGATGGACGCCGCGGGGGCGGCGGTGTGAGGCTCTTTCCAGAGCCCGGCCGCCGCACATCCCTCCGGGCCTCTGCCCGGCACGGTCGGTCCCGGCGCCGCAACTCCCCCGGATTTCCTCTGTTGCGCCCGGACCGGCCCTGCCCTCCATGAGACCGAAACGCCCCGAACGGCAGCCATGCCCACGGGGCGCCGCGACGCCGAGGAGAATCATGTCGAAGGGTGCCGTCCTGCGGCTTTCCGCACTGAGCCTGCTGTGGGGCTCCGTCTTCCTGTGGATCAAAATCTCCGGATACGCCTTCTCCCCCGTGGAGATGGTCTTCGTCCGCCTCGTCCTGGGCGCCGGCGTCCTGCTGACCATCGGCATGGCCAAGGGCCAGGGGTTCCCGCGGGACAAGAAGATCCTCGGGCACATGGCCGTGGCCGCCTTCCTCGGCAACGCCGTCCCCTGGCTGCTGTTCGCCGAGGGGGAGCGCACCGGCTCCAGCAACATCGCCGGCATCGTCAGCGGAACCGGCCCGGTGTGGACGCTGGGCGCAGCCGTCCTCCTCGGCTCCGAGAAGCGCCTGGGCGCCGCCCGCGGCTGGGGCATGCTCATCGGCCTGCTCGGCGTCGTCCTGGTCGCCGCCCCCTGGAGCGCGGGCACGCACGCCTCCACCAGCAGCATCATCTGCTTCGTCCTCGGCGCGGTCAGCTTCGGCAGCAGCTTCGCCTACGTCGGACGCTTCCTGGCCGGCCGCGGCATCCCCGTCTTCATGCTGGCCGGCGGCCAGCTCGCCATCGCCGCCGTCATGACGCTCGTCGCCGTGCCCTTCATCGGCCTCGAACCGGTCGAGTGGCGCACCGACTCCGTCGTCGCCCTGATCATCCTCGGCGTCGTCTGCACCGGCTTCGCCGTCCTCCTCAACACCATCATCATCACCAAGGACGGCGCCGCCGCGGCGGCCACCGTCATCTACCTCATGACCGTCGTCTCCGTCGTCCTGGGCGCCGTCTTCCTCGACGAACCGATCGGCTGGACCGTCCTGCTGGGCACCGCAGCCGTCCTCGCCGCCACCGCCCTGCTGCGCCGCAAGCCCGCCCCGGCCCCCGCCTCCCGGGCCGCCGGTGCCGCCCCGGCCCCGCAGGTCGGCACGGCCCCGGCCGCCGGCGCGAAGTAGCCCTGCCGGCACCGCGCCGACGGCCGCCCCAGGCGGCGTCGCCCCCAGGGGGCGGGACCCGGGAAGCATGCACCGCCCCCACGGGCGACATGCCCCGCCGTCCCGCCCCCTTCGCGTCTTCACCCACCCATCCCGCGCCCGCCGGCGGCCCCGCTCCCCGGCGACCGGGCGCGACGGAACCCCGAGGACTTCGCCATGACCTACGTAGTCGAGCGCACCTTCAGGACCCTGGACAGCCGCTTCGGCCGCCTGTGGAGCGCCCACGAGGCGTACCTGCACGCCCTTTCCGCCCGCGGCACCCTCATCGGCGGCGGCCCCTGGGACGGCGAAGGAGGGGAGATCCTCCTCATCGACGCACCCGACGAGATCTCCCTGCACCGCGCCCTGCGCCCCGACCCCCTCGTCCGCGAATCCCTCGTCGCCCAGTCCCGCATCCGCAGCTGGAACGTCGCCTACGGCCGGCCGGGCTTCACCGGCGGGACCGCCCAGAGCCCGCCGCCCGCCGCGGCCGCCCTCACCCCGCACGAGAGGAGGATCGCCCACCTCGTCCTGGCCGGTCACACCAACAAGGACATCGCCGGGCGCCTGGGCGTCTCCTGCCGGGCCGTCGAACAGCACCTCACCCGCACCTACCGCAAGCTCTCCATCCAGCGCCGCGCCCAGCTCGCCCCCGCCCTCGGGGCCGCACTGCCCACAGCCCTCGCCCCGGCCCCGCAGCGGGAGCAGCTGACTGCGTGATCCCGTAGTGCGAGGCCCAACGCCCCCGTCATACCGTCCACTTACGCCGCAGGGCACGCGGAACACCCGGCCCGCGGCGACCGAGGACTTCCCGCGGCCGCTGCCGCCGCCATTCACGCGAGAACAAGGGGGCTTCCTTCCGTGACCATGCACAGCACAGCCCGCCTCGGCGTCGTCGTCCCCTCCGGGAACGCCGCCGCCGAGCCGGAGATCGCCCGGCTCACCGCCCCGGCCATGAACCTGCACACCTCCCGCTTCCCCGTCCTGCCCGGTCACAGCCTGCGCGGACGCCTGGACATCTACAACGAGCAACTGCCGGACGTCATCGCAGGGTTCGGCGGACTGGCCCTGGACGCCGTCGTCGTGGCGTGCAGCGGCTCGCACTACCTCCTCGACCCCGAGGGCGACCGTGAGCTGTGCGACCGGATCGCGCAGACGGCCGGCTACCCCGTGGCCTCCTCCACCCTCACCACCCTCGACACGTGCACCGACCTCGGTCTGACCGACATCGTGCTCGTCTCCCCGTACGAGCCGTGGCTGACCGAACTCTCCCACCAGTACTGGCAGAAGGCCAGCCTGAACGTCACCCGGGTCGTGCCCGTCCGGGCGGGCGAGCGGTTCTCCCCGTACGACGTCACCACCGACGACCTCGTGCGCCAGGTCGACGCCGCAGGCCTCGCCCAGGACGCCACGCTGCTGTTCACCGGCACCGGCATGTTCACCTTCGAGGCCCTCCGCCGCATCGGCGACGGCAACGACCGCACGCTGCTCACCTCCAACATCTGCGCCGCCCGGTGGGCCCTCAAGCACACCGATGCCACGCCCGC
The DNA here is from genome assembly GCF_001445655.1 of Streptomyces roseifaciens. Taxonomy (NCBI): domain Bacteria; kingdom Bacillati; phylum Actinomycetota; class Actinomycetes; order Kitasatosporales; family Streptomycetaceae; genus Streptomyces; species Streptomyces roseifaciens. The sequence continues at coordinate 612,010 of NZ_LNBE01000002.1, forward strand.
CGGCCCGGACGGCGCACTTCCCGGGCCGCTGCAGCGCCTCGCCGACCGCGCCGGAAGCCGGGCATGAGCCCGATCCGCAACCCGGTCGTCGTCGTCGGCGCCGGCCCCGTGGGGCTGACCGCCGCCCTCGTCCTGGCCCGCGGCGGGGTCCCGGTCACCGTCCTCGAAGCGGCCGAGCAGCTCTCGACGGCCTCCAGGGCCTCGACGTTCCACCCCTCCACCCTCGACCTCCTCGACGAACTCGGCGTCGCCGCCCCCCTGCGCGCCGCCGGCCGTGACGTCACCGAGATCCAGTGGCGCGACGTCGACCGGAACCTCCTGCACCGCCTGTCCTACGCGCCCCTGGAGGGCCGCACCGCTCACCCCTACCGGGTCCATGCCGAACAGGCCCGGCTGACACCGCTCCTCCTCGACGCCCTCGCCCGCCATCCCCACGCCGAGGTCGCCTTCGGGCACACCGTCTTCGACCTCCGCCAGGGCCCCGACGGCCTGCGCGTGTGGACCCGCGGCCCCGACGGCGCCCGCGCCCCGCTCGCCGCCCGCCACGTCGTCGCCGCCGACGGCGCCCGCAGCACCGTCCGCGACCTGCTGCACCTGGACTCCCGGGCCCGCCCCTACCCCTCCTACGCCCTGCGCATCGTCACCGACACCCCGCTCGACGACCTCGTGCCCGGGCTGTCCCCGCTGACCTACGTCCGCGACGCGCGCCAGTCCTTCAGCGTGCTGGGCATGCCCGACCACTGGCGCCTGATCCACCGCATCCCCGCCACCACCCCGCGCGACCACGTCACCGCCCCGGCGGCCGTCCGGGCCATGGTCGCCCGCAGCCTGCCCGGCGTCGACGCCCGCATCCGCATACGCGACGCCCACACCTACCGCCTGGCCGCCTTCGTCCTGCCGCAGTTCCGGGCCGGGCGGATCCTGTTCGCCGGTGACGCCGCCCACCTGACGTCCACCGCCGGCGGCATGAACATGAACTGCGGGCTGCACGACGCCGTCGCCTACGGCCGCGCCCTGATCCGCCTGTACCGCGGCGAGGCCGCGGACCGCTCCCTGACCACTGTGGCCGCCGCCCGCCGCGCGGCCGTGCAGGAAGCCGTCATCCCGCGCAGCGAAGCCCGTACCGCCGGCATCGGCGACGCCACGGCCCTGCGCGCCGCCCTCGACGACATCGGCCGCATGACCGCCGACGCGGGCGCCCGCACCGACTACCTCGTCAAGGCGTCCCTCCTGGACTGCGCTCCCCGTCCCCGGCGCGCCGCGGCGGCCCTGAACCCCGGGCCCGGCACGGACCACGAGCTCCGGCAGCTCGGCACGGACCCCGAGCACTGACAGGCCGTCACCTGATCGTCATCTGCCTAAGGAACCCCATGCGCATCTGGTTTCACAAGCACACCGTGGAAGGCCGAATTCCGCTACTGGACCGGTGGTACCGCGAGCACCTTGACGCCATCGCCGCCCCCGGCACGGTCATCGACGTCCACACCCTGCCCGCCGACACCTACCCCGACAACACCCCCTTCGGCCTGGTCGGCCACCACGCCGCCCAGGTGCTGTTCTCCCAGCACTTCGCCCACGCCGCCGTGCGGGCCGAACGCGCCGGCTACGACGCCTGGATCACCGCCGCGGGCCAGGACCCGGGCCTGCGCGACGCCCGCCACCTCGCCGGCATCCCCACCCTCGGCTACGGCGAGAGCTCCTTCTTCCTCTCCGCCATGACCGGCCAGCGCTTCGGGCTCCTGGGCTTCATGCCGCCCCTCGAAGAGCCCATCCGCGCCAACATCACCCGCTACGGCCTGGACTCCCACCTGGCCGCCTACGAAGTCGTCCCCGGCGGCTGGGACGGCGTCCACCGTGCCCTCGACGGCGATTGCGACCCCTTCCTCACCGTCTACACCGAAGCCGCCGAACGCGCCCGCGCCGCGGGCGCCGAGGTGATCATTCCCGCCGAGGGCATCCCCAACGAGATCCTCTGGCACCTCGGCGTCCGCGAACTCGCCGGCATGCCCGTCGTCGACCCCGCGGGCCTGGCCGTCAAGCTCGCCGAACTGACCACCGAGCTCGGCCGGCTGGGCATCTTCGCCCGGTCCACCGCCGGCTACTGGTTCCACCGGCCGCCCTCCGACATCGCACACCACCTCGAAAAGGTATTCCTCGGCTCGATCCTCCAGGGAGCGTGAAAGACCACCATGAACACCCACCCCACCCTCGGCCCCGCCCCCGCCAGCACCCCCGCCGCGGCCCCCCTGCACCGCCCCCGGCGCCTGCGCCGGACCCCCCAGCTGCGCCGCCTGACCGCCGAGACCCAGGTCAACGCGAACAACCTCATCCAGCCCCTCTTCCTGCGCGAGGGCATCACCGAGCCCCGCCCCATCCCCTCCATGCCCGGCGTCTACCAGCACACCCGCGACAGCCTGCGCAAGGCCGCGGCCGAGGCGGTCGCCGCGGGCGTCGGCGGGATCATGCTCTTCGGCATCCCCACGGACAAGGACGAGCAGGGCAGCGGAGCCGTCGACCCCGACGGCATCCTCCAGACCGGGCTGCGCGACGTGACCGCCGAGGTCGGCGACGCCACCGTCGTCATCGGCGACATCAACCTCGACGAGTACACCACCCACGGGCACACCGGCGTCCTCGGCGCCGACGGCGACGTCGACAACGACGCCAGCGTCCTGCTCTACGCGCAGGCCGCCGTCGTCCAGGCCGACGCCGGCGCCCACATCGTCGCCCCCAGCGGCATGATGGACGGCCAGGTCCGCCACATCCGCGCCGCCCTCGACCAGGCCGGCCACCACAACGTCGCCATCCTCGGCTACTCCGCGAAGTACGCCTCGCACTTCTACGGGCCCTTCCGCGACGCCGTCGAATCCTCCCTGCAGGGCAACCGGCGCACGTACCAGCAGTACCCCGGCAACATCCGCGAGTCCCTGCGCGAGGTCGACCTCGACCTCGCCGAGGGCGCCGACATGGTCATGGTCAAGCCCGCCCTGGCCTACCTCGACATCGTCCGCCTCATCGCCGACCGCGTCGACGTCCCCGTCTCCGCCTACCAGGTCTCCGGCGAGTACTCCATGATCGAGGCGGCCGCCGAGCGCGGCTGGATCGACCGCGACGGCACCGTCGTCGAGAGCCTCACCGCCATCCACCGCGCCGGTGCCTCCCAGATCATCACGTACTGGGCCACCGAGTTCGCCCCGCGTCTGGGCCGCTGACCCGCCCTCCCGCCCCGCGCGGCGAACCTCCCTCCCCTGCCGGCCGGGTCGGCCCCCCTCCGCCCGGCCGGCAGGCACCCCGCTCCCGCCCGTCACACACCAAGGTGCACAGACCGTGGAACGACAGACCGTGGAACAACACACCGTGGAACGACACACACCCGACGACAGCCGGCTGATGGCCGTGGGCATCAGCCACGCCACCGCCCCCCTCGACCTCCTCGAACGCCTCTACGAGACCCGCCGCCCCCTGGAGGACCTGTCCGCGGACATGGCCGCCACCGAGGGCCTCGGCGCCTCCCTCGTCCTGTCGACCTGCAACCGGATGGAGGTCTACCTGGAGGCCGCCCCCGGCACCGACCCCGCGCCCGCCGTCTCCCGCCTGATCGCCGGCCACACCGGCGTCGACGCCGACGAGATCGCCCCCTACGCCTACGTCCGCGCCGCCGACGACGCGCTGCGCCACCTCTTCCAGGTCGCCGCGGGCCTCGACTCCGTCGTCCTGGGCGAGGACCAGATCCTCGGCCAGGTCAAGGAGGCACTCGACCGCTCCCAGCGCACCGGCACCGCCAGCAAGACCCTCAACCAGGCCGTCCAGGCCGCCCTGCGCGCCGGGAAGCGGGCCCGCAACGAGACCGGCCTCAACGAGGCCGGCCGCTCCCTGGCCACCGCCGGGCTGGCCTTCTTCGAGCGCCTCGTCGGCTCCCTCGACGGCAGGACCGCCCTCGTCATCGGCGCCGGCTCCTTCGGCGGCGTCGTCCTCGCCGCACTGCGCCGCTCCGGGCTGCGGACCGTCCACATGGCCAACCGCACGCCCGACAAGGCGCAGCGCCTGGCCGAGACAGCCGGCGGCACCGGATACCCCCTGGAGGACATCCCCCGCCTCCTGGAGGAGGTCGACGTCGTGGTCAGCTGCACCGCCTCCACCACCCCGCTGGTCACCCGCCGGCACGTCGCCGACGCCATGGCTCGCCGGGCGGGCCGCGAGCTGTACCTGCTCGACCTCTCCCTGCCCCGCAACATCGAGTCCGAGGCCGCGTCCGTGGAGGGCACCGTCCTGGTCGACCTCCAGCGCATCGCCGCGGAAGGCGGCGACGACGAGCTCTCCGTAGCCAGCGTCGAAGGCGCCCACCGCATCGTCGACACCGAGGTCGCCGACTTCAAGGCCGCCCGGCGCGCCGCCCGCGCCACCCCGATCCTCGCCGCCCTGCGCACCAGCGCCGCCGAGGCCACCGCCACCGAACTCGACCGGCTCAGCCGCCGCCTGGACGCCATGGACAGCGCCGCCCGGCAGGAGGTCGCCCACAGCGTCCGGCGCATCGTGGACAAGATGCTCCACCAGCCCACCGTCCGCGCCCGCCGGCTCGCGGGCGCCCCCGACGGCGACGTCTACGTGGACGCCCTGCGCGAACTCTTCGCCCCCGACCACGCCCCCGGCCATGCCGCCCCCACGGCCGCCCCCCTCACCGCCGCCAATGCTCAGGAGGTCATGGCATGAGCGCAATATCAGCCCTGTGGAACGCCCGGTCCATCGCCGTCATCGGTGCGACCGAACGCCCCGGCGCCCTCGGCCGCAAGCCCATGGACTTCCTCCTGCGCCACGGCTACGAGGGCCGCATCCTGCCCGTCAACCCCCGCGGCGGCGAGGTCCTGGGCGTCCCCGCCCACCGCAGCCTCACCGACGCCCCGGGGCCCGTCGACCTCGCCCTGATCATGGTGGCGGCCGACCGCGTCCCCGGCGCCGTCGACGACTGCATCACCGCGGGCGTCCCCCTCGCCATCATCGCCTCCTCCGGCTTCGCCGAGACCGGCGACGAGGGCACCGTCCTCCAGGACGACCTGGTGGCCCGCGCCCGCGCCGGCGGACTGCGCCTGATCGGGCCCAACTGCATCGGCGCCGTCAGCTTCAACAACCGTGTCCTGGCCACCTTCAGCCCCCTCTTCGGGGCCGAGAGCGTCCCCTTCGAGCCGGGCACCCTCGCCTTCGTCAGCCAGAGCGGCGCGCTCGGCTTCGGCGCAGCCAGCCTCGCCCTGCAGCGCGGCCTGCGCCCCGGATGGGTCGTCAGCACGGGCAACGACGCCGACGTCACCGCCCTGGAAGTGCTGCGCGAGCTGTCCGCCGAACCCGGGTGCACCGGCCTCCTCGGCTACCTGGAGGACATCCCCGACACCGCCACGCTGCGCCTGCTCGCCGAGTCCGGCAAGCCCGTGGCCCTGCTGAAGTCGGGCCGCACCGAGGCCGGCGGGCGGGCCGCCGCCTCCCACACCGGCGCCCTGGCCACCGACGACCGCGTCCTGGACGCAGCCCTGCGCCAGCTCGGCATCGCGCGCGTCGACGACATCGACGAACTCCTCGACGTCGCCCAGGCCTTCGAGTTCCCCCTGCGCCCCAAGGGCCCCAAGGTGGCGGTCGTCACCACGTCGGGCGGCTCGGGCATCCTGGCCGCCGACGCCGTCGAGGACGCCGGCCTCGAACTGAGCAGCCTCAGCGCCGAGAGCACCGCCGCCCTCGCCGAGATCGTCCCGCCCTTCGGTGCGGTCGACAACCCCGTCGACATCACCGCGACCGTCCTGAGCGACCCGTCGCTGTTCGACAAGTCCCTCGACGTCCTGATCGCCGACCCGTCCGTCGACATCATCATCGCCTGCTTCTGCGTGATGGCCGGCCCCGACGTGGAGAAGGCCGTCACCGCCCTGTCCAAGGCGGCCCGCAAGGGCGGCAAGCCCATCCTGGTGGCCCGCACCGGAGCCGACTTCCTCGCCCCCGACGCGCCCGCCCAGCTCCGCGAGGCGGGCCTGCCCGACTACCCCACCCCCGCCCGGGCCCTGCGCGCCGCCTCCGCGCTCTGGCAGGTCAGCCGCCCCCGCCCCACGGCGGCCGCCCCCGCCGGCGCCGGTGCGCCGGCCCCCGCGCCGGACGCCACCGAGCCGCAGCTCAAGGCCCTTCTGGCGGCCGCCGGAGCCACCGTTCCCCGGGGCCGCCTCGCCACCGGTCCCGAGGACGCCGCACGCCTGGTGGCCGAGCTGGGCGGCAGCGCCGTCGCCAAGGCCGTCGTTCCCGGGCTGCTGCACAAGTCCGAGGCCGGGGGCGTCCTCGTCGGCATCACCGAGGACGACGCGCCCGCGGCGTACGACAAGCTGGCCGCTCTCGGCGGCGGCGTCCTCGTCGAGGAGCTCGCCGCCGACGGCGTGGAGGTCCTCGTCGGCGCCCGCACCAGCACGCTGGGCACCGTCCTGACCGTCGGGCTGGGCGGCATCTTCACCGAGGTCCTCGACGACGTCAGCCACCGGCTGCTGCCGCTGGCCCCCGGCGATGCCGAAGCGATGATCGCCGAACTGCGCGGTGCCGCACTCCTGAACGGCGCGCGCGGCACGGCCCCGGCCGACACCGCCGCCCTCGCCCGTCTCCTGGAGCGGATCGCCCTGACGGTCCAGGACTGGCCCGAGGGCTTCGAGCTCGACCTCAACCCGGTGCGCGTCATGAAGGACGGCGGGGGAGCGGTGGTCCTCGACGCCGCGTACACGCTGACCACCGGCACCGCCGGCTGACACCGCCCGCACCCGTACCACCCCGGTGGAGCCGGCGGCCCCGTACGCCGGCTCCACCCCCTCCCGCCGCCCCCGGCCCCTCTCCTGTCCTCTCCCGTCGCGAAAGGCCCGTTCCATGACCGCCCCTGCCCACCCCGCCCCCACCGGTACCACCGCCATGTCCGACACGTTGTTCGCCCGCGCGGGCCAGGTCATCCCCGGCGGCGTCAACTCGCCCGTCCGCGCCTTCGGTTCGGTCGGCGGCACCCCGGTGTTCATGGCCTCCGCCCAGGGGCCGTACCTCACCGACACCGACGGCAACCAGTACGTCGACCTGATCTGCTCCTGGGGGCCGATGATCCTCGGCCACCGCCACCCCGCCGTCATGGACGCCGTCCGGGCGGCCCTCGCGAAGGGCACGTCCTTCGGCACCGCCACCGAGGGCGAGATCGCCCTCGCCGAGGAGATCACCTCCCGCGTCGCCCCCGTGGAGCGCGTGCGCCTGGTGACGTCCGGCACCGAGGCGACGATGTCCGCGATCCGCCTGGCCCGCGGGTTCACGGGCCGGACGAAGATCGTGAAGTTCGCCGGCTGCTACCACGGCCACGTCGACGCCCTCCTGGCCGCCGCGGGTTCGGGCCTCGCCACCTTCGCCCTGCCGGACACGCCCGGCGTGACCGGGGCCCAGGCCGGCGACACCATCGTCCTGCCCTACAACGACCTCGCCGCCGTCGAGAGGGCCTTCGCCGAGCAGGGCTCCGACATCGCCTGCGTCATCACCGAGGCGGCCCCCGGCAACATGGGCGCCGTCCCGCCCCTGCCCGGCTTCAACCAGGGCCTTGCCGACCTCTGCCGGCGCCACGGCGCCCTCTACATCTCCGACGAGGTCATGACCGGCTTCCGCGCGGCCCGGGACGGCTGGTACGGGCGGGACGGCGTGGCGGCGGACCTGTTCACGTACGGCAAGGTCATGGGCGGCGGCTTCCCGGCCGCGGCCTTCGGCGGCCGCGCCGACGTCATGGAGCACCTCGCCCCGGCCGGCCCCGTCTACCAGGCCGGCACCCTCGCCGGGAACCCGGTCGCCACCGCCGCCGGGCTCGCCACGCTGCGGCACTGCACCGACGACGTCTACGACCGCCTGGAGACCGTCTCCGCCACGATCGGCAGCCACGTCTCCTCCGCCCTGGCCGCCGAGGGCGTCGACCACCAACTGCAGTACTCCGGCACCATGTTCTCGGTCTTCTTCGCCTCCGCGCCCGTCACCGACTACGACGCGGTCAGGGCCACCGAGGCGCACCGCTACCGCGCCTTCTTCCACGCGATGCTGCGCCAGGGCGTCTACCTGCCCCCCTCGCCGTTCGAGGCGTGGTTCGTCTCCGCCTCCCACGACGACCGTGCCGTGGACCGGGTGCTGTCGGCCCTGCCCGCGGCCGCCAAGGCGGCCGCGGCGGCGGAAGCGGCCTGAGCCGTACGCGCCGCTGCCGGGCCCGGTGACGTTCCCGGACCCGGCAGCGGCGCGAGCTCAAAGGCCGTTCAGGACGTCAGCGAGATGCCGACCCGGATGCTGTCGCGCACCGCCTTGGAATACGGGCAGCGCCCGTGGGCCTGCTCCACCAGGGAGCGCGCGACCTCCTCCGGGACCCCCGGCAGGGCGACGACGAGGTCGGCGCTGATCGAGTACCCGCTCTCGTCCCGCTCCAGATGGACCTGCGCGGAGACCGTGTCCCCGGACAGGGCCACCTTGGCCTCGCGGGCCGACAGCCGCAGGGCGCTGTGGAAGCACGCCGCATAACCGGCCGCGAACAGCTGCTCGGGGTTGGTGGAACCGCCCGGGCCGCCGACCTCCTTGGGCGCGGCCAGCCCCAGCTCCAGGACACCGTCCGACGAGCGCACGCGTCCGTTGCGGCCGTCGCCCGCCGACACCACACCGGCTGTGTAGACAACTCCCACGGGAAAACACTCCATTCACGATCGGAGAGCAGGAAAGGAAACACCCGGAACCTAGAAAACGGCTGCCCCGCAGGCCATACGGAACCCCGAACCGAACTGATCAGAAAAGGAAATGAGGAACCCGGAATGGGCCCCCTGAACTCCCTGCGCGTCGTGGAACTCGCCGCCGGCGCCCCCACCGCCTACGCCGCCACCCTCCTGGCCGACCTCGGCGCGGACGTCGTACGGATCGACCGCCCCGCACCCGGCGGCCGCCACCACGCCGCCGACCCCCTCGGCCGCGGCCGCCGTTCGTTCGCAGCCGACCTCAAGGACGAGAACGACCTGCGGACCGTACGCTCCCTGATCGACCGGGCGGACGTCTTCCTGGAAGGGCTGCGCCCCGGCATGTGCGAGCGCCTCGGGCTGGGCCCCGACGCCCTCACCGCGAGCAACCCGCGCCTGATCTACGCCCGCCTCTCCGGATGGGGCAGGAGCGGGGCCTGGGCCCAGCGCCCGGGCCACGACATCAGCTTCCTGGCCATGGCCGGCCTCCTGGACGGCGACCGCCCCGCCGATGCGCCCCCGGCTCCGCCCTCCACGTATCTCTCCACTTTCGCCGGCGGAGGCATGCTCCAGGCCCTCGGCATCCTGGCCGCCCTCCACGAACGCAGCCGCTCCGGCCGGGGCCAGGTCGTGGACGCGGCGATGGTCGACGGCGCGGCCATGCTGGACGTGATGGTCCGTCAGTGGCGGGAGCTGCCGGGCATGACCACGGTGACCGACGCCCCGTTCTACACCACCTACGTCTGCCAGGACGGCCTGTCCGTCGCGGTCGGCGCCATCGAGCCGCGCTTCTACGACACGCTCCTGGAGTGCCTGGCCCTCGACCCGGCCGCCCTGCCCGACCGCGCCGACGAAACCGCCTGGCCCGCCCTGCGCGCACGCCTCGCGGAGGCCTTCGCGGAACACCCCCGCCACCACTGGACGAAGGTCTTCGACGAGCACGAGGCCTGCGTCGTGCCCGTCCTGGACGCCGCCGAGGCCCCCGGGCACCCGGCCCTGCAGGAACGGGGCACCTTCGTCGAGGTGGCCGGCGCCCACCAGCCCGCCCCGTCCCCGCGCTTCGGCCGCACCCCGGCGGCCACCCCGGCCCCGGCCCCCGCGCCGGGCGAGCACACCGCCGAGATCCTGGAGGCCTGGCAGGCACCGACGGGGTGAGCCCCCGATCCACCGGCGGCCGGAGAGGACGGGGCCCCGCCTCCTCCGGCCGCGCGGGGAGCGCGCCGCGCCGACCGACCTCTACGGCTGACGGCGTGCAACTCGAGACCCAGGCCCTGCGGCACGGACTCCGGTCCCCGGGACCGATGCGGAGTCCGGCGGGCCTGCATAACGTGTTCGGTATGAACGCCATCGACACGAGCGGTGTGCTCGACGAAGCGCTGGAACGCCTGCACGCCTCGGGTCCCGAGCGGCTCGGGCGGCTCACCAACCACGCCCCGATGGTTGCCGAGGCCCTCGTGGCGCACGGCCGGCCGGCCGCGGTGCACCGCTGGCTCGACCGCTACGAGGAGCACCTCGAGGACTTCCCCACGCCCGTGGCCCCCGTCACCGACGCCGACTGGGCCACCGCGCTGGGGGACCCGCGCCGGGTCGCCGACTGGATCGCGTACTTCACCCACGCTCTCTCCGCACAGGACTGGAGGAGCCTCCTCGCGACGTGGTGGCCGCGTCTCCTGCCCGGGATGTTCGGAGGGTCCACCCACCCCGTCATCCGGACCGGCCACGCCGTCCGCGCCCTCCTCGACCACGAGGAGAGCGAGCCCCGGCTGACCGAGCTGGCGCACGCCCTGGGCTACTGGGCCGCCCGGCACCACCCCCTCTCCGGCGTCACGTGGCTTCCCGGCGCCGCGGACGCGGACGAGACCCTGGAGGCCGTGCCCCCGATCCGTGCCCGTGAGGGAGGGTTCCCCACCCGGCTGGCCCTCGTCGGCCGGCTGCCCGTCTGGTCCGGTGACGTGACCGGTCCCGACGAGGCCCGGCAGCGGCTCGCCGAGCTGGTGCGCGCCACGACCCACCGCTACGCCACCCACGGCCACGGCGAGGCGACCATGCTGGTCCACGCGGCCACCGCCCCCAACGCCGTACTGCGCAGCCTCCGCGCCCTCCCGCGCACCCTGTGGGTGCCGAGCCTGCACGCGGCATGGCAGGCGTCGGCCGCGGTGACGGCGATGTACGCCCCGGAGCAGCCCGTCGCCGCGGCATCTCCCGGGCGCATCTCCGCGGGAGAAGTCCTCGAACGCGCCCTGGCGCACGGCGACGAACACGTCATCAAGCTCACCGACACCGCCCTGGACGTCGGCGACGAACAAGCGCTCGCCGCCGCACTGCGTGCCGTCGAACTGAGCGCCCCCCTCTCCTGACGCCGGACTGCCGGCCACCGGCCGAAACCTGCTGGGCTGGTGGGACCGGTGGTTTCAATGGGGCGGGAACCACCCGTAGTTGCGAGGACAGGCACTCGTTCAGCCCAATACCTGGTGCGCCATTCGGGGTATGTGACATGTGGTACCCGGCCGGTATCGGTGTCTCGGATCCGGCACGCTCGTTTCTCGAGCACCCGCCCGGCGTACGGCGACAGGGGGCGAGATGAGCACACCCGCACCGATCCGCATTCTGCGCGGCACCGACCTGCTGGACCTCTCCTTCGGATTTCCTGGGCTGAAGATCGACGACTCCGGGGGGAGGCGGCGGCTCGTCCGCGCGGATCCGCAGCGGGAGGGGCTGCTGGTCGTCACCTTCGGCCCCCAGCACGTCGTGGAGCAGGCGTTCAGCGATCAAGTGCCGGGCGAGTCCAGGGAACTCCCGGTGGACTCCCGGATCAGCGGCAGAAGCGTGCTGGTCTTCGAGGTCGGTCCGCAGGACTTCATCGCCTACAGCGAGGAGGGGCTGCTCGACGCCATGCGCAGGCTCCCGATGCGCGTGGTCGACGCGGCCCGTGAACCCGAGACGGCACCGCTCGCCGTCACCATCCGGCAGGCCGGCCGCGGCGCCGGTGACAGCAGCGACTTCAGTGACAGCGGCGACGGCCGTGACGGCACAGCCAGGGCCATCGCCCTCGTACAGCTCCTGCGCACCACCGCCGAACTGACGGCCCGCTACGGCCTCGACGCCACCCTCGAAGCCGCCGCCGCGGCGGGAGCCGTGATCGAGACCTCGCCGATCGAGACCCCACTGACCGCGCCCCCACTGACAGCGTCACCACCGACCGAGACCGCACCGATCGAGACCACACCCACCGAGACCTCGCCTCCCGGCCGTGGCGAAGCCGCCCCGGCCGCACCCGCGGTGATCCGCCCCCAGGACCCCCTCGCCGACCCCGACCACCCCGCCACCGGCATCGAACTGCCCTACCGCCTCTACCTGTCCCCCTCCCAGAAGGGCCGCTGGACGCACCGGTCGGCGATCGCCGGTCCCGGCCCGGGGGAGCGCGTCGAGCTCTGGCACACCCGGCTGAACGGCGCCCGGGTGCGCGCCGTGTGGGACCGGGAGGGCGGCCGGACCCCCGGCCCCGTCGAGCCCTCCCCCTTCAGGGAGCCCATGACGCCGCGGGACCGGCACGACATCGTCGAGCTCACCGCCAACGGCGGCCTGCTCAAGCCCGACGGGCAGCCCTACGTGCCGAAGCCCGTGGACGTGGGCAACCTGATGCTCTCGGCTGTGGGCGGCTGGCTGGACAGCCTCGGCACGTGGCCGGAGCGCCCCGTGGGCGTCTCGCTCTCGGAGTGGCGGCACCGCGCCTCGATGGGCCGGGACCACTACGTCAGGGTGATGCGGGAGGGGTACCTGTGCCCGTTCGGGCACAAGGCGGTCCACGTCCGGGTCACCGAGCGCAAGTTCGGCGACCCCCGCGGCACCTATCTGATCCAGCGCGAGTTCGTCGTGGTCCGGCAGCCGCTGCGCACCTACGACCCCGGCACCCCGCTGCCGGCCGGCCCCGAGCCGGACAGCGATCTGGCGAACGTGCTGTTCCCGTTCACCAGCGTGCGCGTCGACACCGTCGTGACGCCGGATCTCCTCCCGCCCGCGGACCCCACGAAGTTCTTTCCGGCGACCGGCTCCGAGAACCCGTACCAGTTCAAGATCACAGCCGTCGACCACGCGGGGCGGATCGTGGAGTTCCGCACCCCGCTGCTCTTCCTCGACGAGACCAAGGCCTTCGGTGCCGAACTCGCCGCCGCCGTGGCGGAGTACAACCGCAAGGACCGGAACCCGCCCACGGCCGCGACGCCCGCCGCCGCGGTGGAGGTTCCCGTCGAGACCGGCGCCGACCTGCTCGGGCAGTCCGTGGCCCTCGCCCCCTCGGCCAAGCCCGACGACACCCGGCTCGAGGTGGCGCAGATGGTGTGGGGCATGGCGGCGCCTCCGGCCCTGGCCGGCCCCGGCAACCCGTCCGTCTCGAGGAACGCCCAGTTCGTACCGCAGCTCCGCTGGGCCCACGCCAACGTGCCCGCGGTCAGCAGCCTGTCCGGCGCCGACGCCACGGTGCCGGTGGCCTACGCCAAGCGCTACGCCCTCTCCGGCTTCTCGCAGGCCACCGACCCCGTCCGGCAGGCCAACAAGGGCCAGGTCTTCCTCAGCCTCCTCACCCCGGCCGGCTCGCCGCTGAAGCTGGACTTCCGGAATCAGCGCGACCGTTCCGGAGGGCTCTCGGCGCCCAGCATCGCCGTGGCGGGCCTGTCCCGGCTGACGGGGCCCGTCTCCGGCGTCGCGGCCGCCGCGGGCGGGGACCCGCTCGAACTCCTCGCGAACGGCACCTTCCAGCCGGACGGGTTCTTCCGCCCGCTGGACGGCATCGACACGATCGGCCCCAACCTGCTGGGCCTGATCCCGCTGGCGAAGGTGATCAAGGCGGTGGAGGGGCTCGGCAAGCTCCTGAACGTGCCGAACTTCTTCACCGAGACCATCACCGCCGTCACCGGCTTCCTCTCCGACCTGGGCCGTGTCCGGGAGCTGATCAGCCACGAGATCGGCCGCTACCCGGCCGCGGCCCGCCGCGTCGTCGACACCGCGGAGACCTTCGTCAGGACCGTCGGCGACTTCATCGCGGAGCGGCTCCCCGGCCGCCCGCCCCCGACGACCCGGATGCGGGACGTCGACAACGCCTTCAACGCCTTCGCCGCCGCCCTGACCGACCTGCTGGCCGCCCTGCCCGCCGACGCCGACCCCGGCGTCCGGGCCCTGCTGACCCGCGTCCGGCAGCAGGTCGCGACCTGGACCACCGCCGGGCAGGCCATCGCCCTCCGCGACGCCGTCGAGAAGGCGGCCCTGGGCGCCAGGCTCCCCGAGGCCGTCAACGCGCGCCTGGAGTGGAGCCCGGCGATCCAGAAATATCCGGCCGACGTGCCGGTCTTCGTCCCGGACGCCGACGGCCGGTTCTCGGTCGTCGTCGACCTGCGCGGATCCCTGCGCTCCGACCTGTCCGTCGGCGCGGACGTCACCTGCAGCCTGGAGCGCTTCAGCCTCCTCCTCGTACCCGCGTTCAACGCCCTGCAGCTGTCGTTCCGGCACGTCCGCTTCAGCGCACGCGCGGGCAGGAAGCCCGACATCGACGTCGTCCTCGAGAGCGTCGACTTCATCGGGCCCCTTTCCTTCGTCCGGACGCTGCGCCGGCTCATCCCCGTCGACGGCTTCAGCGACCCGCCCGCCATCGAGGTCACGCCCTCGGGCATCACCGCCCGCTACGCCCTGCCCCTGCCGAACCTCGCCATCGGGGTCTTCAGCCTGGAGAACCTGCGCCTGGGCGCCTACCTCGACCTGCCGTTCATCGGCCGGACGGTGGAGATCGGCTTCTTCTTCTGCACCCGCCAGGCGCCCTTCCGGCTCACCGTCTCCCTGCTCGGCGGCGGGGGCTTCTTCGGCATCGTGCTGACCCCCGAGCGGGTCGCGGTGCTGGAAGCGGCCCTGGAGTTCGGCGCCGCGCTGTCGATGAACCTCGGGGTGGCGAGCGGGAGCCTGTCGGTGATGGCGGGCATCTACTACCGCCTGGAGCTGCCCTCCAACGCGTCGCGGCTGACCGGGTACTTCCGGGCCCGTGGCGAGGTCGACGTCCTCGGCATCGTCTCCGCCTCCATCGAGATCTGCCTGGAGCTGACCTTCGAGCCGCCGAACACGGTCTCCGGCCGGGCCCGGATCTCCATCAGCGTGCACATCGGCTTCTGGTCGCAGTCGGTCACGATCGAGTGCGAGAAGCGCTTCGTGGGCTCGTCGGCCTCCCTCACCGCCCCGACCGGCGAGGCTGCCCCGGCCATGGAGGCGATCGGTGCCGGCCGTCCGGTCACCTTCGCCGAGATGATGGCGCCCTACCCCGACCCGGTCACGGGTGTCCGGCGCGACCCCGTCGCCGAGTACTGCACGGCCTTCGCGGAAGTGAGCTGAGCCATGCCCGAGACGATCCGGTGGACCGTACTGCCCGACGGGCCCGCCGCCGACGGCAAGCTCCGGCTGACCGTCCTGGTCAGCCCGCGCCTGACCGGCGGGGACACCCTCAGAGCCTTCCGGAGCTTCCTGGACTGGCCCGGGACCCTGCGCGCCTGCGCGGCGGCGCTCCAGGTGGAGTTCAAGGGCCCCGGCGGGACGGTGGCGGTGCCCACCGAGCCGCAGACCGGGCGCTTCCCGCCCGCCGACAGCGCCCTGTGGCCGCAGCTGTTCGGCCCCGACACGAAGGTGAGCCCGCCCGGAGGCGCCCTGGCCGCCGCCCCCGAGGGGCCGCCCGTCCTGCGCTCGTTCCCCAGCAGGGCCGTCCACGAGCAGATCAGGGGGCTGTACGAGGCGGCGGTGACCGCCACGGCGGAGCGCCGGGCGTTCCCCGGCAGCGGCGGTTCCGGGCAGGCGGCAGCCTCGGCCGCCTCCGGCCCCGGCACGGGCGCCGGAGCCGCCCCGGCACCGCGGGGGAGCTGGGACCACCCCGAGCAGGGGGATCTGCTGGACAACCTCACCGGCACCATCCTGGGCTTCTCCCGGGACGTGGCCACCGGTTACGGCCGGCTCGACAGCCTGATCCGCGGGACGTCCGGCACGTCGGACACATCCGGCACGTCGGACACATCCGGCCCGTCCGACGGCGGCGATCCGCACGCGGCCCCGGCGGCGAACCCCTACCGGCCGCTGCACATGGACCGCAGCAGCGCCTCGTACCGGGAGGACAGCGCCCTGCTGGGGCTCGCCGAGATGTACCGCTTCTACGACCGCGCGACGCCCGCGCGCCCACCGGCCCCGGCCACCGGCCGGGACGGCGCAGCCGCCGACGGCCCCGCCGACGCGGCCCCCGCGGACCCGCCTCCGCCGCCCCCTCCACCGGTGCCTCCGGACCTCGACTTCCACGCCGCGTGCGCCCTGCTCGCGGACTACCCGGAGCTCCTGCGCCGCTTCGGCCTGGCCCTCGACCTCCTGGTCACGCCCCCGCCCGGGCTCGCCGACCGGTGGCAGGCGCGGGTGTCCTTCACCGCCCCCCACGGAGGGCTCAACGCCGACGAGAGCCTGCGGCCGTGGACCGCGCTGCGCCACGTCGAAGGCCGCCGCTTCGAGGCGTACGCGGCCGACGACGGGCTCTACGGGCACCGGATGCTCAAGCTGGGCGCCGACGAGGTCCACACCCTCGACCTCGACGTGGACGGCGCGGCGATGAAGTACGTGGAGTTCTCCCGCGTCCTCGACCAGCTGCTCACCCGCGCGAGCGATCCGGCCAAGGCGAACTCCGGCGACCCCACGGCGCTCCCGGCGCTGCACGGCGCGGGCCTGACCGTCCTCTACGAGGGCCGCGACGCCTCGCTCGCCGACCAGATGGAGGCCGACGCCCGCCACACGGCCGGAGTCGGCCCCGACGGCGGCCCGGTCGCCTCGGCGGTCCTCGACGCCGCCCACCTGGTGCGCGGCTACCGCGTCGACGTCGGCGTCGTCGACGAGGCGACGGGCCGCGTCGTCGCCTGGTTCCCCCTGTGCGCCCGTACCGGCGACTACGCCATCCGGCGCGCCGGCCTGCCGCCCGTGCCCATCACGGCGGGCCCCGACGAGGGCCACGTCAAGGCCACCGCCGTCACCCGCGACAAGCAGGGCGTCAACCAGCTCTTCGTCCACCAGGCGCTCTTCGGCTGGCACGGCTGGAGCCTGGCCGCGCCCCCGCCCGGCCGGACCATCGGGGCGGACAACCTGCCCCGGGTGCCCGATCCCGAGGTCTCGGACCGCTTCCCGCTGGACGTCAGGTTCCGGCCGACGGCCGGAACCCTGCCCGCCCTGCGCTACCGCCGCACCTACCGGCTGCGCGCCCGGCTCGTCGACCTCGCGGGCAACAGCCTCGGCCCCGGCGCCCCGGCCGTGGAGGGCACCGCGACCGACCCGGTCACGTACGGGCGCTGGGAGCCAGTCCCGCCGCCCGCGATCGTTCCCCGGTGGCCCTTCCTGGAAGGCGAGTCGGAGCCGAGGCTGGTCATCCGCAGCACCGTCGACGAGGACGGACGGCCCATGTCGCCGCTGGAGTGGGCGCAGCGGAGGAACGCCGAAGTGCCCGACCACGGGCCGGGCGACCCCCTCGACGGCCCCGACCGCCGCTACCGGCACTTCGACGAACGGCACGTCAGCCCGCCCAAGTCCGCGCTGCTCATGGCGGAGCAGCACGGGCAGTACGACGGCGCCTTCGGCCCCGGCAGGCCGGATGCGGTGCGCGAGGCGTACTTCGCCGCCGCCTCCCGGGAGTCCGGCACCTATCTCGACACGGTCGTCCGCCTCGCCGAGAACCCGCGCGTCACCCGCGACCTGAAGGCCCGGCACGAGATCCACGTCGTCAAGCACAACCCGCACGACACCTCTTCCCTCACCGGGCTGCCCGTCGAGCGCGGCAGCGGCCTCAAGCAGGGCGAATACGTCATCCACAACGCCGATCAGCTCCTGCTGCCCTACCTGCCCGACGTCCTGGCGCGCGGCGTGTCGCTGCGCGGACTGCCCGGCACGAACGCCCCTGAGACGTACGACTTCACCGGGCCCTGGCCGCAGGCGCGGCCGCTGCGGCTGAGGATCGAGGAGGGCGACGGCCCGCCGACCCCGCCGCGGGGCGGCGTCGTGACGGTCTTCCTGCCCAAGGGCGAGACCGTGACGGTCCGCATGAGCTGCCGGGTCGACGCCGCGGACCTCGGTGTCTTCCGCATCTGGCAGCTCCTGACCGGCTCGCCCCTGTGGCAGGACCCGGTGCGGCTGCCGCAGCAGAAGAAGGACGAGCTGACCGCCGCGGCGGCGGCCGGCGAGAACTGGATGATCACGCCGTGGGTGGACGTCACCCTGGTGCACGCCGTGGAACGGCCGCTGGAGCCCCCGGCGCTGGGCGAGCTGTCGTTCTTCCGCGAGGAGGGGAAGACCTCCGCCGAGCTCTCGGGCACCGTGCACTCCCACGCGAAGAGCACCGGCCGGATCGACCTCGACGCGACGTGGACCGAGTGGCACGACGACGTGACCGAGCCCGCCCCGCAGCAGGTCACCGGGCACGCCCACGTGGGCGAGGTCACGGTGGAGCCCTTCGAGGACGACCTGCGGATCGGCGGCTTCCGCCACGAGGTGCGGCACGAGTTCCGCGACACCCGGCACCGCAACGTGACCTGCACCCCGACCGCGACCACGCGCTTCCGGGAGTACTTCCACCCGGCGATCACCGACCGGACCGAGCTGATCACCAACCGGGGTCCGGACAGCCGGGGACCCTCCGGCAACGGCTGGCCGGTGCTCAGCACCCGCCGTCCCGAGCCGCCCGGGGTGAGTCACCTCGTGCCCACCTTCGGCTGGGAACGCACCGTCGACCGCGTACGGCACCAGGTCACCCAGGTCCGCCGGCACGCCGGGGTCCGCGTGTACCTCAAGCGCCCCTGGTTCTCCTCCGGTGACGACGAACTCCTCGCCGTCGTCCTCGACCCGGGCAGCCGGCTGCCGGCCGAACTCGTCACCCGGTGCGGCATCGACCCGGTCTGGGCGGACGACTCCGTCCTGCCCCGCCTGCGGCCGGGCAACTTCCCGAACGCCGGGCGCACGGCCTCCGGCGTGCTCGCCGAGCGGGTGGGCAATGCCCCGGTGACGGTGCCGCTCGTGGCATTCGCTCCGGAGTTCGACCGGCCGTCGGGGCTGTGGACCTGCGACATCGACGTGGACCTCGGCGACCTCGCCGACAGCCCCGCCTACTTCCCGTACGTGCGACTGGCGCTCGCCCGCTACCAGCCGTGGTCCCTCGACCCGCTGCACCTGTCGAAGGTCGTGCTCTCGGAATTCGTCCAGCTGCTGCCCGACCGCACGGTCACCGCCGCCATGACGGCGGGGAACCGGTTCCGCATCGAGCTGAGCGGCCCGGCCGCCGCCAACGCGGCCGGTGAGGCGGCCGGGACGGGCTCGACGGCGATGGCCGCGAGCCGCCGTGTCCTCGCCACGGTGCAGAAGCGCGGCAGCGGAACCGGCGACCTCGAATGGACGGCCGCCGGCTCTCCTGTCGAACTGACCTGCACGGCGCGCGGCACCGGCTTCGTATGGGCCGGCGAGGTCACCCCGCCGGCCACGGCGCTGCTCACCGAATACCGTCTCCTGATCGAGGAGTACGAGACCTACCTCACCGACCCGTCCACGGCCACCGGCACGATCACGGCCGGCGGCACCGTACGCCCGGTGGGGCGGCGGCTCGTGCACGCCGATTACTTCGGCCTGACGGTGACGCTGCTGGGCCGGATCGTCCTCCAGAAATGAGAAAGGAAAGACGTATCCGACCGGCGCCGCTCAATACCTCGGGGTTTCCCCGACCCGGGGCTTCAATTCCTCGGGGCTTTATCCCCAGCGCTGGAGCTTGCCACCGGCATCGATTCCTGCGTAAATGCCGTTGCTGCTGTTCGTGCCCAAGGTCTTGCCGGTGGCCTTGTTGGTGAGCCGCCAGCCGTTGGAGAGCTTCGTCTCGTACCACTTCTGGTAATTGCTGCCGTCGCACGAGACGGTGCGGAGCTCGCCCTTGTAGTGCTCAAGGCAATCGCCGTTGTAGCCCCCGGCGCGCAGGACGAAGGAGCCGTCGCTCTTCTTGGTCTCCCACCAGTTCGCGTATCCGGAACCGCAGTCGCCCACTGCGGCGATGCCGGCGATGTGGGACAGGCACTTGTTCGTGCCCTTGTTCTTCCAGGTGACGCTTCCGTCGGCGAAGGCGTCGCCCGAGCCGGCGAGGAGCAGAGCGGGCGCGATGACCGCTGCCGCCGCGAGCCTGCCCATCAGGCGCTTCCCCATGAAATTCCCCCTGTTGGCGTTGAATCGAAACTGCTTGTTGCCGCCACCGACCCTACAACGATCAAGATCGCATTGCCACGCGAGCCCGGACCGCCCCAGCGGGCGCCGCAGCGGCCGGGAGAAGCACGGGGAATTTCTCGGGCATCGCTGAATATTTCATATGGCCCCGGCCAAAGGCGGATTTGGCGCCCAGGTGGTACGCAGCAGCTTCTTGTCGGGCTTGCCGACAGCGGTGAGCGGAATACGGTCCACGACGTGCACGGCGCTCGGCGCGTACATCGCCCCCTTGCGCTCCGTCACGAAGCCCCGGATCCGCTCGCGCCACGCTTCGCCCGCCGCGCCGTGCCCCTCCTCCTGCCCGGCCGCAGGGACGATCGCGACGTGGACCTCCTCGCTCTCGTCCGCGCGCCGCACCCCGAACGCCGCGCACTGTGCGACGGCGGGGTGTTCGAGCAGGAGCTGCTCCAGCTCCGCCGGATAGACGTGCCCGCCGACCACGACGACCATGTCCTTGAGCCGGTCGACGAGATGGAGGTAGCCGCCGGCGTCGAGGTAGCCGACGTCGCCGGTACGGATCCAGCCGTCGCGCAGCACCTCCGCCGTCAGCTCGGGCTGCTGCCAGTAGCCGCTCATCATCATGGGGGTCCGGACGTGGACCTCCCCGGCCTCCCCGGGAGCCACGGGCCTGCCGTGCCCGTCGCGTATCGCGATCTCGACGCCCGGGGCCGCGCGTCCGGCCGTGGCCCGGCCGCCGCGCCCCGTCACCGTGTGCTCGTGGGGCAGCACCTCGGTGATGTTGCCCGCCTCCGTCTGCCCGTACCAGCCGTGGAGCACCGGCCCGAACGCCTCGGCCGCGCTGCGCAGCCGCCGGGCCGAGACGGCGGTTCCGCCGTAGGCGATGCGGCGCAGCGCGGACACGTCGGTGTGCGGCAGGTCCGGGTGGTCCAGCAGCTCGTACAGCAGGGGCGGCAGCAGCCACACGTCGGTGATGCGCTCGCGCGCGAGGGCGGCCAGCACGGCCCCGGCGTCGAAGGCGGGCTGCAGGACCACGGCGCCCCCTGCGAGGAGCGTGATGTCGGCGACGATGCCGGCCATGTGCGCGAGCGGGATGCAGGCGAGGAAGCGGGGCTGCGACCCGGACGGGATCCTGCCGGCGTGCAGGGCCAGCATCTGCCGGTACGGGCCGTGGGCCATCCGGACGCCCTTGGGCATCCCCGTGGTGCCTCCGGTGAAGCGGATGCACCAGTCGTCCCCGGCGCGCGCCGCACCCGCCACCGGCCGCGGGGCACGGAGGGCCGCGCGGGCCAGGAGGTCCTCGCCGAAGGGGGCGGGGCCGAGAGCGAGCACGGCGGGGACCGGGGCCCGGGCGAGCAGCGCCTCGGCGGCCTCCCGAGCGGCGGGGACGGCGAGCAGCATCGAGGCCCCGACGCCGGTCACGATCTGCGCCTGCACCTCCGGGGCCGTGCCCTCGGTGAGGAAGACCACGCGGGCGCCCAGGAGGTTCGCCGCGTAGCGGGCGAGGAGCGCCTCGGGCTGGTTGCCGGTGAGGAGCACGACGGTGCTGCCGCGGCCGATGCCGCGCGCCGCCAGCTCCGCGGCCGCGCGGCGGACGTCGTCGCACAGCTCCCCGGCCGGGACGGTACGGCCCTCCGCGGTGATCAGCGCGGGTTGCCCGGGGGAGCGCGAGAGGACGTTCAGGATGGTCTCGGCGTAACTCTCGTACGGCGGGGGCGGGTTGTCGGTCATGGGCCGGGCCTCTTTCGGAGTGAGGGGGATGCCCGGAGGCTACGGGCGCGGCGCTCATGCAGTCCAAGACCAAACCGGGCATGTAAAGATGCCTGGAGAGTTATAAGGGGGGCGAACGGATGGACCTGCTGTCACTGCGCTGCTTCCAGGTCGTTGCGCGCCATGAGCACATCAGCCGGGCGGCTGCGGAGCTGCACGTCGCCCAGCCCTCGGTGAGCCGGACCATCGCACGGCTGGAAGCGGAGCTGGGCGTCCCGCTCTTCGACCGCCGCGGCCGCCGCATCCGCCTCAACCAGCACGGCGCCGCCTTCCTGCGCCGGGTCGACCGGGCGCTCGGCGAACTCGAGGACGGACGCCGCGAACTGGCCGACGCCGCCGGAGGCGAAGGCGGCACCGTGACGGTCGCCGCCGAAACGCTGCTGACCCTCGCCGGGCTGCTCGCAGGCTTCCGCGCGGCCCACCCGGGCGTGGAAGTCCGGCTGTACCAGGCGACCGCGGACGCGATGGCGGACCGGCTCCGCACGCGCGAAGTGGACTTCGGCCTGGTGTCCCAGCCGCTCGCGGGCCCGGCGCTGACCTCCGTCGAACTCCTCCGGGAGGACGTGCTGCTCGCCGTGCCCGCCGGGCACCGGCTGGCCGGGAAGGAAGGCGTCGACCTCGCCGCGCTGGACGGGGAGCCGTTCATCACGCCCAGCCCGGGGCACTGGCAACGCATCCTCGCCGACCGGCTGTTCGCCCGGGCGGGGGTCCGCCCCGCGATCGTCTGCGAAGGGAACGAGCCGGGCGCGATCCTGGACCTCGTCGGTGCGGGGCTGGGGGTCGCCCTGCTCCCGGCCATGGCACGCGACACCGGCGGCCGCGGGACGGTCGCCTGGGCGCGGCTCGCCGCGCCCGACTGCCACCGGGTGCTGTGGCTCGCCCGGCACGAGGACGCCTACCCGACCGCCGCGTCCCGCCGCTTCGGCGACTTCGCCGTCGAGCACTTCGCGGCGGCGTGCCGGTCTCGAACGTAAGATCAACGACGTTGAGAAACAGACCGAGGGGTAGGGAAACGGGATGGACGTCGACGCCGTCGCCTTCGACGTGTTCGGGACGCTGACCGACTGGCGCTCCGGCGTGGCCGCCGAACTGGCCCGCGTCGGCGCCCGCACCGGTCTGCAGGCCGACTGGCCCGCCGTCGCGGACGCCTGGCGCCGCCGCTACCGGCCGATCCTGGACAGGGTCGTGGGCGGAGGCATGCCCTGGCAGCCGCTCGACGAACTCCACCGGCTCATGCTCGACGACCTGGTGACCGAGTACGGGCTCGACGCCCTCGGCGACGCCGAACGCGAGGAACTCGTCCGGGCGTGGCACCGGCTGCGCGCCTGGCCCGACGCCGCGCCCGGCCTGGAACTGCTGCACGGCAGCCCGCTGGTCACCGCGACACTGTCCAACGGAGGACTCGGCGCCGTGACGCGCCTCACCAAACAGGCAGGGCTCCGCTTCGACTGCATCCTGTCGGCCGAACTGGCCCGCTCCTACAAGCCGGACCCGCAGGTCTACCTCATGGCCGCACGGCTGCTGGGCGTGGAGCCCCGGCGCCTGCTGATGGCGGCCTGTCACCCCGACGACCTGGAAGCGGCGGCCGCGGCCGGCCTCCGCACCGCCTTCATCCCCCGCCCCCTGGAATGGGGCCCGGACTCCACCGCCGCCGCTGCCCCTGCCGGCGTCGACCTCGTCGCCGACGACGTGCCCGCTTTGGCCCGCGCCCTGACGCGGACGAAGTGACCCCGAGGGCTCTCCGATCCGCGTGTGACGGGCCTCACGTCCTGTCGGCTTGACCTTCACATATGTGTGAGGGTTTCAGGATCACGGCATGTCGATAAGCAAAACGGAGCCGTCCGTTGAATCCGTAGCCGGTGTCGTCCAGGAGAAGCAGGAGAGGAAGGAGTCCCGGGGAGGGGCCGAGGGGCCGAAGGGGAAGCGTAAGGGGGAGCCGAAGCGGGAGCGCAAGGAGGAGAAGCTTCCGCTGATGGCGCTGCTGGCGCTGGCCACGGCCGTGTTCATCACGAGCCTGACGGAGACGCTGCCCGCGGGCGTGCTGCCCGCGATGAGCGGTGACCTGGGGGTGAGCGAGTCCGCCGCCGGCCAGACGGTCACGATCTACGCGATCGGCACGGCCCTCACGGCGATCCCGCTGACCGCGGCCACCGCCGGGTGGCGGCGCAAGGCCCTGCTGCTGACGGCGATGGGCGCCTTCGCCGTCGCCAACACGGTCACAGCGGTCTCGGCGAACTACCCCCTGACCATGGTGGCCCGGTTCGTGGCCGGTGTGGCGGCGGGCCTGGCCTGGGCGCTGCTGGCCGGCTACGCGCGCCGCATGGCGCCGGTCCCCCTGCAGGGCAAGGCGATCGCGATCGTGATGACCGGCATCCCGCTCGCCCTCTCGCTGGGCGTGCCCGCGGGCACGTTCCTGGGCAAGGCGCTGAGCTGGCAAGTGGCGTTCCTGGTCATGACGGGTCTCACGCTCGTCGTCATCGCGTGGATCGTGGCGACGGTGCCCGACCACCCGGGGCAGAAGCGCGGCGAGCGCGAGCCGATCCTGCGGGCCCTGAAGGTGCCCGGCGTGGCGCCGGTCCTCTTCGTCGTGACCGTCTTCGTGCTGGCCCACACCATCCTCTACACCTACATCGCCACCTTCCTCGACCGGCTCGGCATGGGCGGCTCGACGGACCTGGTCCTGCTGGTCTTCGGTGTGGCTTCCCTGCTCAGCATCTGGATCGTCGGTGCCCGGATTCACCGCCGGCTGCGTTCGCTGACGGTTCTCAGCGCGCTGCTGGTCGCCGCCGCTGCGGCCATCCTGGCCGGGCTCTCCGACAGCCCCGCGCTGGTCTACGTGGCGGCGGCGCTGTGGGGCCTGGGCTGGGGAGGCGCTCCGACGCTCCTGCAGACCGCCGTGGGCGACGCGGGCGGCGAGCAGGCCGACGCGGCGCAGGCCATGCTCGTCACCCTGTGGAACGTGGCCATGGCCGGCGGTGGAGTCGTCGGCGGCGTCCTCCTCGGGCTGTGGGGCACCACCTCGTTCCCCTGGAGCGTGCTGGTGCTGCTGGTGCCGGTCCTGGCCGTCGTGCTCGCCGCCCGGGCGCACGGCTTCCCCGCCGAACGCGCGAGTGCGAATTCGTGAACGCCCATGTGGCACATGAGCCTTACCCCCGGGGGGAAACAGCCCCCGGGGGCGGCCGTGTGACAGGAGCGCACCGCTCCGCGACCCGGTGTGTATGCTCGAACGATCACACGTATGTCAAGGGCCGACACGGCGGACTGCGAGGGCGGATCATGCGGATCGGGGAGCTGTCGGAGCGCACCGGCACGTCCCGCCGGTTGCTGCGCTACTACGAGGAGCAGGGGCTGATCGTCTCCCAGCGCTCCCCGAACGGCTACCGCCACTACGACGAGCGCTTCGTGGACCGCATCCTGCAGATCAGGGGGCTGCTCGACGCCGGGCTGCCCACGCGCATCATCAAGCAGATCCTTCCGTGCCTGGACAAGCCCCGCGTCATCCACTTCCCCGACGCGACGCCGGAGATGCTCAGCACCCTCGAACTCGAACGCGACCGCATGACCGAGCGCATCGAGTGCCTGATCCGCAACAGGGACGCCGTGTCCGAATACCTGGACACCGTGCGCACCAACCGCCGGCCGGAGGTGGCGGCGTGACGGACGGGGCCGGGACGTGGACGCCGGGGGAGCCCGGCGTTCTGCAACTGCCCTCCGGACGCCTCGTCAGGGGCCGTGGACTGCGCAGGCCCCTGCCCGCCGGCCCGGCGCCCTCCTTCGCCGTGCACCTGCTCGGAAAGCAGCCTCCCGAAGTTCCGTGGGAGGCCCGCTGGCTGCCCTGGCCGGACTTCCGGCTGCCCCGCAGCGCCGCGGACGCCCGTGCTGCCTTCCACGAGGCGTGGAAGCGATCCGCGGCCGAACGCGTCGAGATCGCCTGCGGCGGCGGCCGGGGCCGGACCGGCACGGCGCTGGCCTGTCTCGCCGTCCTCGACGGGGTCCCCGCCGACAGCGCCGTGGACTTCGTACGCCGCCACTACGACCGGCACGCCGTCGAAACCCCCTGGCAGAAGCGCTACGTCCGCCGCTTCACCGCCTGACGCCACGGCACGGCTCGCGACGCCACGCCACGCCACGACCGCGGGCGGTCAGGTACTCAGGTCCCGGACCGGGACGATCTGAGTACGGCGGCGGATGTCCGCCGGTGGGCGCGGTTCGTAGGGTCCGGCACATGGAGAACACCGGCACCGCGTCCGACACCCGCGCCCCCGCCCCCGGCCCGAGCCGCCCCGGCGTCCCGCCGCGGCGCACCGCCGGCGACTGGATCTGGCTGGCCGTCGTCGCGGTGGTCGTCCTCGCCCTCGGCGCCTTCGTCGGGGTCATGGGACCTCTGCTCGCCATCGCCTGCGACTCCTGCCAGGACGGCGTCCGCGGCCCGCTGCGTTTCGGCGGAGAGATGGCTGTCGCCTGGGGCGCCGTGCCGCTCGTCACCCTGGGGACGGTGATCGGCATCTTCGTGCCCCGGGGCGGCGCCCGGGTGGGCGCCTACGGGCTGGGGGCCCTGGCGGTCCTGTTCACCGGGATGCTGATCCTCGGCCAGTACGCGACCTGACCGGCCCTGCGCGGCCCACGGCCCCCGCTTCCCTGCCGCGGAGAAGCCGCCGCTACCGTACTCACGCGATCTTGAGGCCGTCACCAGGCCCGGACCGGAACGGAACCACGAGGAGTCCCATGCACGCGGCAGCCCACGACGAGGCGCACGACGAGTTCTTCCCGCTCGTCCCGGCACCGCAGGACGGTTCCCGCTGGCAGGCGCCCACCGATCTGGAGCAGTACCTGTACAGGCTCGGCCGGGCGGACAACGCGTACGCGTACCTCCGCACGCTCGCGATCGAGGGCGTGTACTACCCGGTGCGCCTCGACCACGCGCAGGCCGCCGGCGAGGACGAGCGCCCCATGCTGACCATCGGGACCCCCGACGGGCAGACCGCCGCGCAGGTCTACACCCCGGGTCTGCTGCCGCGCCCGCACCCGTTCCTCGTCTACGAGTACACGACCCTCGGCGCGCTCGCGCAGATCGTCCCCGACGACGTGGACGTCCTCGCCGTCAACCCGGCCACGCCCTGCGAGCAGTACTTCCTCGTCAGCGACGAGGAACGCGACGTGTGGCTGGACCTGCACCACGAGCTGTTCTCCTCGGACGAGCTGATGGACCGTGTGGTGACCCGGCGCACCGGCGCCCCCGCGCCCGGCCCGCTGCTGCACGGCCTGGCCTGCGGCGCCCACCTGTGCTTCGCCAACGGCGACGCGTGGAACACCCTGCACTGGCACGGCATGGGCTACCGCGGCGAGGTCGAGCGGATCGCCGACAGCTGGGGCGTGCACGGCCGCGAGGACTGGCTCTCGATACAGGAGCGGCTCCTCGGCCTGGACGTGAGCCCCTGGTACTGGGACTTCGTCCTGGGAGCGCGCAGCGCGCTGGCCCGCGCGCGGGGCGGCCGCGTCGATCCCGCGGAGTGGCGCAACACCGTGGAGTCGACGCTGCGCGTTCGCGCCCAGGAGGGCGGAGCCGCCGCGGACGACGCCGAGCTCGCCGGCCTCGTGGCCCACCTGCGCGCCCTGGTGGGCGAGATCCTGCGCTACGAGGCCCGCTTCCGCGCCGACGGGCTCCTGCCGCCGGACGGCTTCGTGCGCACGATCGCCGCCTGGGACATAGGCCGCGGTTCCAAGATGGCCCGCTGGGGCCGGGGCGCGCGGTACGCCACGGAGACCGAGATGCACACGGCGATCGAGCGCGCGTCCCGGGAGGCGCAGGCCGCCTACGACTCGTGGGAGGAGTTCTCGGCCGGCTACGTCCTGGGCCGGTGCCTGCACTTCGACGAGGAGGAGTTCGGACCCTGGTACACGACGGTCCTCGACGCCCACCGGGCACTGACCACGGACCCGGAAAGCCCGTGGCGGACGGTGCCCTTCAAGGGCTGAACGGTGCCTTCACGGGCAGAGGCCGGAGGACTCCGGGTGCGCCCTG
Source organism: Streptomyces roseifaciens (assembly GCF_001445655.1). Lineage (NCBI taxonomy): Bacteria > Bacillati > Actinomycetota > Actinomycetes > Kitasatosporales > Streptomycetaceae > Streptomyces > Streptomyces roseifaciens. Next base: position 639,775 of record NZ_LNBE01000002.1, read on the forward strand.
ACGCCCATGGTGAACATGCAGCCCGGCTACCGCACCCCGGCCAGGGCCTCCAGCAGCAGGCCCGGGCCGGCGCCCCGCGGCAGGTCGCTGACCTGTCCGTCCCCGGCCTCCACCACCCGCCACACCCCGTCCTCCCGAGGCGCGAGGTCGGTGGTGACGAACCGGCAGTCCAGGGCCGCGACCAGCGGTGACACCGCGTCGAGGACCGGCGCGGGCCGCAGGCCGGGGCGGTCCGGGTGGGCCGTCACGAGGACGGGGCGCCCGTCGACCCACCACGCGCGGGCCTCGCCGGCCTCCGTGAAGCGCTCGAAGGCCCGTATCACCACGCCGCCCGCGAGGAAGTCCTCCTGAAGCGCGACGAAGCGGGCCACCACGGCGGCCAGCCGCTCCGTGTCGGCCAGGTCCGGTACGTAACACGCCTCGTGCCACTCGTGCTTGCGGGACTTGACGAAGTCCTTGACGATCGCGGGCCCGCCGCCGAGGGGCGCCGTCAGGGCCGCGAGCTCGCGCGCGCCCGGGGCGTGACCCGGTCGGGCGGGCAGCCACACGCTCCGCGGGGTGACGGGGGCGAGCGTGGAGTACCAGCCCGGCAGCTCGTGCGCGCGGCGATAGGCGTCGGGCGAGGTCAGCAGCGTGACCCCGCGGTCGGCGAGCGCACCGGCCAGCTCCGCGTACCGCCCGGACGGCACCATCCAGCCCCGGTACCAGGCCGCCCCGGCCCCGCGCGGCACGCCACGGACCGCGCCGGAGACGTCCCCGGCCAGCAGCGCGTCGTGATCCAGCAGCGCGGTCCGCAGCCCCAGCCCGCGGGCGGCGCGGGCCTCGTCGGCGAAGTGCGGGTCCGCCCGCCGGGAGCCGAGCGGGTCGCTGCAGAAAACGATCAAGGGTGCCATGTGCGGCACCCTAGCCGTCGCGCCCCGGGCGGGAGCAACCGCATTCCGCGCGGACGAGGCCCCGCAGACACCCGGAAGGCCCAGCTTCGCCTGCGCGGAACGACCGTTCCGGGAGAGCGTGTGGGTATGGAGACGACGCCGGAGGGGCACGCCCGGCCCGGCGGCAGCACCGGGCGGCCGCCGCTGGTGCTGGTCGCGGGGGCCACGGGCTACATCGGGGGCCGGCTGGTGCCCGTCCTGCTCGGTGCCGGATACCGGGTGCGCTGCCTGGTGCGCGACCCCCGGCGGCTGCGCGACCAGCCGTGGGCCGACCGCATCGAGGTCGTCCGGGGCGACGTCACCCGCCCGGACACCCTCGCCGGCCCCTGCGAGGACGTCGACGTCCTCTACTACCTCGTGCACGCGCTGGGCACCGGAGCGGACTTCGAGGAGACCGACCGCCGGGCGGCCCTCGCGGTGGGCCGGGCGGCGAAGACGGCCGGAGTGGGCAGGATCGTCTACCTCGGCGGGCTCGCCCCGCGCCAGGTGGCCGAGCGCGAGCTCTCGCCCCACCTGCGCTCCCGCTCCGAAGTCGGACGGATCCTGCTGAACAGCGGAGTCCCCACCGCCCAGCTGCGGGCCGCCGTCATCATCGGCTCCGGCTCCGCCTCCTTCGAGATGCTGCGCTACCTCACCGAACGACTGCCCGTGATGGTCACCCCCAGCTGGGTCGCCACCCGCATCCAGCCCATCGCCGTGCGGGACGTCCTGCGCTGCCTCCTCGCCGCCGCCCGGCTCCCGCCCGACGTCAACCGCGGCTTCGACATCGGCGGCCCGGACGTCCTGACCTACCGGCAGATGATGATGCGCTACGCGGCCGTGGCCCGCCTGCCCCGACGGCTCATCCTCCCTGTGCCCGCCCTCACCCCCCGCCTGTCCAGCCTCTGGGTGGGCCTGGTGACCCCGGTGCCCGCCTCGATCGCCCGCCCGCTGGTGGAGTCGCTGCGCCATGAAGTCATCTGCCGCGAAAACGACTTCGCCCGCTACGCCCCCGCCCCTCCCGACGGCCCGATCGGTTTCAACGAAGCGGTCCGCCTCGCCCTCAAGCGGGTGCGCGACACGGACGTGGCCACCCGCTGGTCCTCCGCCTCCCTGCCCGGCACCCCCAGCGACCCGCTGCCCTCGGACCCGGACTGGTCGGGCGGCACGCTCTACGAGGACCGCCGCGAGGCGCACATCGAGGCCCCGGCCCGCGAACTGTGGCGCGTGGTCGAGGGCATCGGCGGCGAGAACGGCTGGTACTCCTTCCCCCTGGCCTGGTCCCTGCGCGGCCTGCTCGACCGGCTGGCCGGCGGCGTGGGCCTGCGCCGCGGCCGGCGCGACCCGTACGCGCTGCGCCTCGGCGACTCCCTGGACTTCTGGCGCGTGGAGGAGATCGAACGCGGCCACGTGCTGCGCCTGCGCGCGGAGATGCGGCTGCCCGGCCGCGCCTGGCTGGAGCTGACCGTCACGCCCGACGGCCCCTCCCGCTCCACCTACCGGCAGCGGGCCCTCTTCCGCCCCCACGGACTGGCCGGACACGCCTACTGGTGGAGCGTGTCCCCCTTCCACGCGATCGTCTTCGGAGGCATGGCCCGCAACATCACGCGGCGCGCCCTGCAGGAAGCGGCCCGGCCCGGGCTGGAGTGAAGGGGCCGGCCCGGACCGGCGTGAAAAGGGCCGGCCAGGGCCGGAGCGAAGGAGGCCGGGGGAGCCGGTCCGCGTCCGGCGGACCGGCTACGAGCCGTACGCGCGCGTACCGGTCACGAAGGGCCGGGACGGTCGTCGATGACGATCACCGTCCGCCCCCGCGCCGCCTCCCTTCCCCCTGCGCCTTGACGGTCGTCCGGGCGGACGGTGTCCACGACCTCGGCGATGCGCTCGTAGAACTTCGTGGCCAGAGCACAGTCGCCGGGGTCGCCGCCGGGGCCCTGATGCTTGACGGCGTGCAGGGCGGTGAGGATCGCCATCAGACTGCGACCGGACACGACGACGCGTGCCTGGCCGTCCTCGGCCGTGACCTCGCCGGGCACCCTGAAGTGGGCGTTCCGTGCGGCCTGCTCCACGATGTACGCCCAGGTGTCGCGGTGACACACCAGCTCCGCGGCGCCGATTCCCGCGGCCTTTTCCAGCCGCTTCTCCAGCGTCTCCTCACCGGCCTCCGGCTGCGCGCCTTCGAGGATCTCCGCGGCGGACTCCGTGCCGGCCTCGGCGCTCGCGTCCGCGGGAGGCACGGGGCCGGGGTGCGGTGTCCGTTCGGCCTCGCGAGGCCCGGAACGACCTTCGGCGGCCTCCCGGCAGGCAGCCCGCAGCTCCTGCCGCAGCGCTTCGTTCTCCCGGCGGGTCTCCGCGACGTCCTCGCGCACCCCGGTCAGCGCGCGCCGCAGATCGCGCAGCTCTTCGTGCAGCTCACCCAGCCTGCCGCCCAGGCCGCCGCCGAGCTCCTGACGCAGTCCGTCGTTCTGGCGGCGCAGTTCCTGAAAACCCCCCCGGAGCGACTTGCACATCTCGCTCCGCAGACCGGCTATGGCCTCTCCGAGCTTCCTCAGCGGCTCCTCGTCCGGCGATTTCCCCCACCTGAACATGCGGCTCCCCGTCCCTGCGGTCAGTCCGTTGACCGGAACCGTTCAAGGATCCCGGCCCGTCCGATGAGGAGGAGAGAAGTCCGTTAAGGGTGGCTTGTTCCCGTCTCATGGCCGTCCGGAACGGCCTGGTTGCACGGGCCGCTCCGGGCGTCCCCGAGAATGCGGGGATGCGCGCGATACCTGACCAACCGTTTCTCGAAGCCGGCCGTCCGCACTGGGCCGCAGTGAGCGCCGACGGGCTCTGGCTGGCCACACAGGCCTCCGGGGCGGGGCCCGGCGGCGGGTCGCGGGTGGCGTTCTACAGGAAGAGCGACTTCTCCCTGTGGGACCTCGTGGAGGTCGACCAATACGTGGATGCGTTTGCGTTCCACCCGGTCCTCCCGCTGTTCGCGATCTCCACCGAAGGGGGTGAGGACCGGAATCGCACGGGCGGCTTGTTCCTCTACGAACCGCAGGCGCGGCGCCTCGTCTCCTTCCCCGTCACCGGCGTGGGCGTGACGGCGCTGCGCTGGCTCGACGAGCGCAGGCTGCAAGTGGTCTTCTCCGAACCGGACCTCTCCTACGAGCGGGACGGCGAGGACGCCTTTGCGCAGTGCGTCGTCGAGCGCGAAGCCTGGCTGGGCGTCGAGGAAGGTGAGATCGACCTGGAGACGCGGAAGGCCCTTGCGGACGGGGACGTCGACTGGGGCCCGCCGCCGGAACCCGGCTACCGGGTGGGCGACCGCCTCGTCGCTCTGGCCGCCGAGGCGGGGCAGACCTGGGTGTTCCGGGACACCGTCATGGCGGTGGAGGCGCTGCGGGACGGCCGGGTGCTCTGCAGCCTGCTCAGCAGCAGCCTGCTGGAGTGCTGGTCGTCCGAGGGCTCCCTGCTGTGGTCCGTGCCCGTGCCCGAGGACACCTTCCAGCGCTCCGGCTGCCAGCTGTACGTGGCGCCGGACGAACACACGGCGTGGGTCACCGTGCTCGTCGGCGACAGTTCCAACAGGCGGACGCTGCTCCAGCGGGTAGACCTCGCGGACGGAACGATCGTCGCCGAGCACGAGGTCGACTTCCCGGCCCGGCTCGCCGCGCGGACCGACGGCGCGTGGGCGGCCCGTGACTCGCGCGACCTGTTCCCGCCGGCCAGGTGGCCGCCCTCCGAGACGCCCGTGTTCACGCCCACGGGCCGTCAGCTGGGCACAGTGGCGCTGGGGGAGTGCGACAGGTCCTTCGAATTCGGCATCCGCCGCTCCCCGCACCTGCTGTTCCTGCAAGGCGACGGTGGTGAGCCCCTTCCCGAGAAGTGGGCGGTCGAGGCTTCTCCCCGGGGCATCGAGCCCCTGTTCCCGCTGCGGTGGGAGGAGTGCCCCGCCGGACGCATCGGTGGCGGGCCCGGCGTGTACGTCGAGGACGGCCTGGGACCCGGGCTCGTCCACGTCGCCACCACCGTCGAAGGGCCGTTCCTGCTCCGCCGGGCGTTCCCCCACGGCGAGGTGGTGTGGGCGCACCGCATGGATGCGGAGGTCCGGGCGGTGGACGCAGAGGGCGGGCTCCTTTACGCGGTGACCGGCGCGAAGGAGCTGCTGACCCTGCGGCCGGCCGACGGCGAGACGGTACGCCGCCGGCCGACGGCCGTGCGCGCGCACGACTTCACTCCCATGAGCCTGAGCGTCGCACCGGGCGGGGCCGTGTTCATCGGAACGGCCGAGGGACGGATCCTCGTGCTTGACCGGCCGGAAGAGCGGGAGGAAGAGCGGGAGGAAGAGCCGGAGGAGCTCTGAACGGCGCCCCCTACTGGATGTTCAGCCTCACGGGGTGCGCCGGGTCCGCCGGGCGTGAAGACGCGGAGCTCGCCGTAGCCGCCCCACGGTGACGGACGGCCCGTCAGCTTCCGCCTCCGCTGCTGCTGTCGGAGCTCGAACCGCTGTCGCTGCTGCTGCCGCCGCCGGAGTCGCCCGAGTCCGAGCCGCCGCCCGGGCCCGAGTCACTGCCGAACCCGCCGATGATGTCGGACAACCACGCCGTGGAGTCCGTGGAGTCCGAGCCGACGCCGCACTCGGTGAGGAGGTCGCACAGGGGTGCGTCGTCCAGCGCGCCGGTCCCGTCGAGTGCCAGCGCCAAGGCCACCCCACCGGTGGCCGCGGCAGCCGTGGCCACCGCGCCGGTTGCGTACGGGGAGCGGGAGCGGGGGCGCCGTGCGTTCTTCACCAGGTCCTGGCCGGCGGGCGTTGCGGGCGCAGGGTCGGGCAGCACGCTGGTGCCGACCAACTTGCACGCGATGCCGGCGAGGGCCAGCAGGACGGTGACGGTCAGGCCGTGACGAGGGGCGGAGAACGCGTCGCCGGAATCGGTCGTGTCGAAGGAGGACACCATCGTGACCAGTGCCAGGAACGCCAGCACCGGATACACCTTGGCGCACAGGCGCAGCAGCAGGTGAGCGATGCGGAACCGCCGGCAGTGAGCGGCGTCGAAGGCCAGGCCGCGCTCGACGAGCGAGGCGCCGATGGCCGCGGTCTCCTGATGGCCGATCAGCCTCTCCCGGAGGTCGCGCAGGGCGATCGGCGTCCTGTGGCGCTCGGCTTCGGCGCACGCGGCGGTGATCGCCCGCTCGACGGGTGTGCGCGCCAGGGTTCCGGGGGCGGGGGAGACGAGCCCTTGGTGGTCGATGTCCAGCAGCCCGTCCTGCTGCATGGTGAGCAGCGCGGTGTCGGCGGTCCGCGGTGCGCCTCCCCGGAGCCAGGCGATCTCCAGTACGTCGCGCGCGGCGCCGCCGGCGGCCGGCTGTCTTCCCCACCGGGCGGCGGTGGTCATGGACGCGAGCTCCGGGCCGTGGGCGGGTGGCCGGCTGTGCTGGAACCGGCGTACGCGGGCCTGCAGCAGCCAGCCGTACGCCGCGCTCAGGGCGGCGAGGGCGTAGCCGGGTATGAGGATGAAATACCCGAAGGGCATGGTGGGTTCGTCTTCCTTTGGTGAGGAGCGGAACGCGTTCCGCCCGCGGCGTCCCGCGGCGACGGAGCCTACCTCTGCACCTCGCGGACCCAGGCGGTGAGCCCCGCCAGGAACCCCGCCCGCTCGTCGGCCGACAGCCCGTCCAGGGCGCGCAGCAGCGGCTCGGTGCGGCGGACGATGAAGGTTTCGAGCGGCGGGCGGAACTCCTCGGCCAGGGACACCAGGACCCGGCGGCGGTTCGCCGGGTCCTCGGCCCGTTCCACGATCCCGGCCCGGCTCAGGCCGCCGACCAGGTCGCTGGCGGTGGGCAGCGACACCTGGAGCCGCCGGGCGATCTCGCTGACGGTCAGCGGCTGCCCGGCCAGCAGCTGGGGCAGGACCGCGCCGTGACGGGGGGTCAGCCCGTGGGTCTCCATCGCCTCGCGCAGCGGTGCCGGCATCAGTGCCCGTACCACCGCTCCTCGGTAGAACGGCTCCAACAGCGGTACGAGGCCGACGACTTCGAGCTCGGCCGGTGTCGGCTTCCGCGGGGCCTTCCCGGTCTCTGGGGTGTGCTGCATACTACGAGTGTATATGGTTTTGATCTCCAAACTATTTGGATAATCGAAGGGTCTTGCCATGACGTCGATCGGCTACAGCGATGCGCTCAACGATGCTCTGGAACGGATGGACGACCTCGGGTACGAGCGCGGGCAGGGCGTCGACCTCGCCAACCACGGCCCCATGGGCGCCGAGGCGCTCGCCCTGCTCGGGCAGGAGGACGAGGTCGCCCGCTGGGTGGTGCGCTACCGCAAGGCGATGGAGCACCACGAGCCCCCGGCCGCCCGCTTCGCCCTGGACCCCGCGGACGAGTCCTCGTGGCGCCCCGCCCTCGGGGCCTTCGACCGGGCAGGGGACTGGGAGCGGCTCTTCGCCCGCGAACTGGCCGACGCCCACTGGCGCGAGGTCCTCGCCCGCTGGTGGCCGCGCCTGATCCCCGGCCTGTTCGCCGGCCTGACCCACGGCCTCATCCGCACCGCCCACGCCGTACGCGGCCTGTACGCGGTCGCCGGCGAGCCGACTCCCCTCCAGCTGAACGAGCTGGCCCGCGGCCTGGCCTACTGGGCCGCCCGGTACGCCGAACTCCCCGGCCGCCCGCGGCTCGGCGGCTCCTACGACCTGCCCGCCGCCGTCGCCGCACTGCCCCGCGTGGCCCCGGACGGCCCGATGGGCCCGGGCGCCGCCCGCCACCGCCTGGACACGCTCGACCGGCTGCCCGGCTACGACGAGTCGCTGGGCCGGCTCGCCCCGGAGCAGGCGCCCCGGCTGCTGAGCGAGATGACCCTCCAGTTCGCCGACGTCTACCTCGGCCACCCCGAGGTGTTCCCGGTCCCGCTGATCCACGGCGTCACCGCCCCCGCCGCCGTCCGCATCGTGCTCCCGCACCTGCCGTACGAACTGCACGAGCCGACCCTGGCCCGGCTCTGGCAGGTGCACACCGCCTTCCTGCTGGCCTTCACCACCGACCGGCGCGAGGAGGGCACGGACGCCTGGCGGTCGGAAGCGCGGGACCTGCCCCCGCTGGACGAACTGGGCGCCCGGGCCGCCGAACACGGCGACGAGCACGTCATCAAGTTCACCGAGGCGTGCCTGCGCGAGTACGCCCTGCGCCCCGACCCGCGCTACCCGGCCGCCGCCTACGCCGCGCAGCGGCGGATCACCCGCCTGGACGACGGCGGGGCGGTGCGGGGGGTCTGAGCGCCCGGCCGCCGACGTCGCCGTGGGCGATGGCGCCCAGGAACGCGTGGTAGGTGTCCGCCCGCTCTCGCGCCGACAGGGGGCGCGTGTTCACCGGGCGGGCTTCGGCCTCCTGCTGCCGGGTCACGTGGGCCCGTAGCCTCGCCCGGTGCTCGTCGTCCCAGTTGCGGAGTGTCCAGGACGCCTCGCCCTCGTCGTGGCCGGCGAACCGGAACACCACGACGCACAGGCACACGAAGAAGACGGTCATCAGGACCTGGCCGACATCGTGCAGCAACACCCCGGCGACCAGGACCGCGCCGAACACGAAGCCCGCCTTCAGCAGGCCTCCCCGGAGAGTCGCCAGGCCGGCCGGGATCCACATCCGCGGGCGCCGGAGAGGCGGCTGATAGGCGGCACCCATGCGTACGGCCTTCGGTAGCCGGGCGGCGTAGGCCGACAGGGTCGGCAAGGGCAGGTGCCAGGAGATCGCTGCGGCCATGGACGGCCAGGTCATGCCCCATACGAGCCAGGCCGCGGCAACCGACAGCACACCCCAGGCCCCCAGCCACAGCGTCACGCGGACAGCCGCCCCCAGCCGGGCGGCGGGTGTGCACCGGGCGGCCTCGTAGGCGGCCCACTGACGTTCGTGTTCGGCAAGGGCGGCCGCGAAGGCACGGGCTTCCTCCTCGCGTGCCGCTTGTTCGGCCCGCTGCTTGGCCTCGTGTGCTGCCTGCTGCGCGAGCCGCTCCGCATCGACCGCGGCGTAGGCGGCGAAGTCGGTGCGCACGAGCCGCCCGACGGGGGAGTCCGGGTCGCCGCCCTCCGCGCACAGCTGGTCGTACCATCCGACTCTTCCGGTGGCGGGAGGCACCACACGCCCGAGGGCGGTACGGATCCGTTCCCCGGCCAGGGGACCGGGCAGGAGGGCCGCCAGCAGGAAGCCCCGTGCGCCGCCCTCGGCCCACTCCCGGGCAGGAGCCGGCAAGCAGACCGCCCCTGCCACCTGCCGCCAGGCCTCCCAGGCGCCCTCCCATGCCTCCTGCGTCCCGCGCAGGCCGCGCAGCTCGGTGAAGGCGGCCAGGGCATCCAGCAATCCGCCCGCGCAGAGGTCCCCGTAGACCTCCGCCGCCGGGCCGTCGGTGTCCAGGCGGCCTTCCCGGCACGCCGTGGCCAGCGACTCCAGGGTCACGCGAGCCCCCTTCCAGACCACCTCCCCGTCCGGGTCGAGCCAGCCCAGCAAGTGCAGGACCTTCAGGTCGGGCGTCACGCCCGGATCCGTCAGCCGACGGTCGATCAGGTTGCGCCGGCCCTCGACGTCGTCGGTGAACGGGTCGTCGAACTGCTGCAGCCACGCCAGCAGATCGCGCCGGCCGTCGGCGGGCTCGGAAGGGGTGCCCGTACGGTCGAAGAACTGCTGCCGGGCGGCGGTCCAATGTGCGCGGACGGTCTCCGCCAGGTCCCGCGGCGCCGAGTGCAGCGCACCGGCCAGGGCGAGCGGCTTCCTCGTCCGCGCGGCCGACGACAGTTCGGTGACGACCGGCGCGGCCCCGGCATGACGGGTGAAGACGTCGACGAAGGACGCGTCGCCGAGCAGGGTCCTGCCCTTGACCGCTTCCAGCCGCTGGTGCCGCCAGTTGCGGGGAGCCTCCGCCACGACGCCCAGCAGCAGCCCGTCGGCGAAGAGCGCAGCGCCCGACATGCCCTCCCACGGCGAATTGCCGCTCGCCGGCTCCGGCGAGACGTCCTTGACGTCCAGGACGTACCGGTTGCGGACGATGCCCGACCCGGGGCGCAGCGCGCACTCGATGTGTTCGATGTCCACGCCCCGGGACCTGTCGTGCTGGGCGCGGGGGAAGCCCATGGCCTGGCAGCCGCGGAGGGGTGAGTCGTCCGTCAGCCGCGCCCAGTGCACGGGGGAAAGCCGGTCGGCGGTCTCCGGCCGGACGAGGTCGCTGCCGGAGGCCAGCAGGGCGGCATCGCACGCCCCCTCTCCGCGCCACACCACCCGGGCGCCGTGGCTGCCCGTGCCGCCCACCACCGTCACCCGCGCCTCGGGCGCGTCCCCGACGACGTGGGCGGCGGTGAGGACCAGCCGCGGCGTCAGCAGATAGCCGCTGCCCCGGCCGCCGGTGATCTGCACGGCGGCGACGCGGTTGTGCTCGGGGCCCACCGGCCGGTCGGCGCGTAAGGTGCCGCTCACAGCGAGCCGGCACCGGCCAGGCCGGACACGTCACCTTCGTCGTCGGCGGAGATGAGCACGGGCTCCCCGTCGGCCCGGACGGGCTCGAGGGTGAGCGACACGCGGTGCGTGCGCGTCCGGCTCATGCCGGCGTCGGTCTCCCCGGAGACGACGAAGGCGCGTATCCCGCCCCGCGCACGGGCGTCCTTGCGCAGTTCGACGGTGAACTCCAGCGCGATCGGGCCCACCTTGAAGGCGACGTCGCTTCCGGCGCCCTGAGCGGCGGCACTCATCAACTCGTCCCGCACGGCCTGCACCGCCTCGGCGAGCTCCATGTCCCCGGACCCCAACGCATCCCCCTCGTACTGTCGTTCGTCTCGAAAATATGCTGACTCAGAGTAAAGCAGGTGGTGCCTCACGCCCCCGGGGCGACGGCTTCCAGGTCGGCGATGCTGCCCGACATGATCGTCCGCACGTGCTCGGTGATGTGCTCCGCGGGCCAGTCCCACCAGGCCACCGCCAGCAGCCGGGCGACGTCCTCGGCGCCGTAGCGGGTGCGGATGAGACGGGCGGGGTTGCCGCCGACGATCCCGTAGTCGGGCACGTCCGTGGTGACGACCGAGCCCGAGCCGATGATCGCGCCGTGCCCGATCCGCACACCGGGCATGACGGTGGTGCCGTAGCCGAACCAGACGTCGTTGCCGACGACGGTGTCGCCGCGGCCCGGCAGGCCGGTGAGCAGGTCGAAGTGCTCCGCCCACGAACCGCCCATGGTGGGGAAGGGAAAGGTCGACGGGCCGTCCATGCGGTGGTTGGCGCCGTTCATGATGAACCGCACCCCCGTGCCCAGCGCGCAGAACTTGCCGATGACCAGCTTCTCCGGCCCGTAGTGGTAGAGCACGTTGCGCGTCTCGAACGCGGTCGCGTCGTCCGGGTCGTCGTAGTAGGAGTACTCCCCGACCTCGATCAAGGGGGACTTCACCAGCGGCTTGAGCAGGACCACACGGGGCTGGCCGGGCATCGGGTGGAGCACGGTCGGATCGGCGGGAACGGGCATGGCGAACCATTCCTTACGGAGACGAGGGCAAGGGCAGGGCAAGGACCAGGACGAGGACGCACCGGTCTCCGGTCCATGATCGCAGCGCCGGTTCCGGCCCGCTCCGGTGGCTCGGCATCACTGCGGGAACCGATCGGGTGCCGGGCCGTCGAGTCTGCCGCGACGGGGCGGCGCCGCTCCGTAGCATCGGTACATGACGACGACGCAGGTCCCGGGCTACGTGTTCGACAACGAGCATGCGGAGGCCGCCGAACAGCACCGCTGCCTGGCCGATGCGTACGACGCCTTCACCACCCGCCGTCTGTCCCGCCTTCCCCTCGCGCCGGGATCGGTGTGCCTGGAGGTGGGGGCGGGCGGCGGCAGCGTCGCGCGATGGCTGGCGGAAAGGGTGGCTCCGGGCGGCTCGGTGCTGGCCACGGACGTCAAGCCGCAGCACACCCCGCCCACGCCCGGCGTGGAGGTGCTCACCCACGACATCACGCGCGACCCCCTCCCGGAGGGCGCCTTCGACGTCATCCATGCCCGGCTGGTGCTCCTGCACCTGCCCGAGCGCATCGATGTGCTCCGGCGCCTGGTTGCTGCGCTCAAACCCGGGGGCTGGCTGCAGCTCGACGAGTTCGACGAGACCACGTACGGGCCGCTGATCCCGCTCGGCGCATCGGGGGACGCGGCCGCCGAGGCGTACCGGAGCTACCTCGGGGCCAAGCTCCGCCTCCTGGAATCCGCCGGCGCGGACCTCACTTGGGGACGGTCCGTGGCCACGGCCATGCACCGGGCCGGTCTCGTCGGCATCGACGCGGAGCCGGAGGTCCAGCAGTGGCGCGCGCACTCGCCGGGAACGGCCCTGCAGGTCCACAACACGCGGCTCCTGCGGGACCGGTTGCTCGCAGTGGGCATGACGGAGGATCAGCTCGAAGAGGCGGGTGCGGCCATGAGTCACCCCGACTTCCTGGCGAGCTCCTGCCTGATGTACTCGACTCAAGGGCAACGGCCCCAGAGCGCACCTGCGGCTACCGGGTCCGCATAGCTGAACCCTCGCGGGAGAAGTGGTCCCGGGGCGGCCCTTACGGGGCCCGCCCTGGGACCGGACGGGCTCAGGAGTGCCAGATCTCCTTGATGGTCTTCACCTTGCCCTCGGAGTCGAGCGTGATGTCGTAGATGTTCCCGGAGCAGCTGTACGGCGACTTCACGGCCGAGCTGTTCGTCATGCAGTCACCGGCGTGCGTCCACAGCTCCCCGACGGGGACCGTCTTGGTGGCGCCGCCACCGGTGGCCAGCTCCGCCTTCACGTTCTCCGAGAACAGGTAGTAGTTGGCCTTGCCGTCGCCGCGGTAGATCCAGTCGTTGGGCGTGCAGGCGGGCTTGGCGTCCTTGGCGGACATCGACCCCTTGGACGGGGGCGCGGCGACCTCGACCATCTTGTGGCCGGCCGGCAGCTTCGGCGGCTGCCCGCAGTCGCCGCCGCCGTTGTCCGCAGAGCCGCTGCCGCTGTTCCCGCCGTTGCCGCCGCTGCCTGCGCTCGGCTTCGCCGACGGCTGGGAGGAGGCGCCGGAGCCGGTGGCGGTGTCCTCCTCGGGCCCGCAGGCGGTGGCGGCGCCCAGCGCGGCCACGACGGCGACGGTACTGATGAGACGTCGAGTGCGAGTCATTCTTGATCCCCCGTGGTGAAATGTGACGTGATCATGATCGATCGAGGGGGATTTCTACACCACGGAGCAGGTCAAGATCCAATCGGCGTGACGAGCGTCAGCCCCTAGGGTCGGCCCGCCGGGGTCAGATCACATCCCACGGCGCGGCGTCGTACAGCCGCTTCAGCATGCGTACGGGCTCCGCGTCCAGGGGGAACGGCACGTCGTCGATGAGCGGCACGGGAGAGACGCCGAGGGAGTTGCAGACGAACGCCGCGTCGAAGCGCGCCACCTCGTCCAGCCGCACCGCCTGCCGCCGCCACGGCAGGCCCGCCCGGTCCAGCTCCCGCTGCAGCACCAGCATGGTGATGCCGTCCAGGGCGGGGGCCGAGGGCCAGACCACCGTGTCGCCGTCGAGGAAGCCCACGTTGGTGATGGCGCCCTCGGTCACCGTGCCGTCGGGCTCCACCAGCAGCGCCTCGTCGAAGCCCGCCGCCTTCACCTGCCGCAGGTGGTGGACCTGCCCGAAGACCCCCACGTGCTTGAGGTGGGCGCTGGGCCGGGCGTACGGGACGCTGCGCACCCGCTGCGGGCCCGGTTCCGGCACGGCGGGCCGCAGGATGACCGCGGTCACCGTCCTGTCGCCCGGCTCCGGCGCGTACACGTAGACCCGCGCCGATGCGTCGCGCACTCCCGCCTCGGCCAGGGCGTGCCGGATCCGGTCCCGCACCAGCTCGCCGTCCAGCCCCTCGCCGAACAGCTCCTTGGTGGCCGTGTCCAGCCGGGTGAGGTGGAAGTCCAGCCCGCGCACCCGGCCGTCCCGGACCTGCATGGCGGTCATGTGCCCGTAGCCGCCCATCAGCGCGAGGAACAGCGGGTCGGCATCGAGGGCACGGCCGTCGACCTGGACGTACGGGGTGGAAAGATCGTTCATGCTCACCACCGTACGTCGCGGGGGAGGGGGACGGGCGGCAGCCGGCGTCGCGCTCAGCGAGCGGCCTCGGCCCTGCGGACGACCCGGGCCGCGTCGTGCGCCACCCCGGTGAGCCACGCCTCGGTGTCGGCGATCAGCAGGACCGTGCCGGGATCCGTTTCTGGGCCTGTGTCTGGGCCTGTGCCTGTGTCCGTATCCGCGTCCGCATCCGGCATCTGTGCCCGCACCTGCGCCTGCGCCTGCGCCTGCGCCTGCGCAACCGCACAGCGCAACGGCGCCGATTCCGCCGCCGGATACGGTCCGGAGAGCTGCGGCACGTCCGCCCCCGCCGAGCGGACGACCTCGGTGGCCCGCAGGCAGTCGTCCGCCACGCGGTCGGCCAGGGCCACGAGCAGGGCGGTCGCGTCCGCGGGCAGTTCCCTGCCGTCACCGTCCCGGCGGGCGGCGAGCAGCAGTTCGCCGCCGCTGACGGTGTGGTGGCCGGGCTGCATGGCCGTCTCCCAAGGAGGAGTCGCCCGGTCCCGGCCGGTGTGCTCCGTCCGGTACTGGGTGTGGGCCGCCTGGGCGAGGAGCATCGCGGCGTGGGCCGGGCGCAGGGGATCCGTGGAGCAGGCGTGGGCACCGGCGCGGTCGCGGCCGTAGCCGTGGTCACGGCCGTGGTCATGGCCTAGGGCCCGGCCGGGGCCGTGGCACAGCCCGAGGGTCACCGCCTTGCATGCCTCCGCGCCCCGGACCATGAAGTTCACGACGGAGCGCCGCAGTTCGCCGCCCGCTCCCTTGGGCCACGCGAGCAGGCTCGCCGCGGCACCCAGGGACCCTCCGATCACCACGTCGAGGAGCCGCACCGCGGGCAGATGCCGGTCCGGGGGCAGGATCTGGGCGAAGAGCAGGATGAGGACGAGGGTCAGCGCGGCCTGTGTCCAGGCGGTGCCCAGTACAGGGCCCACGCCGAATCCCACCAGGAACACGACGGGCGCCGCGGCGATGTAGAAGGCCGGGGTGTCGCCCACCACGACGAGCATCAGCGTCGCGAGCGCCGCGCCGACGGCCACACCGAGGAACGCGGGCGGCAGGGCGCCCCGGGTGTCCGCGGCCGAGGTGCGCATCAGGCTGAGGATCGTCAGCAGCACCCAGAAGCCGTGCGGCAGATCCAGGGCACCCACGATCAGCCGTGCGCCCGCCAGCGCGATGGCGAGGCGCAGGGCGTTCTGCAGGAGGACCGAGCGCGGGGTCAGGTGCAGCCGCAGCCGTCGCCACCACCGGGCGGGAGGGCGCAGCGCGGCGTACGGGAACGGGCCGCCCGGCCGCTGCCACCGGGCGTCGAGCGGCGCCCCGAAGGCGATCCGGGCGCCCTCGCCTGCCAGCAACGCGCCCGTGGCGGCCGCCTGGACGACCGAGTCCTGCCGCAGCCGCAGGGCCGTGACGCCCGCGAGGCGCCGGGCCCGGCCCGTGCGGAAGGAGGACAAGGCCGTGGCCAACGCATCGTCGCGCGGCCCGGGGGAGCCGGAGCGCAGCACCCGCCCGGTGCCCCGCAAGGCCGCCGCGGTGCGGTCCAGCAGGTGCGCGGCGGCGGGGTCCGGTCCCCTGGCACCGGCGAGCAGCCGGTCCAGCTGAGCCCGTACGTGCCGCACGGCCGCACGGACGTCGTAACAGGCGCGGTCCCGCAGCGACGCGGACGTGGGGCGCTCCGCAGGCGCCACCCGGGACAGCAGCGTCGCCTGCAACGCCAGGTAGGCCGCTTCCTGGTCCCGCTGCGCGGCCGAGCGGTCCGCGGCCCCGTCGTCACCCGCACCGGAACCGGAACCGGAACGGGCCATGAGGCGCCCGGTGGAGGCGCAGTAGCCGGCCACGGCGTCCACGGCGTCGGCGAGGAGGACCCGGTACGGGACCGGCTGCTCGTCGCGCCACAGGAGCCGGTCGACGAGGGCGGTCAGCAGGATCCCCACCGTGAGCCCGCCGAGCCGCTCGCCCAGCGACCCGGGGTCGTACGGCGGGAAGCACGGGAGCAGGTAGTACAGCTGGAAGGCGGAGGCCAGCCCGCCCAGGCGCGGCCCGCCGACCCCCAGGTACGAGGCCGTGAAGCCCACCACGAACATGCCGCAGGCGGCGCTCCACGAGTGCGCCGCGAGCAGCGTGCCGGCGGTGACCAGGACCCAGCCGGCGGGCAGCACCGCGAGGAACGTCCGAGTCCGCTGCTCCGCGGGCCCCGGGACCTGGGAGAACAACGTCAGCGGCAGCGCGCCGAACAGGGCGTAGAGGGCCATGCCGGGCGCGCCGAAGCCGTAGCGCAGGGTGTAGAAGCCGGTGAGCCCGGCGACGGCGGCCCAGGTCGCACGCCGGAGGTGCTCCGGCCCCTGCTCCTGCCGCAGCAGCCACCGGAGCGGGCCGGTCACCTCCACGACGGCTCCCGGCCGGCGGGGGGACGCGTCACGCTTGTCACCCTAGGCGAACCGCGCACCTTCGCAACCGGGACCGACCCTTCGCGACGGCGTTCCGCCTCCCTTTCGTGACGGCGTTCCGCCTCGGTTCTCCACCGTCAGTTCTCCACGGTCTGGACCCGCGGCGGATGGCCGTTCCACGTGACGAACACCGACGTCGTCTTCGTGCCGGCCATGAAGTCCACCCGGATCCAGGCGCTCTGCTTCCACACCCGCATCTGCCACCCCTCCTCCGGCGTCGCCGAGACGAGCGTGGCGGAGCTCTCGCCGAGGTCGAAGACCGCCCGGCCGCCCCGGACCGGATAGCTCTTCACTTCGCCCGCGCCCGGCTGGGCTTGGGCCTCGGGGCTCTGCGCCGACCCGGACGCGGCTCCGGACCCGGGCGCAGACGTGTCCGGGGCCGGGGGCGCGAGTTGCTTCCCGGAGGGGGACGCGGTGCCCGGTGGTGAGGGGGAGGGCAGCGGGCCCGGTGTACGGGTCGAGGAGGCCGGTTCGCCTATGGCCGGTGCCGCTGTGCCGGAGATCGGCAGCGCGCGCGGCGGCTCGTAGGCCGTGCCCGCCAGCACGGTGCGCACCCCGTACCAGGACACCGCCATGGCGGCCGCGGTCGCCAGCATCCACGCCAGGGCCTGCATGATTCCTCGTCTCACCTGGCTCATAGTGCCTCACCCGTATGGCGTACGGTGCGGGCCATGGCAAGACTGCTCGTGGTCGAGGACGACCCGTTCGTGCGTTCCGCCCTCATCCGGCAGCTCACCGAGGCTTCGCACACCGTGCGCAGTGTCGGGACCGCTCTCGAGGCGTTGCGCGAGGTGGCGCAGGTCGGCTTCGACCTGGTCATCCTCGACCTGGGGCTGCCGGATCTCGACGGGGCGCAGGCGCTCAAGATGCTGCGCGGCATTACCGACGTACCGGTCATCGTGGCCACCGCCCGGGACGACGAGGCCGAGATCATCCGGCTGCTCACCGACGGCGCCGACGACTACCTGGTCAAGCCGTTCTCCGTGGCGCACCTGACCGCACGCATGGCCGCCGTGCTGCGCCGTTCGGGCCGGGGCGGGCCGGCGGGCGAGCCCGCGCCGTCCGCCGCGCTTCAGGTCGGCGGCCTGTCGGTCGACCCCTTGCGCCGGCTGGCGGAACTGGACGGCGCCCCACTGGACCTGACGCGCCGTGAATTCGACCTGCTCGCCTACCTGGCCGGCCGCCCGGGCGTCGTCGTCCCGCGCAAGGAGCTCCTCGCCGAGGTCTGGCAGCAGTCCTACGGGGACGACCAGACCATCGACGTGCACCTCTCTTGGTTGCGCCGCAAGCTCGGCGAGACCGCCGCCAGCCCGCGCTACCTGCACACCGTCCGCGGGGTCGGGGTGAAGCTGGAGCCCCCGGCGGCGGGGACGGCGCTCCCGGAGCAGCCGTGAGATGGGCGCTCGTCAGGGTTTCGCTGGCCGTCACGGTGATGGTCGTGCTGGCCTTCGCCGTGCCGCTCGGCCTGGTGGTCAAGGAACTGGCCCGGGACCGGGCCTTCGCCGATGCCGAACGGCAGGCCGCCCAGATCCGGCCCGCGCTCGCCATCACCACCGACCGCGACCAGCTGGAACGGGCGGTCGCCAGCTCACAGGCCGGCGGGGACGGACGGATGGCCGTCCACGTACCCGGTAACGACGACAAGCAGAACGGCGACAAGCAGAACGACGACACACAGCAAGGCGCGGGCGCCGAAGGGCACAAGGCGTACGACATCGGCCCGCGCCGGGCCGACCCGCGGGACGTGGAGACCGCCCGCCGCGGCCGCTCCGCCGTCACCTCCGTGCCCGGTGGCTACGCCCTGCTGCAGCCGACGGCCCTGAGCACCGGCGAGTTCGCGGTGGTCGAGGTGTACGTGCCGCATCGCGCCGTCGGCAACGGAGTCACCACCTCCTGGGCGATCCTCGCCGGCGTGGGCCTCGGCCTGATCGCCGGTTCCCTCGTCACCGCGGACCGCCTCGGCCTGCGCCTGGTACGCCCGGCGGAGCGGCTCGCGAAGGCGGCCGCCGAGCTGGGGGAGGGCAAGCTGGGCGTCCGGGTACGCGAGGACGGGCCGGCGGAACTGCGGGCCGCGGCCGTCGCGTTCAACTCCATGGCCGACAAGATCGTGCAGCTGCTCTCCAACGAACGCGAGCTCGCCGCCGACCTCTCCCACCGCCTGCGCACCCCGCTCACCGTCCTGCGCCTGAACGCCGCGTCGCTCGGCGAGGGCCCGGCCGCCGAGCAGACCCGCGCCGCCGTGGCCCAGCTGGAGCGCGAGGTCGATCAGCTGATCCGTGCGGCCCGCGAGCAGGGCGAGCAGAAGGAACGGCCCACGCTCGGCTGCGACGCCAGCGAAGTGATCCGCGACCGGATGGACTTCTGGTCCGCGCTCGCCGAGGACGAGGGCCGCACGGTCCGGCTCTCGGGTGTCGACGCGACCGTACGCGTCCCCGTCGCCCGCCCCGAACTCGCCGCCGCACTGGACGCGATGCTCGGCAACGTCTTCCGGCACACACCCGAGGGCACTGCCTTCGCGGTCGACGTGCACCACAGCGACGACGCCGTCATCGTCCTCGTCTCCGACGCGGGCCCGGGCATCGCCGACCCGGACGCCGCACTGCGCCGCGGCCACGGCGCCGGCGGCCCCGGTTCCACCGGCCTCGGCCTGGACATCGTGCGCCGCGTCGCGGAGTCGACGGGCGGCGACGTACGGATCGGGCGGTCGGTGCTGGGCGGCACGGAGGTGCGGGTGTGGCTCTCGCCGGACGGCGGCGGATCCAAGGGCCGTGAGCGCCGCCGCCGGCGGGTACGGCGCGGCCGGTCGCGCCGTTGACCCC
The DNA here is from genome assembly GCF_001445655.1 of Streptomyces roseifaciens. Lineage (NCBI taxonomy): Bacteria > Bacillati > Actinomycetota > Actinomycetes > Kitasatosporales > Streptomycetaceae > Streptomyces > Streptomyces roseifaciens. Next base: position 658,994 of record NZ_LNBE01000002.1, read on the forward strand.
GACGCCGCACCCGTGGCCGGCACCCCTCATTAACCCCCGCCGATGCGTTCCTTAACGCAGCCATAAGGAGCGGGCCCGGGAAGCCGATTCGACGATTTGCCTGTTTTGGTCTCGCTAGCGTGCCGCACGTACCCACCCCCCAACCCCACCCCCCAACCCAGAACAGGCAGGCACGCGATGGGTTCCTCCGCACACCGCCGACGAGTGAGCCGCAAGGCGAAGCTCGCCGGCGCAGGCCTCGCCGCGGCGATCGCGACGGGCGCCGCGTTCACCCTCACCGGCACGGCGCAGGCCGCCTCGGTCGGCGCGGCCTTCTCCCGGACCGGCGCCTGGTCGGACGGCTACACCGGGCAGTACGTCCTCACCAACGACACGGGCAAGGACCTGTCGGGCTGGAAGCTCACCTTCGACCTCCCGGCCGGCGCGAAGATCACCTCGCTGTGGAACGGCAAGCACACCGTCAGCGGCCGCAGCGTCACCGTCGAGCCGGAGAGCTGGAACGCGACGATCGCCCCCGGCAAGTCTGTGACCGTCGGCTTCGTCGCCGCCGGCAGCGGGGTCGGCGCCGGCGCGGCCGACGCCCCGGCCAACTGCCGGATCAACGGCACGAAGTGTTCCGTGGACAAGGACCCCGGCCCGCAGCCCTCGGGGTCCACGGGGGCCACGGGTTCCACCAAGCCCACCGATCCCACCACCCCCACGTCCGCCCCGCCCCAGCCGCAACCGCAGCCGACCGTGACCTCCCCGGCCCCCGGCGGCGCGAACGCGGCCTTCGCCCCGTACGTCGACACCTCCCTCCACCCCACCTACGACCTCCTGGACACCGCCAAGAAGACCGGCGTCAAGAACTTCAACCTCGCCTTCGTCACCTCCGGGGGCGGCTGCACGCCCAAGTGGGGCGGTGTCACCGGCATCGGGAGCGACCCCGTGGCGCAGCAGATCGGGAAGCTGCGCGCGGCGGGCGGCGACGTACGGGTCTCCTTCGGCGGCGCCGCCGGTTCCGAACTGGGGCTCGTCTGCTCCTCCGCGGACGAACTCGCCGCCGCGTACGGCAAGGTCGTCGACGCCTACAAGCTCACCAAGGTGGACTTCGACATCGAGGGCGCGGCCCTGCCCAACGCCGCCGCCAACACCCGGCGCGCCCAGGCGATCGCCTCGCTCCAGAAGAAGCACCCCGGCCTCGACGTCTCCTTCACCCTCCCGGTCATGCCCACCGGGCTCACCCAGGAGGGCGTCGACCTGGTCGGGAACGCGAAGAAGAGCGGCGTCTCCGTCTCCGCGGTCAACATCATGGCGATGGACTACGGGTCGTCCTTCAACGGCGACATGGGGCAGTACGCGATCGACGCCGCCACCGCGACGCAGGCGCAGGTCAAGGGCGTGCTGGGGCTGAGCGACAAGGCCGCGTGGAAGGCCGTGGCGGTCACCCCGATGATCGGTGTCAACGACGTGGCCGCCGAGGTCTTCAAGGTCGACGACGCGGCGCAGCTGGCCGCGTTCGGCCGGTCCAAGGGGATCGGCTGGCTGTCGATGTGGTCCGCCGCGCGCGACAAGCAGTGCCCGGGCGGTGCGCAGAACTCCGCATCCGCGACCTGCAGCTCGATCGTCCAGGACGAACTCGCCTTCACCAAGGCGTTCGCGGCCCGCAAGGGCTGACGCGCTTCCCGTTCCCCGTCCCCCAACCCCCCACGTAGAAGCCCCCCACATCCCCCCACACCGCCCCGCACGTCCGGCACCCCCCACCTCACGGCCGGCGTGCGGGGCCACCCCCTCACCCACAAGGAGACCCTCATGCGCACGCGTCACAAGGCCGTACGGATGACTCTGCTCGGCGCCGCCCCTCTCGCGCTCACCGCGCTGACCGCCGTACCGGCCGAGGCACACGGCTCCATGACGGACCCGGTCAGCCGGGTGTCCGCCTGTTTCGCCGAGGGGCCGGAGCACCCTCGTTCGGCCGCCTGCAAGGCGATGGTCGCAGCGGGCGGCACCCAGCCCCTCTACGACTGGAACGAGGTCAACATCGGCGATGCCGCCGGGCGCCACCGCCAGATCATCCCGGACGGCAAGCTGTGCAGCGCGGGCCGCGCCAAGTACAAGGGGCTGGACCTGCCGCGCGCCGACTGGCCCGGCTCGAAGCTGGCGCCCGGCAAGCACACCTTCCGGTACCGGGCGACCGCACCGCACCGCGGCACGTTCGAGCTGTACCTCACGAAGGACGGCTACGACCCGAAGAAGCCGCTGAAGTGGTCCGACCTGGAGGCCAAGCCGTTCGCCAAGGTCACCAACCCCACGCTGAAGGACGGGAGCTACGTCTTCGACGGCACCGTCCCGAAGCGGTCCGGCCGCCACCTCGTGTACAGCGTCTGGCAGCGCTCCGACAGCCCTGAGGCCTTCTACACCTGCTCGGACGTGGACTTCGGCGGGAAGGGGAAGGCGGCGACGGCGGCGCAGGCCGCAGCCCCGGCCGCGTCCGCTCCCAGCGACCGGCAGATAACAGAGGAGGCCGCGAAATCGACCGTCGACCACGGCGGGCACGGCGGTGACGGCCCCGGCGACAGCGGCCACGGCGCGGGAGGTAACGGCGGGAACGGGCATGCGGAGAAGAGCCACGGTGAGAACGGCCGGGCCGGTTCCGACGGAAAGGCCGGCGCCGGAGACGTCGGTGCCGGAAACGAGCCCCGGTCCGCGGTGAAGGCGGCCAACGCCCCGGCCGCCCAGGGCGGGCGTCTAGCGGAGACCGGTGGTGACGACCGTACGGCCATGCTGGCCGTCGCGGGCGCCGGCGTCCTGGCAGTCGGTTCCGCCACCTTGTTCCTGGCCGTGCGGCGCCGCTCCGCCCGCAACCACGCCTGAGGCCCGGGCCCTGGTCAGCCGTTGCGGCCGGGGCCGGTAGGCCGGTGCCATGTGTCCGTCGGGCCGACCGGCACCACGACGGGAGGGTGGCGCCGCGGCGGCCGTACCGCCCCGCGGGCGTCCTTCACGTCCGCCTCGTCGGGGTGGACGACCATGACGGGGCCGCGGGCGTGCCGGAGGCAGTGGCGGCTGACCGAGCCGTGGAGGAACCGGTGCCACAGCCCGTGGCTGCCGGCGCCCAGCACCAGCATGTCCGTGTCGTGCCGGGCGCTGGCCACCAGGGCCGGTCCCGGCTCCGCGCGGACGATCCGCGGGGCCACCCTCAGGCGGAACGGTGCGGCGCCGAGCGCCCTCTCGCACGTCTTGGTCAGGGCCCTGCGGGCCTGGGCCTCCCAGTGCGCGCGGACGTCGGCCGGGGCGGGCTGCAGGGCGTCCGCCGCCTCCCCGCCCGGCGGCGACCAGGCCAGCACGGGACACAGGGCCGCGCCGTGGCGGGCCGCCTCCTGCGCGCCCTGCCTGAGCGCGGCGACACTGCCCGCCGAACCGTCCACGCCTACGACGACGCGCTCCACCGTTCGCGACATACCGTCCGCCTCCTCGGGATTCGTCTGTCCGCTGTACGGCAACGTGATCCACGTTACGAAGCGCCCGCCCGATGCGTATCGGCCTAATGGGTGGCAAATCGGGTGATACCCCCTCCGGTCGGAGGGGGTGTGCGAGGCCTCGCCACCCTCCTCACGGATGGTGACGGGCCCGCCACTGCTCGGACCCGACCGGACCGATCAGACCTGATAGCGGTCCGGGGCGAAGAGGTGCAGGTTGTCCCGGACCCAGTCCGAGGTGCGGGCCAGGCCCTCCTCCAGCCCCACCCGGGGCTGCCATCCGGCCCACTCCCGGGCCCGGGTGTTGTCCGACAGCAGCCGCTCCACCTCACTGCCGGCGGGCCGCAGCCGCGACGGGTCCACCACGACCTTCGCGTCCCGGCCGGAAGCCCGGACCAGTGACTCGGCGAGGTCGCCGATGGAGATCTCCCGCCCGGTGCCGAGGTTGACGGCGTGCCCCACGGCCCGGTCGCAGTCCGCGAGCGCCAGGAAGCCCTCGGCGGTGTCGGTGACGTAGGTGAAGTCGCGCGTCGGCGACGTGGACCCCAGCCGGATCTCCTCGGCCCCCGAGTGCAGCTGCGCGAGGATCGTGGGGATCACCGCCCGCGCCGACTGCCGCGGTCCGTAGGTGTTGAAGGGCCGCACGACCGTCACCGGCAGCTCGAAGGAGTGCGCGTAGGACAGGGCCAGCATGTCCGCGCCGATCTTCGAGGCGGAGTACGGCGACTGCGGCTGCAGCGGGTGCTCCTCGCTGATCGGCGCGGTCAGGGCGGTGCCGTAGACCTCGCTGGTCGACGTGTGCACCATGCGTCGCACACCGTGGCGGCGGCAGGCCGCGGCCACGTTCTCCGTACCGGCCACATTGGTCTGCACGTACGCTTCCGGCGACGCGTAGCTGTACGGAATGCCGATCAGGGCCGCCAGGTGGAAGACGGTGTCGCACCCCGCCACCGCGTCCATCACACGCCCGGCGTCGCGGACGTCCCCGGCGAGCGTCTCCACCGGCGAACCGGGCCCGAGGTAACGGGCGAGGTGGCCGCGCTCGGCGTACGGCTTGTAGTGCACGAGCACCCGGACGCGCGCCCCGCGCTCGACGAGCAGGTCGACGAGGGTCGACCCGATGAAGCCCTCGGCTCCGGTGACCAGCACGCTGCGTCCGGCCCAGTCGGTGGTGTCGTTCAGCTCAGTGGTCATTGCAGTGGTCATGCCGGTCATGCGTGGTTCCTCTCAACAGCCTGGAACGGAAAGGGATTCGCGGGGGCGCGGCCTGCCAGGCGCAGCGCCCACGCCGCCATGAGGTCGGCCGCGAGGGCGTGCGTGCCCGGGGTGGCCGCGGTACCCATTGCGGCGAGCCGGGCCGGGTCGGCGAACAGGGGCTCGATCAGGCCGGCGAGCCGGTCGCCGGTGGCTTCGCCGTCGGGGAGCAGGAGCCCCGCGCCGGCGTCCGAGAGCACCCGGGCGTTGTGGGTCTGGTGGTCGTGCGGCGCGTGCGGGTACGGGACCAGGACCGCGGGCACGCCCACGCTCGACAGCTCCGCCACCGTCGCCGATCCCGCCCGGCACACCATGACGTCGGCGGCCGCGTAGGCGAGGTCCATCCGGTCGAGGTAGCCCACCGCGGTGGCCACCCGGTCGCCGCCCTCGGCGGCGAGGCGGGCCCGTACCTGCTCCAGTGCGCCCGGCCCGGTCTTGATCACCAGGTGGACGTCCGGCCGCCCGCGCCACCGCGAGGCCAGCTGGAGCGCCGCCTCCGTCAGCCGTGCCGCGCCCAGGCTCCCGCCGTTGAAAAGCACCAGCCGCGTGCCCTCCGGCACCCCGAACCAGCGGCGGGCCTCCCCGCGCAGAGCCTTCCGCCCGCCCCGGTCGAGCCCTGCGACGTCGCTGACCAGCGGCATGCCGACCGTCTCCGCGCGCAGGGCCGTACGCGCCGGCAAGTGCTCGCGGGTGCGGTCGAAGGCGAGCGCGATGTGCGGGGTGAGGGTCGCAGCGAAACGGTTCGCCCTGCCCGGCACCGCATTCGACTCGTGCACCAGCACCGGCCGGCGCGCCATCCGCGCCCCCAGCACCGCGGGCGCGCTCGGATAGCCGCCCATGCCCACGACGACGTGCGCACCCTGCTCCTCGATCACGCGCTGCGCCTGTCTCCCCGAGCGCAACAGATCGGCGGGGAGCAGGTACCGGCGGGCCCCGAGCGAGGAATCGAAGGGGATCATGTCCACGGTGTGGAGCCGGTATCCCGCATCCGGTATCAGGCGGGTCTCCAGACCGCGTTCCGTACCGATGAAACTGATGACGGCGTGCGGCACTGCTCTGCGGAGCGCGTCGGCGACCGCCAGCCCGGGGTAAATGTGACCACCGGTCCCGCCTGCGCCGATGACCACCGAAAGGTTGTCGTCTGCTGTAGCCATGGCCGCAGCTTGGCGAAACGCTTTAAGAACCCACTAAGAAAAACCCTCGCCGGCAGGCTAGCGGCGGCGGGCCGACCACTCCTCCCGGGTCAGGACGTATTCGACGTCGCCGTGCTCGTCGCCCTCGACCGGGTAGGGCCAGTCCTCGACGTACGTGCGGGAATGCGAGAGCCCGCACTTCTCCATGACGTGGCGCGAGCCCGCGTTCACGAACATCGTGTTCGCGGTGATCCGGTCGTAGCCCAGCTCGCCGAATCCCTTGTCGATGAGGGCGAGGGCGCCTTCCGTCGCGTAGCCGCGGCCCCAGGCGGCCCTGCGGAGCCGGTAGCCGAGGTCGGCCGAGCCGGCGGGGGCGTTCTCGAGGGGGCGGAGGCAGTGCCAGCCGATGAATTCGCCGGTGTCCCGCAGGTGCGTCGCCCAGAAGCCGCCGCGCAGCATCCGCTCGAAGGACTCGGCGCGGATCTCGGCCCGTGTCATGGGGCGGCCGCCCGTGATGTACCGCATGACCTCGGGGTCGCCGTCGAGTCCGACGACGAGGTCCAGGTCGGCCTCGGTGTCGGCGAACGGGCGCAGGGCCAGGCGGGCGGTGGTGAGGAAGGTGGTCATGTGGGGATCTTCGTCAGGGCGTGCTGCGGGCGCCAGCCGATTTCCCGAGCGACGGGTTCCTCAAGGGGTTGCTCACCGGGCGCGCTGTACGTTCCACAGCGGCAGTCCCTCGAAGAAGGCCACCGCCTCCTCGCGCCAGTGCGCACGCCAGCCGGAGGCCTCCCCGGCGGCCTCCTCGGCGTGGCGGAGCATCGCGGCCCGGAGCGCGTCGTCCACGCCGTGTTCCCGGGCGATCCGGCGGATGCGGTCGATCGTCTCGGCCGTGCAGCCGGGGTCGCCGAGCGCGGACTCCAGCAGGCTGCGCTCCGCGGCCGTGGCGGCGGCCAGGACCGCGCGCACGGCGTAGCTGCGGCGGCCGGAGCGGATGTCGGAGCCCGGTGACTTCCCGATGACGTTCTCGTCGCCGAAGAAATCGAGGTAGTCGTCGCGCATCTGTCCGCTGATGCCGGCCGGTGTCGCGTAGCGGCGCAGCCGCTCGTCGTGCTCGGCCAGGTGCTCGCCGGCGGCCAGCAGCCCCAGGCGCAGCGGGGCGAGGATCGAGTACCGGGTGGTCTTGTACTCGCAGACGGTGTGCAGCAGGTCCTCGGACGGCAGGGGCTGGAAGTCGCGTTCCAGGTCGGCGATCTGGCCGGCAACGGTCTCCGCGCCCGCACGCAACTGCACCTCCAGCATGGCCTGCTTGCGCTCCGCGGGGGCGTCCGCCCCCAGCAGGACGTGCATGGACAGGAAGGACGCGAGGTCTCCTGCGAGCACGGCGAGCCCCAGTGCGGTGCCGTCGTCCCCGGGGAACTCCCGGCGGTAGGCGTAGTACGTGGACGGGCCGCCGCGGCGCACGGGCGAGTCGTCGATGATGTCGTCGTGGACCAGGCCGTGCGTCTGGAGCAGTTCGATGCTCAGCGCGGCCTCCTCCAGGCCGGGCACCTGCTCGTCGGTCACCAGCCGGGCCGCCTCGTACAGCAGGGCGACCCGCAGGCGCTTCCCGCCGCGCAGGGAGAGGTCCCGCAGGAGTTCCAGGCAGCGGGGGGTGAAGCGGCTGAGCGGCGGGGTGTCGAGGCTCTTCGCGAGGGAGTCGAAGTACGCCTCGAAGCGGGTGTCGAACCGGTGCCGGTAGCCGGCGACCCGCTGCTGGGCGGCGGCCGCGGTCGATTTGTCCATGGGACCACCATTTCAGCAGGTCAGGAGCTCGGGGATGCGCCTTCATCATCGCATCGGCCCGGCACCCGACCGACGGTGAAGGCCGGGTCCGTGAGCGTTGGCCGGTCCCCCGGGGAGCAGCCCGGCCGCGGCCAGGTCCCGCCACAGTTCCTCCGGCACCTCCGTGCCGGCCAGGCGGACATCCGTCGTGACCTCGGCCGCGCTGCGCATGCCGACGAGCACGGAGGCCACCGCGGGGTGCCGGGCCGGCCAGGCCAGTGCTGCTGCGGGCAGCGGTACGCCGTGGGTCTCGCATACGGCGGCGATGCGCTGCGCCCGCGCCACCGATCGTTCCGGCGCCCGCCGGTAGTCGTAATAGGCGCCCGGGCGCGGGTCGGCCAGGATGCCGCTGTTGAACACTCCGGCCGCGACGACGGCCACCCCGCGCCGCTCGCACAACGGGAACAGCTCGCGCTGTGCGCCGCCGTCGAGCAGGCTGCAGCGTCCCGCGCACAGCACCACGTCCGGGTCGGTCTCGGCGACGAACCGGGTGAGCATCGCGGCGTCGTTCATGGCGATCCCGATCGCCTTCACCACGCCCTCGTCGCGCAGCCGGGCCAGCGCCGGGAACGCCTCACCGGCCGCCTGCTCCCAGTGGTCGTCGGGATCGTGGACGTACAGCACGTCGACCCGGTCCACGCGGAGGCGGTGCAGGCTGCCCTCCAGGCTGCGCAGCACTCCGCCCCGGCTGTAGTCGCGCACCCGCGCCCGGTCCCGGCCGACGGCGAACTCCCCGCCGTCCCCGCCCTGCGGCACTCCGGCGTTCGGATCGGCGTCGGCGAGGACGCGGCCGACCTTGGTGGAGATGGTGAACGCGTCCCGCGGCACTCCGGCCAGGGCCGCACCGAGACGTTCCTCGGACAATCCGGCTCCGTAGTGCGGAGCGGTGTCGAAGTAGCGGACGCCGGCTTCCCAGGCCGCTCGGACGGCCCCTTCCGCCGTGGCCGCGCCGACCGGGCGGAACAGTCCGCCGAGCGCCGCGCCGCCGAAGCCCATCCGGGTGACCGGGAGACCGGACCGGCCGAGCGCGGCGTACCCGGCCGGGCCACCGGGCAGGGCGAGGGACACCGGAGAGGCGGTCACCGGGCACCCGCCCGGTCCTCGCATTCCCCGCACTCCCCACGGCCCCCGCGTTTCCCGTCCTCCCCACGGCCTCCGCCCGCCCCGCGCTGCCGCCAGTACCGTTCGATCTCCTCCAGCGACCGCCCCGCCGTCTCCGGAACCCACCGGGCGACGTACCACGCGGCCACTACGGACAGCACCGCGAAGACCGCGAACACCGAGCTGCCGACCGCCTCCAGCACGTCCGGGAAGACCAGGGAGAAGACGAAGTTGAGCAGGTACTGCGCAAAGGTCACCACGCCCATGCCGACCGCCCGGGCCCGCAGCGGCAGCACCTCGGGGCAGTACAGCCAGAACACGGGGCCGAGACCGAACCCGAAGGCCAGGGTGTAGACGAACACGCACGCCACGGCGAGCGGTCCGACGTCCGGGAAGACGGCCAGCACCACCATCGGCGGCGCCTGCGCGGCCAGCGAGACCGTCAGCATCCGCACCCTCCCCAGCCGCTCGACGAACGGCAGGGAGACGGCTGTGGACAGCACGAGCGCCGTGCCGACGCAGTAGTTCGCCACGGTGCCGGCACCGGCGCTCCCGCCGCCGGCGACGTGGGAGAAGATGACCGGCGCGTAGTACACCACCGCGTTGATCCCGGTGAAGACCTGAAAGAACGTCAGCACGAGGGTGATGCCCAGCGCCGGACGGTACCCGCCCAGCAGTTCGCGCAGGCCCGCGTGCCGGCCGGCCAGACCCGCGCGGATCTCGGCCACCTCCTCGTCCGCACTGCGGACGGTGGCGCGCAGGCGGCGCAGCACCCGGCGCGCCTCGGCCTCCCGGCCGCGCAGCATCAGCCAGCGGGGTCCGGGCGGGCTGACGAGCATCCCGGCCAGGAAGACGACGGCGGGGAGCGCCCCCAGCCCCAGCATCCACTCCCACGCGCCGGCCGCCGACAGCGCGTCGCCCACCGCGTAGGCGAGCAGGATGCCGACGTTGACCGAGAGCTGGTACAACGCCGTGATCCGGCCCCGCAGTCGTCCGGGGGCGAGCTCGCTCAGATAGATCAGCCCGAACATGTTGGCCAGGCCCACGGCGAAGCCGAGCACGAACCGGGAGACCATCAGCACCACGACGTCCTGCGCGACGCCGCAGCCCACCGAACCGGCCACGAAGACCGCACCGGCCAGGATCAGCAGGTGCCGCCGGTCCCAGCGCCGCGCCGCCAGCGCACCGCCGACGATCGCCGGCAGCGCGCCGAGCAGCATCAGGCCGGTCACGAGGCCCTGTTCGGTGGAGTCCAGGCCGAAGCGCTCGGTCAGGGGCTTCAGTGCGCCGGAGATCGCCCCGGCGTCGTAGCCGTACAGGATCCCGGAGAGACCGCCGAGCACGGCCACGAAGTGCACCAGCCGTGGGGCCTTCTCGCCCACCTGGCCGCCGGCCCGCCCATCGGCATGGTCGTCTGTACGGGACGCCGGCTGCGCCTCGGTCACGGGCCCTCCCAGGATCGGTGAACCGGGGTGGCGCGGCGCCGGCTTCTCCGGGGACCGCCCGTGATGACGGAGCCGCCTGGTGAGCGTGAGCAGCAGCCAGCATGACGACCGGGCCGTACGGCCGCAAGACCGGCCCCCGCGGCACCACCTGCCCCGCACGGGGGCAGGCGGCTCGCCGGAACCGGCCGGTGCGCTAACTCTGGCTGTTCAGGAAGCCGATGACGACGGCCCCCCACCAGCAGATCTGGGAGACGAGGGCGGTGGCGCCGCCCCAGGCCAGCAGGCGCGGTGCGGGTGACGCGGAGGACTGCTCCGCCATGCGCTTGTTGAGGAGGCCCGCCTGCAGGCCGTTGAGGCCGAGGAGGAGCACCAGCACCAGTTTGACGGCGGTGAGCGTGGAGGACGGGCTGGGGTGGAGCAGCATGCCGCTGAGGACGAGTCCCACGAGACCGGCCCAGATGGGCAGGTGCAGCCGGCCCGCGCTGCCGAGGGCCTCCTGGAGGCTGCAGCGGCCCGTGATCCACAGCAGCCCGTAGTAGTCGGCGACCAGCACGGCGCCGAAGCCGAGGACGAGGCTCGCGAGGTGGACGAAGAGCGCGGCGGTGTGGAGCGTCGCGTCGGCCGTCAGGTGGAAGGAGATCCACACGCAGGCCGCCCAGGCCGCGCACAGCACGAGCGCGGCGCCGGCCACCGTCCACCAGGAGTCGTACAGGCTCAGCGGCCGCGCGTGGCGGGCGCCGGAGGTGAGGGTGCGGGTCGGTTCAGGCGGGCGGACGACGGACAGCGGCGTCTCGGACGGAAGAGCGGACACGCGGAATTCTCCCAACACAGGCCCTCGCGGCAGACGCGGGACCTTACAGCGGAAAGGCTTATCGATGACCGGCCGTGCGTTACCGGCTTGTTGCCGGAATGAGACTTTCTCGGGGAACGGCCGGGCTCGGTGCCCGATAAACCTGAACACTCTCGGGAGGAAATCGCAAGCTGCGCAGGTCAGGAAGGGAATCGGCGGCTATTGATCCGCGCGCATTCCCGGCCGGTCGGTGAATTGACGGCCGCGGAATGGTGATCGCTTTTCTTTGGAATGTGTGACGCGGCACATTTCTTGGGCGGGTGAGTGAGTGCACATGGGCGGGGGGGTTTCGGGCCTGCCTTCCGGGGCAGGTCCGAAACCCTCGTGGAATCAGCCCCTCAGCGGTCCTTCACAGGTGAAGTCCGCCGTTCCCGCGGGGCGGTCCGACCAGAGGTCGACCTTGCCGAAGGAACAGTTCATGTCGGCGAAGTTGTTGGTGCCCTTCTTCGTGCGGTCGAGGATGAAGTAGTCGACCGTCCCGGACATGTCCTTGAAGACCAGGTCGGGGCTGCCCGGGCTGCTCAGGTTGGCGGTGATGCGGCCGGTGCAGGTGAAGCGGGGCCGCTCCGGGGCCTCGTTGGTGCGGCATTCGGGCGTGATGCCGGTGGTGGCCTTGAAGGAGGCGCGGACCGTGGCGGGGTGGCCGGCGTCCAGCCCGCCGACGGGCGTGAACGAGGTGTTCGGCACGTACAGGTCCTTGACCTTGGCGATCTGCTGGTCGAGGAAGGTGTCGTACGCGCGCTGCAGGCCCGTGTCCCGGCCGAGCCGGTCGCGCCAGGCGTCGAAGCCCGCGACGTCGTTCGCGCGGAGGTGGCCGTACATCTCCTTGAGCAGCGAGGGGCGCTCGGCCCACAGGAACTCGAAGAACGTGCCGGCGTAGGAGTAGAAGCGGAAGCCGTCGCGGTCGTACTCCGCGTGCAGCAGCTCGTACACGCTCATGCGCGGCTTGGTGCCGCCCGCCGTGTCGTTGATGATGCTCTGGACCAGGGACTTGCGGACCTTGATGCCCTCGCCCCGGGTGGCGCCGTCGAAGAACTCGGCCGTGCCCTCGTCCATGGCGGTGGTGCGGTCGCCCTGGTACCAGGGGCCCTCGCCGAAGGAGCCGGGGACGGCCCAGCGCCCGTTGAGGTAGTGGGTGTACTCGTGCCGGAAGAGCTCCTCGAGCGTGAGCGTGGAGTCCTGGGGGACGCGCCGCTCGTACGTGTAGAAGGTGGCGCCGTTCTCGATGTAGATGCCGCCGTTGTTGGTGCCCATGCCGGTCAGCAGCGGGTGGTAGACCTCGTAGTCGGCGCGGGAGGCGTACAGCACGATGTTGAGCGTGGTGTTGGTGTCGCCCGCCAGCGGCTGCTCGGTGCCCAGGACGCGGTGGAACTGCGCCTTGACCTGCTTGCTCGCGTAGTAGAGGCGGTCGACGGTGGCGCGGGGCAGGGCCGTGCGGACCTTGATGGCGCCGTTGTCGTACGTGTAGGTGGACGGGAAGATGCGGCGCTCGATGTCGGCCTTGCACACCCCGTACTGCTTGCAGGCGTCGAACTCGATCAGCCAGGTGACGACCTTGGCCCAGGGCTCGCTGCCCTCGCCGAAGTTGCCGGTCGTGGTGGACAGCAGCCCGCCGAGGTCGGACGTGATCCGGCCCCTGAGCGCGTCGATCTGGCCCATCCGCCCGTACTCCCCGACGCCGTCGCGCACCACCCAGGCGTTGGACGTGCCCTTGAGGTGGGTGTGGCCGGCGAAGGCCTTGAAGGCCGCGCGGTAGGAGGCGTCGGCCGTGACGGCGGCGTGGAAGGCGGTGTCGTGGTTGCCGGGGTAGACGCCCAGGTAGTTGAGCGAGAGCGCGGCGAGCGCGGCACCGGCCCAGGAAGTGTCCTTGTTGGTAGCGGAATGCGCGGCGTCCATGGTGGCCAGGACGCGCTGGACGAGCGGAAGCTGGTGCTGGCGCAGGCCCGGGGAGCTGGCCGCGTAGAGGGCCTCGCGCAGGGTCTCGGCGTTGGTGCGGGTCGCGTCGAAGGTGCGCGAGGCGGTGCCGAAGGCGGACACCGCGCGGCGAATCGCCTCCACGGTCGGCGCGTCGGTGAGGTCGATCTCGCTGCGGGAGAAGTCGTGGTACGCGACGGCGTGGAGGTAGGTGAACATCTCCAGCAGGTGGCTGTTGTTCTTGCCGTCGTGCGCCGCGGCCAGGCTCTCGATCCGGCGGGAGACCGCCTGGACGTGCGGCCTGGACATGACCGGGACCAGCCGCTGGTCCCAGGTCCAGATGAGCGTGCGCAGGCAGCCGTCGGCGGTGACGGCCCGGTCGGCGAGGAAGTCGGCGAACTGCTCGGGGGCGAGGCGCGTGATGCCGTCGAGCGTGCACGGCACGGCGGTGCCGCCGAGGGTGGCGCGGGGCGGTACGGCCGTGGGCTTCGGCTTGGCCGTGAGAGCGCCGGGGACGCGGCCGTTGGTGAGGCCGCCGGGGGCGGTGGGGGAGGCGGCGGCCGGCTCGGGCGCATTCGCCAGCCGGGTGACCTCGTCGAAGGGGTTGGGCGTGGGGGTGTCCTGCCGCACGCCCGCCGCCGGCGGCGGGGCGGACGTGGCGGAGGACGGCTTGGCCGCGGGCGAGGGGGAGTCCGCGTGAGCGGGCTGGACGGCGGTGGCGCAGAGCGCCGTGGCTATGGCGGTGGTGAGCAGGGATGCGCGCAGGGATCTGCGCAGCGATCTGGAGTGGGTCACCGATGACTCCTGTGTGGGAGGTGTGGGTTGCCGCGCGCACACGAGGTGATGGGCGTGCACGCGGCAAAGCGGAAACAGCGGAAACAGCGAAGACCGTGGCGCAAGGGGTGATTCAACTGCCGTCTGACAGGCGGCACGTGGGGGACTGCTGCTGCGCCATGTCATGCGTAACGTAGTAATGTGAAATGGTACTGACAACCCCTCAGGCGCTACGGGTTGTGCGCGAGGGCGAAGTGGCAGGCCACCTCACGCGCCTCGCCCGGCGCGGCGACCCGCAGCAGCGGCGCCTCGGTCCGGCAGATCTCCTGCGCCATGGGGCAGCGCGGGTGGAACGTGCAGCCGGGCGGGGGAGCCGCCGGGCTCGGGGGGTCGCCGAGCAGGGTGATCCGCTCGCGCGTCCGCTCGGCGGCCGGGTCCGGCAGCGGCACCGCCGAGAGCAGGGCCTGCGTGTACGGGTGGGCCGGGGCCGCGTACACGCGCTCCTTGTCGCCGACTTCGACGATCCGCCCCAGATACATCACGGCCACCCGGTCGCACACCCGCTTCACCACCGACAGGTCGTGGGCGATGAAGAGGTAGGCGAGCCCGAGTTCACGCTGGAGCCGCTCCATCAGATTGACGATCTGGGCCTGCACGGAGACGTCCAGGGCCGAGACCGGTTCGTCGGCGACGATCAGGCGCGGCCCCGTGGCGAGCGCGCGGGCTATGCCGATGCGCTGCGCCTGCCCGCCGGAGAACTCGTGCGGATAGCGGTCGATGTGCTCGGGGATGAGCCCGACCAGCTCCATCAGCTCCGCCGCCCGCTTGCGCGCCCCGGCCGCCGGCACGCCCTGGATCAGCAACGGGTCGGCGATGATGCGGGCCACCGTCTGGCGCGGGTTGAGGGAGGAGTGCGGGTCCTGGAAGACCATCTGCAGGTCCTTGCGCAGCGGCTTGAGCTCGCGCCTGCCGAGCCGGCTGATGTCGCGGCCGTCGTAGGTGATCGACCCCGTCGTCGGCTCCAGGAGCCGTACGATCATGCGGCCGGTGGTCGACTTGCCGCAGCCGGACTCGCCCACCAGGCCCAGGGTCTCGCCCGCCGCCAGGTCGAAGGAGACGCCGTCGACGGCCCGGACGGGTGCCGCGCGGCCCCGCTTGCCCGGGAAGGTCATGGTCACGTTCCGTACGGACAGCAAAGGTGCGGTTCCGGCGGTCATCGGGTGCCTCCCGGCGCATGGGCGGCGGTGTGCAGGGACAGGTGGCAGGAGACCAGGTGCCCCCTGGAAGGCCGGAGTCCGGGCCGGGTGCCGGCGCAGCGCTCGCGTTCACCGGGTGCCGCTGCGGCCGCGCGCGGGCAGCGCGGTGCGAAGGCGCAGCCCGGGGCCGGGTCCAGCAGCGAGGGCGGGCTGCCGGGGATGGCCCGCAGGGGAGCGTCGTCGGCGTCGTCGAGGCGGGGGAGCGAGTCGAGCAGCCCGCGGGTGTAGGGGTGGCCCGGGTCGGTGAACAGGGTGTCGACCGGGGCCTGTTCGGCCGCCCGGCCGCCGTACATCACGAGCACCTCGCGGGCGACGCGGGCGACGACCCCGAGGTCGTGCGTGATCATGACGACGGCGAGTCCGCGCTCTTCCTGCAGGCGGGCGATCAGCTCCAGGATCTGTGCCTGGACGGTGACGTCGAGGGCGGTGGTCGGCTCGTCCGCGATGAGCAGGTCGGGCTCGCAGGCGAGGGCCATGGCGATCATCACGCGCTGGCGCATGCCCCCGGAGAACCGGTGCGGGTGCTCGCCGGCCCGCCGCGCGGGCTCGGGGATGCCGACCTCGGCGAGCATCTCGACGGCCCGTCTGCGGGCCGCCGCCCTGCGGGAGCCGAAGTGGACCCGGTGGTGTTCGGCGATCTGCTCGCCGACCGTGTAGAAGGGGTGGAGGCTGGAGAGCGGGTCCTGGAAGATCATCGCCATGCGGCGGCCGCGCAGCCGGTTCAGCTCGCGCTCGGGCAGGCCGGTCAGCTCGCGGCCGTCGAGGGCGATGGAGCCGGTGACGCGGGCGCCGGTGTGCAGACCCATCACGGCCAGGGAGGTGACGGACTTGCCGGAGCCGGACTCGCCGACGATGCCGAGGGTCTGCCCGCGGCGCACCGCGAAGCTGAGGGAGTCCACGGCCCGTACGTCCCCGTGCCGGGTGGGGAAGGTGACGGTCAGGTCCGTGACGGACAGCAAGGGCTGTTCCTGTGAAACGGCCGGTACGGCCATCAGTACCTCACTCGCGGGTCGACGACGGCGTAGAGCAGGTCGACGGCCAGGTTGGCGACGACGATGAAGGCGGCCGCCATCAGCGTGACGCCGAGGATGACCGGCTGGTCGCCGGTGGACAGCGCGCCGTAGAAGAGCCGCCCGATCCCCGGGAGCCCGAAGATCGACTCGGTGATGACGGCGCCCGCGAGCAGCCCGCCCAGGTCCATGCCGAAGAGGGTGAGGATCGGCGTCATGCCGGCCCGCAGCCCGTGTTTGACGACGACGGTGCGGCGGGGCAGGCCCTTGGCGCGGGCGGTGCGGATGTACGGCTCCGCCATCGTCTCGATCATCGAACTGCGGCTCTGGCGGGCGTACATGGCGGCGTAGAGCACGGCCAGCGCCAGCCAGGGCAGGAGCAGGTTGGACGCCCAGCGCAGGGGGTCGTCGCCGAGGGGCACGTACTGCGGGTACGGCAGCAGCCCGGCCGTCCGGATCAGGCCGTAGATCAGCATCATCGAGGTGAAGTAGACGGGCAGCGAGGCCGCGGCGACGGCGCCGACCATCAGGGCGCGGTCGGTGAGGGTGTCCTTGCGCAGGGCCGCGGTGACGCCGGCGCTCAGGCCGAGCGCCAGCCACAGCACGGCCGCGCCCAGCGCCAGGGAGGCGGAGACCGGCAGGCGGTCCGTCAGCAGGTCCCAGACCGCCTCGGAGTTCTCGTAGGAGTAGCCGAGGCAGGGGAAGGCGCAGTGCAGGGCGTAGCGGCCGCTGCCCATGGTGCGGCCGGTGAAGATGCCGGTGACGAAGTCCGCGAACTGCCGCCACAGCGGCCGGTCCAGGCCCATGTGGGCGCGGATGGCCTCCAGGCGGTCGGTGCTGCAGGACTTGCCGCAGGCGGCGGCCGCGGGGTCGGAGGGCAGCACGTAGAAGACGGTGAAGGTGACGGCGGCGATGGCGACGAGCACGCCGGCGACGGCGAGCAGGCGGCGGCCGAGGTAGAGGGTCATGTGCGGCCGCTCCTCGGGTCGAGGACGTCGCGCAGCGCGTCGCCGAGCAGGGTGAAGGCGAGGACGGTCAGGAACAGGCAGGTGCTCGGGATGACGAAGTACATGGGGTCCGTGTCGTAGAAGCCGACGCTCTCGGCGATCATCTGGCCCCAGGAGGGGGTGGGCGGGCGGACGCCGACGCCCAGGTAGCTCAGGGCCGCCTCGGTGGCGATCATGCCGGGGACGATGAGGGTGGTGTAGGCGATGACGGGCCCGGCGACGCCGGGGAGGATGTCGCGGGTGAGGATGCGCCAGGGCCCGGAGCCGCCGACGCGGGCGGCGTCGACGTACTCGCGGTGCCGGAGCGAGAGGGTCTGGCCGCGTACGACGCGGGCGACGCCGGGCCAGCCGAAGAGGCCGATGACGGCGGTCATCAGCAGGATGCGGTTGACGTCCTTGGCCACCGACATCATCGCGATCATGAAGATGAGGGAGGGGAAGGACATCGTGAGGTCCATCAGCCGGGAGAGCACGGCGTCGGTGCGGCCGCCGAAGTAGCCCGCCGTGATGCCGGCCGCCGTCCCGGCGAGCACGACGATCGCGGTGGCGGTGAGGGCGATCAGCAGCGACACCTGGGCGCCGTGCACGACCCGGGCGAACAGGTCGCGGCCGGTGACGGGTTCGACGCCGAGCCAGTGGTCGGCGGAGATGCCGCCCAGCGGTCCGAGGGGCCGGCCGCCGAGGTAGGGGTCGACGGCGGTCTTGTCGAACTCCTCGGGCGACCAGCCGGCGAGCGAGCTCAGCAGCGGGGCGCCCGCCGCCATCAGCAGGAAGAGTGCGACGACGACGAGGGAGACCTTGACGGCGGTGCGGCGGCGCAGTTCGGCACGGGCGAGCTGCCAGGGCCCGCTGCCCGCGGGGACGGCCGCCGGGGCGGGTGGGGCGGTGTTCGCGGTGGTGGTCATGGCGTGACGGCCCTCAGTCCCGGCTCTTGGCGGGGTCCTTGAGGCCGACCGTGGCGTAGTCGATCTGTCCGCCGAAGGAGGTGTGCCCGTACGCGCCCGCGATGTTGGTGCCCAGGACCAGCGGCCACCGCCGGACGAGCACCGGGACGGCCGGAGCCTGGGCGAGGATCCGCCCGTCGAGCTGCTGCCAGGCCCCGGCGGCCTCCTTGGCGTCGGTCATGGCGGCGATCGCGTCCATCCGCTTCATCGTCGCGTCGTCGCGGAAGAGGGAGTGGTTGCCGGAGTTGCCCTTCTCCTTGATGAAGCGGCCGTCGAAGACGAAGGGCAGGAAGGTGGAGCCGGAGGGGTAGTCGGGGCACCAGCCGGTGTAGACCATGTCGGTGCGGTTCCCGGTGTCGCCGATGGTGGCGTAGAAAGCGGACGGGTCCACGGTCTCGATGGTGACCTTGATGCCGGCCCGGGCCAGGGCCTGCTGGATGGCCTCGGCCCGGCCCTTGTCGCCGACCGACGCGGTGATCTTCGTCGAGAAGCCGTCGGGCTTGCCGGCCTCCTTCAGCAGCTGCTCGGCCTTCTCCGTGTCGCCCGTCGCGGGGATCTTGAGGGTGTCGGGCTGCTTGCCGCCGAAGAGGGTCGCCGGCATGTAGGCGGTCGACAGGTCGTTGAAGGCGGGGCCGCCGGAGGAGGTGAGGACGGCGTCCCGGTCGAGGGCGTACTGCACGGCCTGCCGGACCTTGGCGTTGTCGAAGGGCGCTCTGCCGGTGTGCATCTGGACCATGTCGGTGCAGTTGGTGGACTCGGCGAGCAGCCGCTCCCGCACCCCGGCGTCGGGCAGGACCTTCGCGGCGCTCTCCGGCCGCAGGGCGCCCCAGGAGACGGCGGAGGCGTCCGCGCCCTGGCTCGCTATCAGCCGGTCGTCGATCTGGTTGGCCTTCAGGCCCATCATGACGACCAGCTTGTCCGGGTACGCCTTGCGGACTTCGTCCGTCGCGGGGTCCCAGTGCTCGTTGCGGACGAGGACGAGCTTCTTGCCGCGCGCGTAGGAGTCGACTTTGTACGGGCCGGAGGAGAACGGCCGGTTGTCGTACTGCGGGCCCTTGTCCTGCGCCTGCGGTACGGGCGCGAAGGTGGGCATGACCGTGGCGTTGGGGAACTCGGCGAACGGCTTGCGCAGTTCGAAGACGATGGTGCGGTCGTCCGGCGTCCTGATGGAGTCGAGGTGCTTGCCCTGGGCGGGGCCCCGGTAGCCCTCGGCGCCCACGAGGTAGCGGGCGGCGTAGTCGGCGCCGCCGGGCAGGTCGGGGGAGAAGGACCGCTCGACGTTGTACTTGACGTCCTGCGCGGTGACGGGTGAGCCGTCCTCGTACTTCACGCCCGGCTTGAGGTGGAACGTCCACGTCCTGGCGTCGGCGGACGGCGAGCCCAGGTCGGTGGCGAGGTCGGGGACCAGTTCGCCGCCCTGCGCTCCGGGCGAGGCCTTGTACGTGACCAGGGTGCGGTAGAGCAGCCGGGTCCCGAAGTCCATGTCGTTCATGACCCAGTTGCGGGCCGGGTCGAGGTGGGTGAAGTCCTGGTTGGACAGCACCGTCAGCGTGCCGCCCTTCTGCGGGGTGCCGCCGATCGCCTTGCCCTCGTGGGCGGCGGGGTTCCTTCCGCCGTCCTTGCCTCCGGCCGACCGCTTCCCGCCGGAACACCCGGCCGTCCCCAGGGCGAGGGAGGCCGCCAGCATCGCGGCCATGGCAGTACACGTGCGCTTGTTCATCAGTGGTCACTCCGTGAACAGTCGAACAGCCGGACGGCTGAAATGTGACCCGTAACATAGTAATGTGAAATTGCACTGACAAGGCGTCAGTCGCTCCGTTACCCACCTGTGTCCGAGGAGGAGTCCCGTGCAGGAACCCGCAGTTGCCGCGATCCGTACGGTCAGTCACGACCTGCCGGTTTCGGCCGAGTTCGAGGCGTTCATG
This sequence comes from Streptomyces roseifaciens, assembly GCF_001445655.1. Classification (NCBI taxonomy): domain Bacteria; kingdom Bacillati; phylum Actinomycetota; class Actinomycetes; order Kitasatosporales; family Streptomycetaceae; genus Streptomyces; species Streptomyces roseifaciens. Next base: position 678,883 of record NZ_LNBE01000002.1, read on the forward strand.
GCGAACGGCTGGGCGGCGACACCGCTGCCCGCCGACATCCGGCTGCCCGTGGCGGACCTCGCCGCGGCGCGCCGCGCGAAGCTGTCGGCACGCTTTCCCGGCGAGCGGCTGATCGTGCCCGCGGGCGAGTTCAAGGTCCGCTCCAACGACTGCGATTACCGCTTCCGCCCGCACAGCGCCTACGCCTGGCTGACCGGACTGACCGGCGAGGACCAGGCCGGTCACGTGCTGGTCCTGGAGCCCGACGGCCCGCACTGGCACGAGGCGGTGCTGTACGTGCGGCCGCGGTCGCCGCGCGCCGGTGCGGAGTTCTACCGCGACCGGCGCTACGGCGAGTTCTGGGTCGGCCGCCGCCCCGACCTCGCCGAGGCCGAGCGCATGACCGGCATCCGCTGCGCGCACCGGGAGGACTACGACCGGCTGCCGCCGGGCCGCGACGCGTCCGGCGACGACGAACTCGCCGCCGCCCTGAGCGAACTGCGCCTGGTCAAGGACGCGTGGGAGGTCGAGCAGCTGCAGCTGGCCGTGGACCACACCGCCGCCGGCTTCGAGGACGTCGTGCGGGCGCTGCCCCGCGCCCTCGCCCACCCGCGCGGCGAGCGGTGGATCGAGGGCGTCTTCGGCCTGCGCGCCCGCGCCGAGGGCAACGGCCCCGGCTACGAGACCATCGCGGCCTCCGGCGCGCACGCGTGCGTCCTGCACTGGATACGCAACGACGGCCGGCTCGACCCCCGCGAACTCCTCCTGCTGGACGCGGGTGTCGAGACGGACACCCTCTACACCTCCGACATCACCCGCACCCTGCCGCTGTCCGGATGCTTCTCGCCCGTGCAGCGGCAGGTCTACGAACTCGTCCTCGCCGCCCAGGACGCGGGCATGGCCGCCCTCAAACCGGGGGCGAGCTTCCGCGACTTCCACCGGGCCGGCATGCGGGTCATCGCCGAGGGGCTCGCCGAGTGGGGCGTGCTCAAGAGCGCCGAGGGCGATTTCCACCGCCGGTACACCCTGTGCAGCAGCGGCCACATGCTCGGCCTGGACGTCCACGACTGCGCCCAGGCGCGGGCGGACGCCTACCTCGACGGCGTCCTGGAGGAGGGGCAGGTCCTCACCGTCGAGCCGGGGCTCTACCTCCAGCCCGACGACGAGACGCTGCCGGCCGAACTGCGCGGCATCGGCGTGCGGATCGAGGACGACCTGGTCATCACGGCCGACGGGGCCCGGCTGATGTCGCACGCGCTGCCCCGCACGCCCGACGCGGTCGAGGCGTGGATGGGCGAGCTCCTCGAGGGATAGGCGAACTCCCCCGGAGGATCGGGGAATCGTCAACCACAAGGTACGGACCGGCTCTTGGCAGCACGCAGTGCAATGTGAAATATTACTGACGTGCTCATGAGCAACTCCTCCTCGGACGTCATCGTCGTCGGAGCGGGTGTGGTCGGCGCCGCCTGCGCCTACTACGCCGCCCGCAGCGGCCTCTCCGTCACCGTGGTCGACCGCGGCCCCGTCGCCGGCGGGACCACGGGCGCCGGAGAGGGAAACCTCCTGGTCTCCGACAAGGAACCCGGACCGGAGCTCGAACTGGCCCTGCTCTCCACGCGGTTGTGGCACGAGCTGGCCCAGGAGCTCCCGGCCCGGATCGAGTACGAGGCCAAGGGCGGCCTCGTCGTCGCCTCCGACGCCGCCGCCATGGCCGCGCTGCGGAAGTTCGCCGCCGCGCAGGCCGGGGCGGGCGTCACGGCCGAGGAGATCCCGGCCGACCGGCTGCACGACGTGGAGCCGCACCTGGCCCCCGGCCTCGGAGGCGGCTTCCGCTATCCGCAGGACGCCCAGGTCCAGCCCGCCCTCGCCGCCGCCCACCTGCTGCGCGCCTCCGGCGCCCGGGTCCGTACCGGAGAGGAGGTCACCGCCGTCCTCACCGGTGCGGACGGAGAGGTGCGGGGCGTGCGTACGGCGGCCGGCGAGCTGCACGCCCCCTTCGTCGTCAACGCCGCCGGCACCTGGGGTGGCGAGGTGGCCCGGCTCGCCGGCGGGCACCTGCCCGTACTGCCCCGCCGGGGCTTCGTGCTCGTCACCGAACCGCTGCCGCGCGTGGTGCGGCACAAGGTCTACGCGGCCGACTACGTCGCCGACGTGGCCAGCGGCTCGGCGGAGCTGCAGACCTCCGCGGTGGTCGAGGGCACCCCGGCGGGCCCGGTCCTGATCGGCGCCAGCCGCGAACGGGTCGGCTTCGACCGCACCCTGTCGGTGGAGGTGCTCCGGCGCCTCGCCGCCCAGGCCACGGCCCTGTTCCCGGTGCTGGCCGGAGTACGGGCCCTGCGCACGTACGCCGGATTCCGCCCGTACCTGCCCGACCACCTGCCCGCCATCGGCCCCGACCCCCGCGTCCCCGGGCTGCTGCACGCCTGCGGCCACGAAGGCGCGGGGATCGGGCTCGCCCCCGCCACCGGCCTGGCCGTCGCCCGGCAGCTGACGGGCGGCGAACCCCCGCTCGACCTCGGCCCGTTCCGCCCCGGCCGCTTCGCCCCGGCCGCCTGAACCCCCGGCCGCCTGAACCCCGGGCCGCCTGACCCCCCTTCCCGCGTCCGCCCGTTGCCCCGCACCGTCCCGAGAGGAGGCCCGCACGTGGCCCGTACCCCCGCCGACCTGGTCAGGGCGGAGCCCGACCCGCCCTTCGAGATCACCTTCGACGGCCGTACGGTCACCGCCCTGCCCGGCCAGTCCGTGGCCGCCGCCCTGTGGGCGGCGGGCATCCTCGCCTGGCGCACCACCCGGTACGGCGGCCGCCCGCGCGGGGCCTTCTGCGGCATCGGGCAGTGCTACGACTGCCTCGCCACCGTCAACGGCGAGCCCAACCGCCGGGCCTGCCTGGTGCCCGCCCGGCCCGGGGACGCGATCACCACCCAGGAAGGACACGGCCGTGCCGGGCTCGCCGTCTGAACCGTACGACCTCGCCGTGATCGGCGCGGGACCCGCCGGCCTCGCCGGGGCCGCCACCGCTGCCCGGCTCGGCCTGTCCGTCGCCGTCCTGGACGCCGCCGCGCAGGTAGGCGGCCAGTACTTCCGTCACCCCGCCCCGGGCCTGGGCGCCGCGCACCCGCAGGCCCTCCACCACGACTGGGCCGCCTTCACCGAGCTGCGCGGGCGCTTCGAGGTGAGCGGCGCCGCGCACTTGGCCGGGCACCACGTGTGGGCCGTCACGCGGCGGGACGAGGAAGTGTGGAGCGTGCACGCGCTCGTGGGCGAGGAGGGCGGCGCGAACGCGGGACGCGCGGGCGGTGCGGCCTCCGGCAGCGGCGGGGCGGGCGCAGCCGTCTCCGGCACCGGGAGCGACGACGTTTCGGGTACCCGCAGCAGCGGCACCGGAAGAAGCTGCGAAGGCCGCACCGAAGCGAGCTTCAGCGGCGAACGCGAGCGCCCCGTGCGCCTGCACGCCCGCGCCGTGCTCTTCGCCACCGGCGCGGGCGAGCGGCAGCTGCCCTTCCCCGGGTGGACCCTGCCCGGCGTCGTCGGGGCCGGTGGCGCCCAGGCCATGCTGAAGTCCGGGCTCGTCCTGCCCGGGCAGCGGATCGTCGTGGCGGGCAGCGGTCCGCTCCTGCTCGCCGTCGCCTCCTCGCTCGCCGCCGCCGGCGCCCGCGTCCCCGCGGTGGCCGAGGCGTCCGGCTACCTCGGCTACGCCCGCAGGCCGGGCGCCCTGGCGGCCAACCCCCACAAGCTCCTCGAAGCCGCCGTCCACGGCACGGCACTCGTGCGCCACCGCATCCCGCTGCACACCCGCAGCGCGGTCACCGAGGTGCACGGCACCGACCGCGTCGAGGCCGTCACCGTCTCCCGGCTCGACCGCGACTGGCGGCCCGTGCCCGGCACGGGCCGCCGCATCGCCTGCGACGCCCTGGCCGTGGGCCACGGGCTCGCACCGCAGACCGAGCTCGCCACCGGCCTCGGCTGCGAGACCCGGCGCACGCCCGACGGCACGCACGCCCTCGTCCTGGACGGCCTCCAGGAGACCTCGGTGCCCGGCCTGTGGGCCGCCGGCGAGGCCGGCGGGACCGGCGGCTGGCAACTCGCCCGCGTCGAGGGCGAGCTGGCGGGCATCGCGGTGGCCGCCCGGCTGCGGGCGCTCCCCGCGCTCACCCGGAGCCGGCGCGTACGGGACCTGGCCCGGCGCCGCGACCGCATGCGCGCCTTCGCCGACGCCATGGCCGCCGCCCACGCACCCGGCCCCGGCTGGACCGCGTGGCTCGACGACGACACCGACGTCTGCCGCTGCGAGGAGGTGACCGCCGGAAGCATCCGCGAGGCCGTCACCGAATTCGGCGCCCGGGACGCCCGGACCGTCAAGCTCCTCACCCGGGCCGGCATGGGCTGGTGCCAGGGCCGGATGTGCGGCGCGGCCGTGGCCTGCCTCGCGGCGTCCGGTACGGCGCAGGGGACCGTACCGCCGTCCGCCGAGCGCAGGCCGCTCGCCGTGCCCGTACCGCTGGGCTCCCTCGCCGCCGGACCCGAGGAACCCGGAGACGCCTGAACCACCGCCCCACCCGCGCTCGTACACGTCCCACGCCATAGAACGCCATAGAAGGGTTACCGGTATGACCGCCTCCTCCTGGACCCCCGACCGCCCCTGGCGCGGCATCATGGTCGCCACCACCCTCCCGCTGCGCCCGGACCTCTCCGTCGACTACGACGCCTACGCCGAACACGTCCGCCGGCTCGTCGAGAACGGGTGCGACGGCGTCGTCCCCAACGGCTCCCTCGGCGAATACCAGACCCTCACCCCGCAGGAGCGCGCCCGCGTCGTGCGCACCGCCGTCGAGGCGGCCGGGGACGGGGCGCGGGTGATGCCCGGCGTCGCCGCGTACGGCAGCGCCGAGGCGCGCCACTGGGCCGAGCAGGCCGCCGAGGCGGGCTGCGGCTCCGTCCTGCTGCTGCCGCCGAACGCCTACCGCGCCGGCGAACAGGCCGTCCGCGCCCACTACACGGAGGTCGCCGCGGCCGGGATACCGGTCGTCGCCTACAACAACCCCATCGACACGAAGGTCGACCTGACCCCGGCCCTGCTGGCCCGGCTGCACGCCGACGGCAGCATCGTGGCCGTCAAGGAGTTCACCGGCGACGTCCGGCGCGCCTACGAGATCGCCGAACTCGCCCCCGAACTCGACCTGCTGATCGGCGCGGACGACGTCCTCCTCGAACTCGCCACCGCGGGTGCCGTCGGCTGGATCGCGGGCTACCCCAACGCCTTCCCCGCCACCTGCGCCGCGCTCTACCGCGCCGCCGTCGCCGGGGACCTCCAGACGGCGCTGCCCCTCTACCGCTCGCTGCACCCGCTCCTGCGCTGGGACTCGAAGACCGAGTTCGTGCAGGCCATCAAGCTCTCCATGGACATCACCGGCCACCACGGCGGGCCCACCCGCCCGCCGCGCCTGCCGCTCACCGGCGAGACCGAGGCCGCGGTGCGCGCCGCCACGGAGAAGGCCGTCGCCGACGGACACCACTGACCCCGCCCGCCTCCGGGCTTTCCTTCCAGCCGTATCCCCCTGCCGAAAGAAAGGACATCCGTGCGTACCCGTCATGTCTTCCATGCCGTCGACTCGCACACCGAGGGCATGCCCACGCGCGTCATCACCGGTGGCGTCGGCGTGATCCCCGGCGCCACCATGGCCGAGCGCCGGCTCCACTTCATCGAGCACATGGACCACCTGCGCACGCTCCTGATGTACGAGCCGCGCGGCCACGCCTCGATGAGCGGCGCGATCCTGCAGCCCCCCACCCGGCCCGACGCCGACTACGGGGTCCTCTACATCGAGGTCTCCGGGGTGCTGCCGATGTGCGGGCACGGCACCATCGGGGTCGCCACCGTGCTCGTCGAGACGGGCATGGTGCCGGTCAGCGAACCGGTGACCACCGTGCGCCTCGACACCCCGTCCGGTCTGATCACCGTCGACGTCCAGGTCGAGGACGGCGCGGCCAAGTCCGTCACGCTCGTCAACGTGCCCTCCTTCAGCGTCGGTCTCGACCGCAAGGCCGACGTCCCCGGCCACGGGACGGTCACCTACGACCTCGCCTTCGGCGGCAACTTCTACGCCTTCGTCGAACTCGACGCCCTGGGGCTGCCCTTCGACCGGGCACGCAAGGACGACCTGCTCGCCGCCGGGCTCGCCGTCATGGAGGCGGTCAACGCCTCGCCGGACCGGCCCGTCCACCCCGAACACCCCGAGATCAACGGCCTCAAGCACGTCTACCTCGCGGCCCCCGGCTCGGACGCCCGCCACTCCCGGCACGCCATGGCCATCCACCCCGGCTGGTTCGACCGTTCCCCCTGCGGCACGGGCACCTCCGCCCGGATGGCACAGCTGCACGCCCGCGGCGCGCTCCCGCTCGACAGGGACTTCGTCAACGAGTCCTTCATCGGCACGCGGTTCACCGGCCGCCTGGTGGGGGAGACGCAGGTCGGCGGAGTGCCGGCGGTCGTGCCCGCCATCACCGGCCGCGCCTGGATCACCGGCACCGCCCAGTACTTCCTCGACCCGGACGACCCCTTCCCCGGAGGTTTCCTCCTGTGACCGCCGCCCCGACCTCCTTCGCCTCGCACAACCCGGCCGACCCGTCCGACGTCGTCTGCGACGTGCCCGCGTCCGGTGCCTCCGGCGCCGCCGAGGCCGTCGAGCAGGCCCGTGCCGCCCAGCCCGGCTGGCTGCAGGCCGGTGCCGCCGCCCGCTCCTCCGCGCTCTCCGCCGTCGCCGCGGCGGTCGAGGCCGCGGCCGGCGAACTCGCCGCCCTCGCCGTGCGCGAGGTGGGCAAGCCCCTCGCCGAGGCGCGGGCCGAGGTGGCCCGCACGGCCGCGATCTGGCGGTACTACGCCCAGGCGCCCTACGAGCCCACCGGCGCCGTCCACGAGACGGCCGGCGGCCCCGGCCTGCTGCTGACCCGGCGCCGCCCGCACGGCGTCGCCGGCCTCATCACGCCCTGGAACTTCCCCTTCGCCATCCCGTCCTGGAAGGCCGCGCCCGCGCTGGCCGCGGGCAACACGGTCGTCCTCAAGCCCGCGCCCGAGGCCACCGCGTGCGCCCTGCGCCTCGCCGAGCTCGTCCGGCAGGCGCTGCCCGCCGCGGTGTTCACGGTCGTGCCCGGCGGTGCGACCGAGGGGAACGCCGTCCTCGCGACCGCCGACGCCGTCTCCTTCACCGGCTCCACCGCCGTCGGCGCCGTGGTCACCCGCGCCGCCACCGCCCGGGGCATCCCGGTCCAGGCCGAGACGGGCGGGCTCAACGCGGCGATCGTCCTGCCCGACGCCGACATCGGGCGGGCAGCGGCCCACATCGCCGCGGCCGTCGCCGGATACGCCGGGCAGAAGTGCACGGCGACCAGCCGGGTGATCGCCGTCGGCGCGGCCCTGGATCCCCTGCGCGAGGCCCTCGCCGAAGCCCTGCGCGCCCTGCCGGTGGGCGACCCGGCCGACCCGGCCACCGTGTGCGGCCCCCTCATCTCGGCCCGGGCCCGGGGCCGCTTCGACCAGGCCCTCTCCGGCGCCTCCGTCCTGGCCGCGGGCACCGCCCCGGAAGGCCCCGGCTGGTACGCGGCGCCCACCGTGGCAGAAAAGGTCCCGGCCGGTCACCGGCTGCTCACCGAGGAGGTCTTCGCCCCCGTCGCCGCCCTGCTGCCCGCGGACGACCTGCCGCACGCCGTACGGATCAGCAACTCCGTTCCGTACGGCCTGGTCACCTCGGTCCACACCGGCGGGCTCGAAGCGGCGCTGCACGGTCTCGACGGCCTCGACACGGGCATGATCCGTGTCAACGCCCCTTCCACGGGCGTCGACTTCCACCTGCCGTTCGGCGGCACCAAGGCCTCCGGGCACGGCCCTCGCGAGCAGGGGCGCGCGGCGCTGGAGTTCTACACCTCCAGCCGGACCTACACCCTCGCTCCCTGAGAAAGATGTGACATTGTACGCTCGTTGGTCCGCCCAGGTACGGACCAGCCGGGGAGCGCGGCTGTGCACGTACCGCGGACGCGGCTGCCGGACCTCGGCCGCCGCACCGGCGACGAAGGGACACGGGACCATGGGCCACCTCAAGCAGCGCACTCTCATCACCGCCACCGAGCGGCTGCGCGACCAGGTCGCCCACGCCTTGCGGGCCGCGCTGATCTCCGGCGAACTCCACCCCGGCGAGGTCTACTCCGCGCCGCAGCTCGCGGAGGACTTCGGCATCTCCGCGACCCCGGTGCGCGAGGCCATGCTCGACCTCGCCCGCGAGGGCCTGGTCGAGCCGGTCCGCAACAAGGGGTTCCGGGTGACCGAGGTCAACGAGCGCGACCTGGACCAGTACACCGAGATCCGCACGCTCATCGAGGTCCCCACGACCGGCCGCGTCACGCGCACCGCCGCCCGCGAGGACCTCGAAGCCCTCCGCCCGGTCGCCGAGGAGATCGTGCGCGCCGCCCGCGACCACGACCTCATCGGCTACCTGGAGGCCGACCGGCAGTTCCACCTCACCCTGCTGGCCCTCTCCGGCAACGAACGCCTCGTCGAGACCGTCGGCGACCTGCGCAAGCGCTCGCGCCTGTACGGGCTGACCGCGCTCGACCGGCGCGGCGAACTCATCCCCTCCGCCGAGGAACACCTCGAACTGCTCGACCTGATGCTGGCCGGCGACGCCGAGGGCGCCGAGCAGTGCATGGCACGGCACCTCGGACACGTGCGCTCCCTGTGGGCGAAGGGCAGCAGCGACAAGGACTCATGACCGCGCGCGGGAAGCCGGCGGCTTCGGCGCGCGCGAGAAGGAGGGCGACATGCGCACCTCACCCCTGATCGCGGCGGCCCTCGCCGGCTGCCTGGCGGTCCCCGCGACGGCCTGGGCGTCCCCCGCCCGGCCCCCGTCCGCGCGCGGCTGTGCGCTCAAGGGCACGACGGGCTGGACGGACGAGGGCCACGACACCGACCCCGTCCGCTTCCGGCGCGCCACCGGCACGCACCGCGTCCTGACCCTGTTCGCCGACTTCCCCGACGCACAGGCCACCGGCCCCACCGCCCCGTACGCCGCCCACCTCGCCCCCGCCGCCGACTGGCTGCGCAAGGCCTCCTACGGGCGGACGCGGCTGCAGATCACGCCGCTGCACCGCTGGATCCGGATGCCGGCGCCCTCCACCTCCTACGGCTTCCAGCGCGGCCTCACCTTCGAGGCCCACGAGCGCTACCTCCGCGACGCGGTGACGGCCGCCGACCCGTACGCGGACTTCTCCCGCTACGACATGGTGTACGTCGTCCCCGCGAGAGAAGCGTCCGCGATCTCCTTCTCCCCGACCTACCTCTTCGACCCCGCCACGCCCGGCGTCACGGCCGACGGCACCCGCATCCGATGGGCCGTCACCTTCGGGCAGGACATGTGGCGCTGGGGGCACAAGGTCGCCGCCCACGAGACCGGCCACGTCTTCGGCCTGCCCGACCTCTACGCCTTCACGGGCGGGACCCACCGCCACGTCGGCGGCTGGGACCTCATGGGCAACATCGCCGGCACCGCCCCGCAGTACCTCGGCTGGCACTCCTGGAAGCTCGGCTGGACGCGGGACGACCAGGTCGCCTGCCTCGCCGCCCCCGGCCGGCGCACGGTCCGGCTGACCCCGGTCGAGCGGCCGGGAGGCACCAAGATCGCGGTGGTGCGCACGGGCCCGACGAAGGCCTACGTCGCCGAGTCCCGGCGCGCCGAGGGCAACGACGAGGGCTCGCCCTCGACCGGCGTCCTCATCTACGAGGTCGACTCCGCCACCCCCACCGGCGAGGGACCCGTCCGCGTCGTGAGAACCCGGGCCCACGCCCCGGGCGAGTCCTTCACCGATCCGGCGTCGGGTGTGCGCATCGACGTGGTCGCGGGCGGCCGCGGCGGAGACGTGGTGCGCGTCGTCCGCCTGTCGCCCGGGGCGTTGTCAGTGGTCGGTGCGACGATCGTTCCGACGGCGCGGGGTGAGTGCGTGTCGTGACCCTTGGAGCGAGGTAGAGGAGCAAGTCCCGTGCGCATCGTGGTCAGTGAGTTCATGAGCCTGGACGGCGTTGTGCAGGCCCCCGGCGGCCCCGAGGAGGACACCGACGGCGGGTTCGCCCACGGCGGGTGGTCGCATCCGTTCTTCGACCCGGAGACGGTGGGCGGCGCGTTCGACGACGCGCTGACCAAGGCCGAGGCGCTGCTGTTCGGCCGCCGCACCTGGCAGACGATGGCCGCGGCGTGGCCCGAGCGGGCCGGGGACCCGTTCGCCGACCGGATGAACGCCATCCCCAAGTACGTGGTGTCCGAGACGCTGAACGACGCCGACCTGACCTGGGACAAGACCACGCGCATCCCCGGCGGCGAGGCCGTCGCCCGGATCCGGGAGCTGCGCGGGAAGGAGGGCGGCGACTTGCTGGTCATGGGGAGCCCCACGCTCGTGCGCACCCTCCTGAGCGAGGGCCTCGTCGACGAACTCCGCCTCATGATCATGCCGGTGCTCCTCGGCGGCGGCAAGTCGCTCTTCCCCGAGGACGGTGCACAGCAGACGCTGGAACTGGTCTCGGCGGTCACCAGCAGCGCGGGTGTGCAGGTGACCACGTACCGGCCGGTCGCCGACGGGCGGTAGGACGGCGGCCCGCCGGGCCGCGCCCTCGGCCTCGATCCGCTCCGGGTCAGACGGTCGGGGAGAGGAGGTTCGGGAGTACGAGGACGTCCTGGCCCAGGAGGGAGACGGCCAAGGTGCCGTTCGCATTCACACCGGCCACACCCCCCAGGATGGAGGAGTGGATTTCGGCGTGTGCAGGTGCTGCCAGTGCCGCCGACCCGGCGGTGAGCAGGGCGGTGGCGGCGAAGGCTGTCAGGACGCGTCGGACGGTGGCCTTCATGGGCTCTCCCTCGGTGATCAGGTGCAGGGGCGAGTCGAGTTCTTTCCGTCCGGTAGTCCGACAAACGGCGGCCGCTCGGTGCGCGGCAGTGTGCGCCCGGCGCGCGAACAACTCCTTTGCGCCCCTTTCGGGGACGGCTTTGGAGAACGGCTTCCGAGGACGGCGCGGTGCCGCACCGTCAGGCCCGCGGTTCCCGCGCCGGAACGGCCATGAGGCGGTGGTAGTACCCCGGGGCCTGGTGGGCTTCGCCGACCGGCCGGCCGTCCACCTCCACCCACGCGTGCGCACGGAACGGACTGGTACGCACCCCCGTGCACCAGTCCGGCCAGACGCCCCGCATCCGGCACAGCAGCGCGGTGGCGACCGAGCGCTGCAGGCAGCCTTCTCCGGCGCAGCGCAGGCTGAGCGCGGTGACCGCCTGACGGGCGGCGAGGGCCTGTTCGGCGGTGGCCGGCGCCGCCCCGTTGCGGGCGGCGGTCAGGACGCGGCGGATGCGGCGCGGCGGCAGCAGGACGAGCACCCGGGCGACGGCGACGGCCAGGAGTACCGGCGGGCGGCGGCGCCACGGGAGGGCGGCGCGGTCGCCGCGGTCCGGGACCATGGCCTGGCTCATGCCGGCACCATGCCGTCGTTGCGGGTGCCCGTGGCGGAGTCGGTGCGGCGCAAGCTCAGGGGCATGGCAAACCTCCGGTGGCGGATGTGCGGAGTCGAACCACGACTCGGCGGTCCCTGCCCGGGCATGGACCCGTCACGCCGGCCGGGGACACCGTCCACCCGAAAGAGTGGTGGACGGTGGGGCCTGACGGGCATCCGGTGCGATCCCGGCCGGCTCAAGGGACGTGCCGCACCGCCGGGTTGCGGCCTCAGCCGAGGGCGTCGAGCAGTTCGCGCTCGCGCCCGGCGCTGAGACCGGCCCGCCGTTCCCGGTCCAGCCCCTGCTCGCGCTCCCACACCAGCGTGTCCGCCAGCAGCTCCGTCCGTGGGCGGTGGCGCAGCCCGGCGGCGAGGGCCGCGGCGCCGTCCCGGGCCGACCACCCTTCCCACCCCGGCTCGACGTGCCACATCGGCAGCGACTCCGGCCCCATGTACTCGGCCACGCCGTTGGCGAGCAGCCAGGCCGAGTCGGCGCGGACCAACGGCCCCGTGTGCCCGCCCGCGCTGCGGGACATCTCGATCCACTCCTCGAACGGGAGGACCGGCCCGACGGCGTTGTACGTGCCGGTGGTTCCCGCCTCCGCGGCGTCGAGCAGCCAGGCGGCGAGGTCCCGTACGTCGATCACCTGCGTCGGCATGGCGGGCGTGTCCGGAACCAGCATCGGGCCGTGCGGATCGCGCGCCGCGCGGGCCACCCAGTAGCCGCAGCGCCCGCTCGGATCACCCGGGCCGCCGATGAGGCCGGCGCGCGCGATGAGGAGGCGGTCGCCCACCGCGGCCGTCGACGCCTGCTCGCAGGCGGACTTCGCCTCGCCGTACAGTTCGCGGCCGACCTCGTCCCGGTCGGTCGGGGCCAGCAGCTCCGCGGACTCGTCCGCGCCCGGCAGGCCGTGGGAGGCGTAGGCGCTGGCCGAGGACACGTAGGCCCAGTGCTTCGCCCTGCCGCCCAGGGCCCGGAGCGCCTCGCGGACGAAGCGGGGCTGCCACGACACCTCGACGACCGCGTCCCACTCGCGGTCGAGCAGCGGATCGTACGCCGAAGGGTCGCTCCGGTCCGCGGCCACCAGCACCGCCCCGTCCGCCACTTGCCCGCTCTCGCCGCGCGCGAGACACGTCACCCGGTGGCCGCGCCGGAGCGCCTGCCGCGATACTTCCCGGCCCAGCCATGCGGTCCCGCCCAGTACCAAGATCTCCATGCGGTCACTCAAGCACCGCGTGCGCCGGGCACCAAGGGGATCTGCTGCGGGCAGAGCCGGGAACCGAGGGGTCGGCAGGCGGGTCAGCAGACGGGCACGCCCGGCTTCGGGTGGCTGCGTATGTTCAGGTGCGCGCCGGGCACATAGCCGTGCGACCAGGCTTCAGCCGCGTTGGACCAGCCCCGGTACCACACGGTGGTTCCCCCACCGACTGGCTGCGCACGTAGCACTCGACGTCGAGGTTCGCTCCCTTCCACAGGGCGCGGGGGTGCGGGTGGCAGGTCAGCCTGGCGCATTGGTAGTGCTTGGTGGCGCGGTCGGTGCTCACGAGCACCGACAGCGACGACGGCTGGTCGGACGACGGTGACGGTGCTGCCGAGGCCGAGGCCGAGGCCGGGGTCGTGGCCGTGGCCAGTCCCAGCAGGGTCGCCGCCGCTGGTGATGGTGGCGTAGCCCTTGTCCGCGGGCCTGCCGCACCGCCAGTAGCTGCTCCCGTTGTTGTCGGACCACCGCAGGGACACACCGTCGCCGACGGACGCACCCACGATCTTCGCCCAGACGACCTTCTGCCGGTTGACCCAGCCCACCTTCATCTGGATCTCCGCATCGGAGTCGTCCCCGCTGTCACGCACCGCCCGCGCTCTTTCCAGCCTTTGCCTCCCACGGCAAATCCGCAGGTGAGGCGCGTGCCGGGCAGGGCATCGGGCGTGCTCAGCCGGGGAGTTCACCGTTGAGCAGGGCGATGCCGAGCGCGGTGGCGCGGTGCACCACCGTCCCTCCGTGGCGGGCCGAGTCCAGCAGCCCCGCTTCTCTCAGCACCGCCGTCTGACGGCTGACGACGGGCGGGGCCACGCCGACGCGCCGCGCCAGTTCGGACGTGGTCCCGGCGCTGATCGCAGCGGCCTCCAGGACGGCCGCCCTCGTCCTGCCGAGCAGTGCGACGACGGGCTCCGCCGGAGGCCGTCCCTCCGTGTCGTCGGCGGGGTCGGGGAGGAGGGGACGCAGGAGGTGCGGCAGCGGGTGGACGAGGACGGGCGGCTGGTCGGCGTCCAGCAGGGCGATGGGCTGGATGCGGCAGAAGTACGACGGGACCAGGACGAGGCCGCGGCCGTCGAGGTGGACGTCCTGGTCGGCGTAGACGGGCATGTGGAGCACGGGGGCCCGCCACTCGACCCGGGGGTGGAGGCGGGCCGGCAGGCGGTCGACGCCCCCGTCGAGCAGCGCCGCCGCCTGCCGGGCGCGGTCGGCCTCGACCCGTGCCCGCATGGCGCCCTCGTACGGGGCGAGGGCGATGCGGTGATACGTGCTCAGGGCGCCGCCGAGCCGGCGCAGCGCGGCGGGCTCCCCGTCGCCGAGCGCCCGCGTCCAGGTCGTGGCGGGACTCTCCCCGGCCAGGGTCGAGAACTCGGCGCGCAGCCGGCTGCGGGGCGTGGAGAGGACCCGGTCCAGTTGCGTCTCGAATCCGGCGTCGCCCCGGCCGGGCGTGAGGAAGTCGGGCGAATAGCCCCAGGGCCGGGCCAGTTCGGTCAGCAGGCGCAGGGAGACCGATCGTCCCGTGGCGGAGCGGACGCGGCGGCGCCATTCGCCCAGGGCCAGGGGCCCGCTCCCGCGCTCCTGCACCATGTGCAGGCTGAGCAGCACCTCCCAGAAGGGGCGAAGGCGCCGGCCACGGTGACGTTGCGCAGGTCCTCGCTCGTGAAGTGGATGCGTAACACGGTCGTCACCGCCCTGCCGCGGGTCTCGCGCACCGTGTTCCGGTCCTGGCTGCGGGCGTGCGGGGGCACTTCATCGCGCTCTCCTCGGGTCGGCGGTTGGTCCGACTTTCGGGCGGATCGCGAGCCGCGGCAAGGGCCCGGCCCCCGGACGCGGGCATTCGGTTCCGGGTGTCCGCGGTGATCCGTGCGGCGGCCCGCTGGACGACCTCGCGCAGGAAGGTGAGCTGCTCGTCGCCGTAGTCGCCCAGGACGGCGGCCACCTCCTCGCCGAAGCCGGCGAAGATCTCCTGGAGTTCCTCGCCGCGGCTCCTGCGGGGCGGCTTGAGATGGCCATCGTCATCGCCGAGAGCGTCACCGGGCGCGTCCTCCACAGCATCACCGAGGCCATGCCCGACGTCGGCCCCTTCTCGCCCGCCCCCACCGGCATGGTGAGCCAGGAGGGGGCCGAGCCGCTGCCGGCGGCGCGGGCCGCCGAACTCGGCGCCGGCATACGTGCGCCGGGCCGGGTGCACCTGGTCGCCGACGCGGCGCACGTCATGCCCCCCCATCGGGGGACAGCGCCTCGGCGTCCCCGTCGCGGGTGGTCCCCGCCCTCGACGGGGACTGGGCCGGTGCGCACGGGGTCACCGCATCCGGAGCGGTCCTCGTCCGGCCCGACGGCATCGTCGCCTGGTGCAGTGCCTCCGAGGGCGGCCCCGGTACGGTCGAGCAGGCGCTGCGGGCCGTGCTCGATCGCTGAGGACGGGCACCACCGTGCCGGCGTCGGCTGATCGCGCTGTTACATCGTCCACGTTGTGTATCGGAACGGTAACCGGCTGAGGTCTTCGCGGAACGGGTTCCGTACAGGGGGGAGACGGCCCCGGGAGGGAACCCGGGGCCCACAGCTGGGGGGATCTTCTATGTTCCGCAAGAGCACTGCAGCGATCGTGTCGTCGGCCGCCGCCGGAGCCCTGCTGCTCACCGCCTGCGGAGGAGGCGGTGACGGCAAGGACTCCTCGGCGCCGGCCACTTCGGCCTCCGCCGGTGCCGCCGCCCCGGCGGGGTCGAACGCCGACGCCCAGCCCGACGGGCAGGCGCTGAACTTCCTCAGCGGTACGGCGAAGAAGAACAACGCCCGGCCCATGACCGGGGACTGGGCGAACGAGCCCGGAAAGCCCGCCACGAAGCCCGAGGCGCAACGCTGGGTGCAGCTCTCCGCGTCCAAGGCGGGCAGCCTGAACCCGGTCGTGGTCAACGGCGCAGGCTTCACCCTCTACCGCTTCGACAAGGACACCGCGAACCCGTCGAAGTCCACCTGCAACGGCGACTGCGCCGTCACCTGGCCGCCGGTCGTCGTCGCCAAGGGCGGCAGGATCTTCCTCGACGGCGTCGACAAATCGAAGGTCGGCACCGTCAAGCGGGACGACGGCACCCTTCAGGTCACCGTCGGAGGCTGGCCCGTCTACCGCTTCAGCAAGGACACCAAGCCCGGCGACACCAAGGGTCAGGGTGTCGGGGGCACGTGGTTCGGCGTCACTCCCGACGGCAAGAAGGCCGGCGGCGGCGCGGGTGGGGGCACGGGCAGCGGCAGCGGTAGTGGCAGTGGCAGTTCGCAGGCCAAGCCCGCCACCAGCGTCGTCCTCTTCGACAACCGCAACTTCGGCGACCCCTCCCAGGGCCTGGCCGGCAAGGGCTGCCAGAACGTGGCCCGGGACAACGTGGCCTCCTCCCTCCAGGCTCAGGGCAGCCTGAAGATCTGGTCCGGGCGCAACTGCACCGGTAAGTCCAAGGTCGTCGACGGCGACGTCGCCGACCTCGCCGCCATCGGCTTCGACGACGACATCTCCTCGGTCTTCTTCGGCTGATACGGGAGGACCCGTACCGGTCCCGGGCCTGAGCCGGGCGGCGCACGCCGCCCGGCTCAGGCCCGGTTCGCCACGCGGCTACGGAGTCACGGCACGATCGTCCAGCGTTGACGGGCGTCGTCGCTGCACGTGTCCATCGTGACGTAGCCCGTCTCCCGCAGCGGTGCCACCAGGCACATGTGCGCGGCCTCGTTGCGGAAGCGGAGGCTGCCGTCGGCGTAGGTCTCCACCTGCCAGCGGTGGCCCGCGCCATCGATCTTGCTGCCGCGGTCGGTGCAGCCGTGCAGCACGGAACGGTCACCGGGACGGGGCCGCTCCTCGTTCAGGAGGCCGACGCACCTTCCGCTGCCGTGTCCCTTGAGCCGGACGAGGTTGTCGCCGCTGCCGGCGTACCGGATGTCCCATCGCTGGGTGATGACCCCGATGTTGCGCCGGCGGGTGGTCAGCGGCGTGCCGTCGTGGCCGGGCCCGCTGAAGTTGTCCAGGAAGAGGCCGTTGTACGCGCGCAGCTGGACCCGCTTCTCCTCGTCCTCCCAGGCACGCTCGTCCACCGCGCGGGAGTTGTCCCACCACTGCTGGGCGGGGCTGTCACCGCACGCGAGGGCCGCGACCGCCCCGTTACTCCCACCGGTCAGGCACAGTTCCGGGTGGCGGGAGTTGCGCCAGCGCAGCGGGCCGCCGGGCGCGCCAGGGTCCTCGGGGCGCCACTGGGCCCCGGGCGCGTTGCACGGCAGCATGATGACGGACAGCGGGAGGAACGGGTTGACGCCGGGGCACAGCTCGCCGTCGGCGCGGGCGGCGAGGGCGCCGGACGCGGTTCGGGGGCTGTTGCCGCGGGCGAAGCGGTACCAGTGCCCCTGCACGGTGTCCATACGGAACCGCTGACGGAGGTTGTACCGCTGCCGGCCGGTGGTGACCCGGCCTCCGGCGGTGTCCGGAGCATCCAGGACCTGCCCGGTCGCGGTGTTCTCAAGGGCGGTGGAGAAGTTGTGCACCGGACCGTCGGGCGCGGCCGGTACCGGAGTGGGGGCGGGTTCGAACTGGACGGGATAGTGGTCCGAGCCGCGCCCCGCGGGGATGCCCGCGTTGAACCGGGGCGTGCCGTGCGTGATCGCGTAGTCGAGTTCGCCGCCCCGCTGGTGGGTGGAGCGGCCGGGCCGGGCCAGTTGCTCGTCGGCCCGCAGGTGGAGGGTCTGCTCCCGGGCCTGCCGGTCGGTGCGGTTGCGGATGTCGAGGTTGAAGTCGCCGACCATGACCCAGTTCTCGCCGGCCCGGGTGGCGGCACGGATCCGTCTGAGCAGAGGGGCGACGTCCGCGCCGCGCGCGTGGACGTTGTAATAGACGGTGTTGCCGAACCGGAGGCCGAGGGCGCGGCGGTACCGGTACTCGCTGCGGGGCTCGTCCCGGTTGTACAGCGGGTTCTCGATGACGCGGACCTCGTCCGCGCGTGCGTGCGTGACCACCGCCAGATTGACCCGGCCGCCGGTCCACCGGTCCCGTCCCGTGGTGCTGTCGCGCTGAGGGTCGGTCTGGAGGAAGTACACGTGGCGGCGGTGGTGGCGGTACTCCCACTGCGTGTGGTTCACCGCGCTCGGGAGGCCCGCCGGGAACGGACCGGGGATGGGGATCGACTCACCGGTGCCGCGGGACTGGTGCGGTTCGGCGGGCGGCCCGCTGCCCGCCTCCTGGAGCGCAACCACGTTGTGGTGCATCGTCAGGGGGCCGACCTCGCCGCCCCAGCGCAGCCCGTGGTCGGAGCCCTGCATGTTGTAGGTGGCGAACGGCAGATTGCCGTCGGACGCCGAGGCAGCCGGCTTCGCCGGCCGGTCGGCCGCCCGCGCCGTGGAGCCGCCCGGCCCCGGGGCGGCGCCGACCAGCAGCCCGGCCGCCAGCAGGGCAGCGGTGAGGGCCGCCGTCAGCCGCGACCCGCGCGGTCCGGGGCGGGCCTCGGCGCGCGGCGGTGGTAACGGTAATCGCATCGTGGACTCCTTACGGAGCGATCGGGTACGAACAACCGCAGGAACGATCCGTTCACTATCGGAAGGTTCGCGTCAAGGGTCACGTGTGCGCCGCCCGTCCCCCGCGGGCGAGCGATACGGCCGCGCGCCGGCCTGCGGGCCCGGTCGTCCCGGTCGTCCCGGCAGGTCCGGCCGCACGGGTCCACGAGCGGGCGAAGTCCCGTACAAGCGTGGGTACTTGGCCGTCGTGTGGCCGACATCACCGACCAGACGTCCGGCGACGCAGCGGCCGAAGTCGTCCACGATGCCGACGACCGCGGCCCGGTGCACCCTCTCACGACGCCTCCGCGTGCTGCCGGCCTGGACGGCCCCGCTAGCGTACGGCCATGCACATCCGCGAATTCGCAGAATCCGACTGGCCCCAGGTGTGGGGAATCATCCGGGACGTCGTCCAGGAGCGGAAAACCTTTGTCTACGACCCCGGGATGACCGAGGCGGACGCCCGCATGTGGATCGAGGAGGCGCCCGGGCTGACCGTCGTCGCAGTCGAGGGCGAACGCGTCCTCGGCACCGCCAAGATGGGACCGAACCGGCCGGGCCCCGGCTCCCACGTGTCCACCGCCAGTTTCATGGTGGCGGCCGACTCCCGGGGCAAGGGCGTGGGCGGGGCCTTGTGCCGGTTCGCGGTGGACTGGGCACAGGAGCGCGGCTACGCGGGAATGCAGTTCAACGCCGTGGTCGAGTCCAACCACTCCGCGGTGGACCTGTACAAGCGCCTGGACTTCGCCGTCCTCGGGACCGTTCCCGGTGCCTTCATGCATCCCGAACTCGGGCCGGTGGGCCTGCATCTCATGTACCGCCAGTTCTGATACCGCCAGTTCTGATACCGCCGGTTCTGAACGAGAGCGGCGCAATGCCGTCCG
The DNA here is from genome assembly GCF_001445655.1 of Streptomyces roseifaciens. Classification (NCBI taxonomy): domain Bacteria; kingdom Bacillati; phylum Actinomycetota; class Actinomycetes; order Kitasatosporales; family Streptomycetaceae; genus Streptomyces; species Streptomyces roseifaciens. Next base: position 698,034 of record NZ_LNBE01000002.1, read on the forward strand.
AATATCCGGGCCCGGCTCCCGGGCCGGACTCGGACTCAGACTCGGATCCGGACTCGGACTCGGATCCGGACGGCCGAACTCGCCCTATCCAGTCGCCCTCCCCGGCAGCATCCTTTGGCACACAAGGACTCACCGGTTCTGCGAGAGGAAGCCAGGAACATGAAGATGTCTTCCCGGTTGGTGATGGGGTTGGGCGCCGGTGTGCTGGTGGCCGGTGGAGTTCTTACGGGCGCGACGGCTTCGGCGGGCACGGCGGGAGGATCCGCGGTGGCCGCGCCGAATCTCGCGACCGGACAGGACGTCGTGAGACAGAGCTCGTCCGCGGTGCAGCTCAGCACCGCGGGCGGAGCGCACACGACGGTGGTCTCGGAGTCGGTGCCCGCAGGGTCGTGGGTGCTGTCGGCCAACGCGACGCTGGTCAGCTGGGGCCCCAGTGACTACACCCGCTGCATGCTGTACTCGGGCAACACCAACATCGGCGGGGCGAGCACGATCGTCGGGAGCCCCGGCCCCGGCAGCGCCGGCACCGGGACCTTCGTGACCACGGTCAGCGTCCACGGCGCGTTCAGCAGCACAAGCGCCACGACGGTCAGCCTGCGCTGCGGCCACGACCAGGACCGCGCCGCCGGCGCCGCCCCCTACGTCGACCCGCAGGCCACCCTGTGGGCCCACCGGAGCGAGAGCCTCGGCCAGGCGAAGCGATAGGCACGGACGCACGACGGACCGCCGGGGGCGGTCCGGCCCCCAGGGCCCGGACCGTTCCCGAGCCGTCACCCCTCGGACGACACCCCGAGGTCGTGCCGCATGGCGTTCCTCATGACTCGGAGCAGGTCCCAGACCTCGTGCTGCGCCCGGGCCGCGGAGTCCAGCGTCTCGCCCGGCCCGGGCTCACGGCGTTCGAGACGCTTGACCTGCCCGTAGACCTTGTTCAGGGCCTGGTTGGCCGCGCTCGCCGGGCGTCCCGGTTGAGCTCTGTGTAGCAGGCACGCCGGAGCGAGCGGTTCTCGCGGATCTCCTCATGGCTGCGAACGAGCTCTATTTCCCGGCGCTTCGCGCGTTCGGAGCCGCGCTGGGTGAGCAACGCCCCGCCCGGGTCGGTCACCGGTCTTCGTGATGCCGGTGGCCCGGGTGGCGCAGGCGTAGCCAGATGTCCCTGGCGCGGCGGCCGGCCTCGGTCCGGCTGTCGGCGACCAGGACCCGGGCCTCTTCCGGGGTTTCCACCATCGGCCCCGAGCCGCGCAGCGGCCTGCCCGCCGTCTCGTGGAGGAAGAACGCCGAAACGAGCCCGATCACACCCGCCGCCATCAGGTAGTACGCGGGGATCATGACGTCGCGGGTCGTTTCGAGGAGGGCGGAGACCGCCAGGGGAGTGGTGCCGCCGAAGAGCGACACGGAGATGTTGTACGAGACGGACAGGGCCCCGTAGCGCAGCCGGGTCGGGAAGAGCGCCGGCAGGGTCGCGGCGGCGGTGCCCGCGAAGCACACCAGCAGCAGCCCGAGGATCAGGCAGCCGAAGGCCGGGAGGAGCGCCCCGTCGGCGCGGACCAGGAGCATCGAGGGGTAAGCGAGGGCGATCAGGGCGGCGCTTCCGGCCATGAACATGGGCCTGCGCCCCCACAGGTCGGAGGAGCGGCCCACGACGGTGATGGTGAGGGCCACCAGGACCATGGTGCCGAGGATGAGCAGCTGTGCGGTGGTGGCGTCCTTCTTCAGCGTCTCGGTCATGTACGTCGGCAGGTACGAGGTGACCATGTAGCTGGTGACGTTGTAGACGACGACCAGCCCCATGCAGATCAGCACCGCCTCCCAGTGCCTGGTGAAGATCTCCTTGAGCCGCCCGTGGCCGGACTGGCGCGCCTGCTCGACCTCGTCCCTTTCCTCTGCCTCTTCCTCCTCGGAGTCCGTTCCGGAGGCGGCGCCCGGCGTCCGCGCCCGGGCGGCCTCGGTCTCCGCGCGGAAGGCGGGCGTCTCTTCGAGCCGTATCCGCATGTACAGACCGATCAGCCCGAGGGGCCCGGCGACGAGGAAGGGCAGGCGCCATCCCCAGTCGGTCATGCCGTCGGTGCCGAGGACCGCGGTGAGCACGGTCACGAGACCGGAGCCGAGTGCGTAACCGACGAACGTGCCGAAGTCCAGCCAGCTGCCCAGGAATCCGCGGCGGGTGTCGGGCGCGTACTCGGCGATGTACGTGGTGGCTCCGGCGTACTCGCCGCCCGTGGAGAAACCCTGCACCAGACGGCAGATGAGGAGCAGGACGGGGGCGACGAAGCCGGCCGTCGCGTAGACCGGCAGGAAACCGACGGCGAACGTGCTCACCGCCATCATGATCATCGTGGCGGCGAGCACGCGCTGACGTCCGATGCGGTCGCCGAGCGGGCCGAAGACCAGGCCGCCGAGGGGCCGGACGAGGAAGGCGGCCGCGAAGGTGGCGAAGGCGGAGACGACCTGTGCGCCGGGCGAGGTGGAAGGGAAGAAGACCCGGCCCAGGGTGACCGCCATATAGGCGTACACCCCGAAGTCGAACCACTCCATCATGTTGCCGAGTGCGGCGGCGAGCACCGCGCGGCGGACCTCGGGGCGGTCGGTGACCGTGACGTCCTCGATGTTCAGGGACTTCTTGCGGCGCCTCAGCAGGGTGCGGAGCATCCGGTCGGTGGCGGTCGCGCCACCGCGCGCAGGGACGCGGTGCCCGGGCTTCGGGGTCTTCTTGCGATCGGGGCTCACACTCACCTGCCGGCGGGTCGGGGTCCGGGCGCTGGGGCTCCTGGGGCGTACAGAGACGCATGAGCCGAATTTTGTGGTTTATGCATTGAACCTCGCCCGGCCCCCGGCAGCCCCGTGACCCGCCCGGCCCGCGCCGAACCGACCCCGATGCGTTCTGCCGGGAGCCGGCAGCTGTTCGTTACCCTTTCGGCCCTGAGGAAGGGGACGCGCTTGGCACTGCCCAGGAAGGGGTCGCGTCGCATCGTCGTCGACGGTGTCGCCTACCGGTGGAGGATCCGGAGGAGGGTCACCTACAGCCAAGGGATGGGCTGGTCGCCCCTGGCCTATGCGGTCGAGCACGCCCAGTCGCCGGGCACCACGCTCGTGGTCCGGACGGGCCGGCCGCACCCCGGCAACTGGATCAGCAGGCCGGCCTCTCCCGTTCTCCCCGCCCACGTCTCCGCCGCCGTCCGGGCCGCCCGCGCACGCGGCTGGACGCCGGAGGCTCCCGGGCCGCCCTTTCTCCTGGACGAGCCCGGGGGCACGGTCGCGTCTCCCTGACCATCCACCACCCCCGTCGGCGACTGTCGGCGACCGTCGGCGACCGCCGCGTCAACGCACGCCGGACGAGCCTCCTCGGTTGAGTGGCTTGCCCGGTGACGAGGCCTGTGCCCGCAATGCGCCCGGGCGGCAACTGCTGCGGTGCGTACGGTGTTTGGGGCGCAGCGTCATCCAGGCCGCACCGCGTCGGAGCCGGCCCGGAGCCGGCGCAGTTCGCGGCGGCCGAGCGCCTCGCCGGGGAGCTGACCGGGCGCGGCGGGCCGCTCCGGGTGACCGCCGCCGGTGATTAGCCGCGAGGCGGACCTGGACCGCTACGCGCACCGGATCTCCGGATCTCCGAACTGGACGGCGTACTGCAGGTGCGCACCGCCGCAGGCGTGCACGTACACGGGGGCGGGTCCCAGCAGAGCCGCAGGGAGGGCGCCGAGTTCGGCAATCCCCACGGCACGTGGCTCAGCGTCTCCACGGCCGACCGGACTCCGGGACCCGGGAGCAGCGCCCTGGCCGGACGGGTGCGCGCCCTGCCCCACCCGTCCCCGCCCTGGTCAGCGGCCCCGGGCCCCGGCTCGCCGATGTCGAACCTCCGCTGGTCGGCCGGGCGAACTGGTGGACGCCTGCGATCCTCCGGCGGCGCGAGCCGAAGTCCGGCACGGACGGCACGGACGGCACGGACGGTACGGACGGTACGGCCGACGCGGCCGGGCCGATGGACCCCACCACCGCGTAACCTCGCCGGTCGGGGTCCTCCAACGGGGCTCCCCGTACGGTGCAGAAGAGATCGAGGCGTGGTGAGCTCGTGGTGAGCAACAGGGCGGATGCGGATGCGGATACCGGCATACGCGGACGGGTGCGGGGTCAGGGGCCGGCAGACCCGGGTGCGACGGCCGCCGGGCGCGGCGGCAGGCCCAGGTGGCCGGGCACGGTGGCCACGATGCTGCTCACACCGGCGCTCCTGACTGCCGTCTCGTGGCTGAACCCGCCCGACGACACGCTGCTGTTGTTCGCCGGGTTCGCCCTGATGGTGATCATCCTGATCGCGGCCTGGTGCATGTGCGGCCCGGGACCGGGCGCCGGCATGGCGGCCCTCGGCTTCTCCTTCGTCCTCTTCACCGGCCCGGCCCTGGACGACTACGTCATGGAACAGCGCGGCACCACCCACGAGGCGCTGGTCGGCGACGTCTCCACGTACACCCGGAAACACGGCAATGAAGGCCGCACCTGCTCGGTCGTGTGGTCCGCTTCGGGGGAGACGCACAGGGCCGAGGTGGGCGACCGCAAGGGCTGCGAGGAGAGCTTCCGGGAGGGCGACAGGACCACGATCGTCACGGACCCGGAAGGCTGGCTGAGGCCGCGCCTGGGCAGCGAGGTCACGGGGCTGTCGTCGGGCACGGCCTGGACCTGCGGGGGCCTGCTGGCCGGAATGGAGGCGTTCATCCTGTACGGCCGCCTGAGGCGCCGCCGCGCCTGACGCCCGTACGCGCGGTGTTGTCAGTGGCTGCGCCCATAGTGGGTCTCCGGGCAGGCAGCCGGACAGCAGGCGACGGCCGGATCGATGGGCAAGGAGGCAGCCGAGTGAACGGGACGTTCGAGGTGGACACCGGAGACGGGTGCCCGCCGTCGGGGGACGCTTCCGGGCGGGCCGCGGCGGTGCGCGCGGCGATGGACGGGCTGCTGCAGATCCGGCGGCTGATGAACGGCCACCTCACGGACCCGGCATCCGGCCCCGCCGACTGGGAACGGCGTCAGCCGGTGCGTGCCGTCGCCCTCGTCCTCGAAGCCGCCGGCATCCAGCCCTCCGCTCTCGACGCCGACGGGCAGCGCTCCGCGACCGGCTACTGCGTCCGTCCCGGGGAACAGCCGGGGAGCGTACGGGTCGAGTGGCTCGGCCCGCCGGGGAGCGGGGCCGCCGCCCAGCAGCACGAGGCCCTCCAGCGCTGCGCCCGCGTTCTGGAGGACCTGGGGTGGCCGGCGCTGGAATACCGCGGGGCACGCCGGCAGCGCTGGCTCGAAGCCGAGCCCGTCACGTAGCGAGGCCGCACGCGGGCGTACGGCCTTGTGGACCGCTGCAAGGGTGCAGGCCGGGCACGCCTGCCCCGGCCCGATGACGTCCCCGGCGGGCCGCGTGCGTCAGATGGCGGCGAGGCCGCCCGGAGGCCTTCGGGACGCCCACCGGGCATGGGGAGGCTTCGCCCCCGCAGCCGCCCCCGCCGCATCGCTCCCCAGGAGATCGTGCAGCAGCCGGGTGGCGGGCAGGGCCTCGTGCAGATAGACCCGCTCCCCGCGCCGCTCGACGGCCGCGAGCAGCGCGCGGAACGTCTCGCTCGCCTCCTCGGGCCGCCCCGCGTGGTGCTGGGCCTCGCCGAGCAGGCCCAGGTGGAGGGGGTGGCGCAAGAGCGTGCTGGAGCGGCGCAGTTCGGCCAGGGAGGCGTGCATCAGGGCGAGGCCGTCGCCCTCCCACCCCGAGTGCGTCAGGCCCCACCCTTCGAGCAGGCCCAGCATCCCCTTCCAGTAGAGCAGCCCGTGTTCGCCCGCCAGGCGGGCGCCCTCGGCGCCGGAGGACCGGGCCGTACGGGCGTCGCCCTCCCAGGCCGCCACGACCGCGTCCACATAGAGGGCGAAGGACCGGTCGGAGGGCCTGCTGTCGTACTCGGTCAGGTGCAGCAGCTCGCGCCGGCGCGCCGCCGCGGTCCGCCGGTCGCCGAGGAGCCAGTGGGTGAACGTGTTGTACGAGCGGCAGGAGACGCGCGGGTCGTGCTGGAAGGTGCGGGCCAGCGCATGGCCTTCGCGGGCGTAGCGGTCCGCCATGTCGACCCCGTGCTCCAGTTCGGCGAGCGCCTGCGGCAGCCGCCCGCGGATGTGCAGCACGATGCCTTCGCCGTACGCCGCGCCGAGCACCGCCACGGGCTCCCGGGTCCGTTCCGCGATGCCCCGCAGCAGGCCGGAGAACCGCCGTGAGGCGTCGTAGCGGCCCGTCACCAAATACGCCGCGCACAGCGCCCAGAGCACCGACGGGTCCTCGGGCGCCTCGGTGGCCGAGCTGAGGGCCCGGCCGTGCGCGAGCGCCGTCTCGGCCTCGGGATGGCCGTAGCCGCGGGTCGTGGCCAGCACCTGCCCGAGCTGGATGTTCAGCCGCTGTTCCAGGGACAGGGCCGAGGGGTCGTCGTGGGGCAGCAGACTGACGAGGTGCGCCGCCCGGCGCAGCCACGTCTCCACGCGCTCGTACGCCAGTTGCTGCTCGGCCTGGTCGGCGGCGCGCAGCAGCCGCGGGAGAGCCTGCGCGGGCGGCAGCGCATTCCCGGCGTGCCAGGTGTGGTGGGCCACCTGCTCGACGTCCCCGTCCCCCACCTGCCCGTGCCTGCGGGCGCACAGCGCCTCGGCGACCCTGGCGTGCAGCCGCTGCCGGTCCTCGCGCGCCAGCTCCTCGATGAGCGTCTCCTGGACCAGGGCGTGGGCGAAATGGATCCGTTCCGGATGGTGCGCATCCTCCCCGAGCAGCCCGGCGCGGATCGCCGACCCCAGCGCCCCGGCGACCGGTTCGTCCGCTGCGGCCGTGCGGTGCAGCAGGTCGGTGTCGACCTCGGAGCCGATGACGGCGCACAGCCGCAGCACCTGCAGCACCGGTTCGGGCAGGGCCGCGAACCGCTGGTGCAGCACCTCGCGCACCCCCGTCGGAACGCGCGTCAGCAGTACGTCCGCCGCGTCGGGGCGGTGCAGGCTGCGGGGGTCCCCCAGGAGGGACAGGAGCTGCATGACGAAGTACGGGTTGCCCTCGCTGCGCCGGTGCAGCACCTCGACGACCTTCGCGTCCACGCCCGGCCCGGCCTGCGCCACGACGATGGCGGCGACGGCCTGCCGGGAGAGCCCGTCGAGCCGCAGGGTCTCGGTCCTGGGGCCGCGCAGGATCTCGGAGAGCATCCGGCGCATCGTGGCGTCGGCCTCGACCTCGAACTCGCGGGCGGTCAGCACGATGCCGAGCCGGTGGCCCTGGCGGCGCGTGCTCAGCAGCCGGAGCAGGTCGAGCGAGGCGGTGTCGGCCCAGTGCAGGTCTTCCAGGAAGAGGACGAGCGGACGCTGCCCGGCCAGGGTGAGCAGGACCTCGCAGACCGCGTCGTGAGTGAGGAACCGGGCCTGCCCCCAGTCGGAATCGGCGCCCGGCCCGCCGCCACCGGGCCCGGCCGACCGCTCGGGCATGAGCGGGGCCAGGAGCGAGCCGAAAGGTTCCGCCGCGCGGCGGAAGGCGTCCGGGCGGGTGACGGACAGCCGCCGGAGGACCTGCGTCCACAGCCAGTAGGGCGGTACGCCCTCGCTGAGGAAACAGTGGCTCCAGATCACTTCCAGGTCGGCGCCGCCCCGGCTCGCGCAGACGGCCTCCAGCCGTGGGGCGAGTTCGAGGAGCAGCCGGGTCTTGCCGACTCCGGCGGGGCCGAGGACACCGGCCACGTGCCCGTGCCCGGACAGCGCACTCGTCGCCGCGGCCGTCAGCCGCTGCAACTCCTCGCTGCGGCCGGTGAACGGCGACTGGCCCATCGGGAGCCCGGGCTCGGTGGTGTCTGAGGTGTCGGTGGTGTCGGAGGTGTCGGAGGTGCTGGTCGTGTCGACGGTGTCGGCTGTATGCGTTGCTGCGGCTGTACGTGTTGCTCCGGCTGCTCCGGCGCTTCCGCCTGTTTCGGCCGCTCCGGCCGCTCCGCCGCCGTCGGTGGCCGCGGCCGTGCCGGCCTTCTGTACGACGCGAACGGTGTCGTCCTCCGGGACGGTTCCGCCGGGCACGGCGACGACAGCGGCGACAGCGGCGAGGGCGGTGAGGGCGGCGACATCAGTCGCATCAACTGCACCAACCGCATCGGCCGCGGCGTCCTCCGCGCCGCGGACCACAGGATCGGCGTGCCCGTGGCGCGATTCCTCAGTAGGGCTCCCCGTTCCCGGCTCTTGGCGGAGTATCGCCGTTCGGACGCGGCGGAGCGCGGCGGCCGTGCCCACGCCGAACTCCTCGGCCAGGTGACTGCGCGTCCGTTCGTAGACCTCGAGGGCTTCGGCTTGCCGGCCGAGCCGGGACAAAGCGGTCATCAGATGGCCGACGAGGCGCTCCCGCGCCGGATGGCGGCGCGCTTCCTGTTCGAGGTCCGCGGCCACCTCTTCGGCCGCTCCGAGGGCCAGCCGGGCCTCCGCGCAGGACTCCACGGCCGTGAGCCGGACGTGTTCCAGCCGTGTGCTCTCGTCGCTGAGCGGCGGATGGCCGTCGAACTCCCCGTAGGGCGTACCCCGCCACAGCGCGAGCGCCTGCGCGAGCCGGTCCCGCGCGGCGAGCGGTTCGCGCTGCTCAAGCAGCCGCCGCCCTTCGGTGACCAGGAGCTCGAAGCGGCAGACGTCGATCCGTGCGGGGTCGAGCTCCAGGACGTAGCCGCCCGCCCGGTGGCGGAGCACCGACGCGCCGTCCGGCCCGGCCGTCGGCTGGAGGGCGCGGCGCAGGTGGGAGACGTGGCTCTGGAGCGTGGCGACGGCCCGGCGCGGCGGTTCCTCGCCCCACAGCTCCTCGACGAGCAGTTCCGTGGGCACCACGCGGCCGGGGCGTATGAGGAGCAGGGCGAGCAGGGCCCGCCTGCGCGGGGGGCCGATCGGGAGGTCGTGCCCGTCGTGGCGTGCCGACATGGGGCCCAGAACGCTCAGGAGGGGTTCGCTCGGGTCGGTGGCCGCCGGCCCGGCTGCCGGCGGGGCTGTCGGTGTCGGCTCCGGCGTCGGAGATGCGGGCATGTCGGTCCCAATCGTTCTCGCACGCGCGACTGATGACGGGCGTCCGGCGCAGAGAGGCCGGGCCTTACAAAACGGATCTTGGCATACGCAACAGGGCAATCCAAGATCACGACAAGCCATCGGCAAGCGCATGGCAAGCGAACGGCGAGGGTACTGCAGGGAGTTCGCCAAGGCGGCCGAAACCGGCCGCCGGGGTCGGCAAGGAAACGTCAATGGCACGACCAGGCTGCCGCAAGGGCGGTGGCGCACGATGTCCGTCACTGGAAGAGCCACTGCTACCGACGGCACAGCGTGGCACGAACGCGACGGAATCCCTCACGCCAACGGGGGAGGCGTGAGGGATTTCCGGCTTCCCTGGTCAGCAGACGCGTCCAGCAGACACGTCCAACAGGCACGTCCAGCAGAAACACCCAGCAGACAGTTCAGCAGACACGTTCAGAAGAGAACGGAGGACCTTAGTGTCCAGCGCTCACACCGTCTTCCCCGTCCCCGAAGAGGTCGGACGCCTTTACGACCGCCTGACCGCGCTCGACACGGGCACGGTCGGCGGAAGCCTCCACCTCGGCTACTGGGACGCCGAGGACGACGGTGTGCCGCTCGTGGAGGCCGCCGACCGGCTCACCGACATGATGACGGACCGCCTGCACGTCGACGAGAGCCACCGGGTCCTCGACGTCGGCTGCGGGGTGGGGCAGCCGGCCATGCGGATCGCCCGGCGTACCGGTGCGCACGTCACCGGCATCTCCGTGAGCCGCGCGCAGGTCGCCCGCGCCACCGCTCTCGCCGGGGCGGCGGGGCTGGGCGACCGCGTGGAGTTCCGCTACGCCGACGCGATGCGGCTCCCCTTCGAGGACAACTCCTTCGACGCCGCCATCGCCATCGAATCGATCTTCCACATGCCCGACCGCGAGCAGGTCTTCCGCGAGATCCGGCGGGTGCTGCGCCCCGGGGGCCGGCTGGTGCTGACCGACTTCTTCGAACGGGCTCCGATCCCGGCCGGGCTGCGCTCCGCCATGGACCGGTGCCTGCGGGACTTCATCATGACCCTGGCGCGGCCCGAGGACTACGTGCCCATGCTGAGCCGGGCGGGCCTGTGCTTCACCGAACTCCTCGACATCACCGAGCAGTGCGTGCGCCGGACGTTCGAGCAGATGAGCAGGTCCCGCCGGGGCCAGGGAGAGCTGCAGACCGTGTTCGACGAGGCGGCGGGGGAGAAGTTCGGCCCTGCCGACATGATCGACTTCGACGAGTTCGGCTCCGTCCTGCTGGCCGCTCAGAAGCCGGCCTGACATGACATGACCTGACATGGCCGAAGACCGCCCCGAGCCCGCCTTTGCGCCGGCCGGGGCGGTCGGGGCGGCCGGGACTTCCCTGCCGGAACTCCCTGCTGCAGCGACCTGACTGGTCGTCATACCGCGGGCGCGCGACTCGACCGCACACTATCGGCCACCTCGCCCCCGGCGTCAGGGCTCTCCGAGGTGCCGGCCCGAGGCGAGGAATATGCGGATAATCGCACCAGGTCAGCCCTGGTCGCCGCCCTGAAGCACCCCGGAAGGCCGGTGCGGGTCACACGAATCATCGCCCCCTCGTGGCGCAAAGACGACGGTGCCGCCCCGGCCACCTCGACCAACATCATCAGGCGCTGCTTCACTTGCGCGGCGGGAGCCCCCAGTCGCCCGATCGGGCTACTTCAGGGGCTCCCTCTTGACGCATGCGCCGAGACGGAAGAGGGACCGGGATGTCGACCGCAGCGCACTGGCAACAGCCGGAGCAGCCCGAACAGCAAGCAGGCCGGGCCCAGCTCAGCCTGGGGATCGCCGCTGCGCGGAATCTGGCGAGCACCACCAAGACGGTCCCGCAGATGCAGGGCATCAGCTCGCGGTGGCTGCTGCGCATGCTGCCGTGGGTGGAGGTGAAGGGCGGCACGTACCGGGTCAACCGGCGCCTGGTGTACGAGGTCGGCGACGGCCGGGTCACCTTCGTCCAGGAAGGCGCCGCGGTCAAGGTCGTCCCCGCCGAGCTGGGGGAGCTGCCGCTGCTGCGCGGATTCCACGACGACGAGGCGCTGCGGGCGCTGGCAGAGCGCTGCCGGCAGCAGGAGTACGAACCCGGCCAGGTGATCGCCGAACGGGGCCGTCCCGTCGACCACGTCTACCTGATCGCGCGCGGCAAGGTCGAGAAGGCCGGCACCGGGAAGTACGGCGAGGAGACCCGGCGCGGCGTGCTGGCCGACGGCGGGTTCTTCGGCGCGCAGACGGTGGCCGAGGAGCCGGGCAAGTGGGAGTTCACGGCGCGCGCGATGACGGCGTGCACCGTCCTGGCCCTGCCCCGGTACGCCTACGAGGAGGTGGCGGGCCGCCACGAGGAGCTGCGGGCCCACGTCCGCCGGCGCCAGGCCGAGAAGGCGCGTCCGCAGAACAAGAAGGGCGAGGCGAACATAACCCTCGCCTCAGGCCACACCGGCGAGCCGGCCCTGCCCGGCACCTTCGTCGACTACGAGCTCGCCCCCCGCGAGTACGAGCTGAGCGTCGCCCAGACGATCCTCCGGGTCCACACCCGCGTCGCCGACCTCTACAACGACCCGATGGACCAGGTCGAGCACCAGCTGCGGCTGACCATCGAGGCGCTGCGCGAGCGCCAGGAGTCCGAGCTCGTCAACAACCCCGAGTTCGGCCTGCTGCACAACGCCGACTACAGCCAGCGCATCTCCACCCACTCCGGCCCGCCCACGCCCGACGACATGGACGAGCTGCTGAGCATGCGGCGCGGCACCAAGGCTTTCTTCGCCCACCCCCGGGCCATCTCCGCGCTCGCCCGCGAGTGCAACAAGCGGGGCCTGTCCTTCGACAGCGCCGACGTGAACGGCCACCCCGTGCCCGCCTGGCGCGGCGTGCCGATCCTCCCCTGCGGCAAGATCCCCGTCTCGGAAGAGGGCACCTCCTCCATCCTCGCCATGCGCCTGGGCGAGGGCGAGCAGGGCGTGGTCGGCCTGCGGCAGACCGGGATCCCGGACGAGTACGAGCCCGGCCTGAACGTGCGGTTCATGGGCATCAACGACCAGGCCCTCATCTCCTACCTGGTCAGCACCTACTACTCGGCGGCCGTCCTCGTCCCCGACGCGCTCGGCGTCCTCGAGAACGTCGAGGTCTTCCACACCCCGTCCTGACGGGCACCCCACCCCCCGGAACGGAGAGAAGAACCTTGTCACTGCTGTCCCGGATCACCGCGCCCCCGGCACGTCACGACGTGGCGCGGCTCGTGGCCACGCTGCTCACCCACCGCCAGGACGCCCGCCGGTCGGCACCGCAGGCGCTGCCCGGCACCACCCCTCGCCCGGCGGGCACCGCCCTGCCCACCGGTCCGACGGGGCTGGGCACCTCCGCCGCACGCCTCGCGGCCGGGAAGGCCAGGGAGACCTGGCGGGCCGGGAAGGCCGGGGCGGCCGGGGAAGCCGGGAACGTCGCCGGGAAGCCGGCGGCCGGCGCCCCGGGTGCCCCCGGCATCTCCGTTGCTCCCGTTGCTTCCGGCGCCGCCTCGGACGACCGTGGCACCGGCGTCCCCGAGCTGTACTGCCCGCCCGCGCTCCGCGACGACCCGGCGCTCGCCCGTGAGGTCAACGACCGGCTGGTGGACTGGGCGGACGAGGCCGGCATCTACGCCGGACGGCTCGACCGCGTCCGCGCGGCCGACTTCGGGCGCCTGATGATGCTGGCCCACCCCGACAGCGACGACCCGGACCGGCTGCTGGCGGCGGGCAAGTGCGCCCTGGCCGAGTGGGCCACGGACGACTACTACTGCGACGACGAGACCATGGGCTCCAGGACCGAACTCCTCGGCTCCCACCTCGGACTCGCCTACACGGCCCTCGACCCCTCCCACCTTCCGGCCCGCTACGCGCCGGCGTGGGAGGAGGAGATGCGCGAGGACCCCGTACGCGTCGCCCTGCGCTCGGGCCTGGACCACTTGTCCCGCTACGCGGAGCCCTCGCAGGTGGCCCGGCTGCGGCACGAGGTCGCCGTCCTCTTCGTGGGCTACGAGCAGGAGGGCTCGTGGCGCTCCCAGGGCCGCATGCCCGGCGTCCGCGAGTACCTGGCCCACCGTCAGATCAACAGCTTCCTCCCCTGCATCGCACTTGCCGACGTGGTCGGCGGCTATGCGCTGCCCGCCTCCGAATACGCCGAACCGCGCGTGCGCCGCGCCGTGACGATGGCCGCCACGGCCGCCACCCTCGTCAACGATCTGTACTCGATGACGAAGGAACACGACTCCTCGGGCGTGGAGTTCAACCTCCCCGTCGTGATCGCCGAGGAGGACGGCTGCTCGCTGCGCGAGGCCATCGAGCGGAGCGCGGAGATCCACGACGAGCTCGTGCACACCTACGAGACGGAGGCCGCGGCCCTCGCCCTCACCGGAACGCCCGAGCTGCGCCGGTTCCTCGCGGGAGTCTGGGCCTGGCTCGGCGGCAACCGCGAATGGCACGCCGGAAGCCCCCGCTACAACGGCGCGTGAGCCCGCCCCTCTCCACTGCCGCCTCCTCCCCGACATCCCGCGCACATCCCCTGTACGTCCCCAGCACACCCACGTGACACCACGCGTGCCGCGCATTCCACGCGCCATCACGCACGCATGCCGCAATCCGTAAGGAGCACCCCATGACGACCACGCCCGCCCCCGCCGCGTCCGCCGGCGTCCTGCGCACCGCCTACCAGAAGTCCGTAGCGGAGTACTGGAACAACGAGAAGGACCCGGTCAACCTGCGCCTGGGCGACGTCGACGGCCTCTACCACCACCACTACGGGCTCGGCGACTACGATCCCTCCGTCCTGGAAGGCCCCGAGGAGACCCGGGACCAGCGCATCATCGAGGAACTGCACCGGCTGGAGTCGGCACAGGCCGACGTCCTCCTCGACCACCTCGGCCCCATCGCCCCCGACCAGCGCGTCCTGGACGCCGGCTGCGGCCGCGGCGGCACCAGCATCATGGCCAACGCCCGCTTCGGCTGCCGCGCCGACGGCGTCTCCATCTCCCAGGCCCAGGTCGACTTCGCCAACGAGCAGGCCCGCAAGCGCGGCGTGGACGACAAGGTCCGCTACCACTTCGCCAACATGCTGGACACCGGCCTGCCCACCGGCGACTTCCAGGGCATCTGGAACAACGAGTCCACCATGTACGTGGACCTGAACGAACTCTTCGCCGAGCACGCCCGCCAGCTGGCCTACGGCGGCCGCTACGTCACCATCACCGGCTGCTCCAACGACGTGACCGGCCTGCGCTCCAAGGCCGTCAGCCGCATCGACGAGCACTACACGTGCAACATCCACCCCCGCAGTGCCTACTTCAAGGCCATGGCCGCCAACGGCCTCGTGCCCATCAACGTCGTCGACCTCACGGCCGCGACCATCCCCTACTGGGAGCTGCGCGCCCAGTCCTCCCTCGCCACCGGCGTCGAGGACCCCTTCCTGACCGCGTACAAGGAGGGCAGCTTCCACTACCTCCTCATCGCCGCCGACCGCATCTGACGCCCCGGCCTGTCCCGGCCCTGTCCCGGCCCCCGCCGCGGCCTCGAGGAGCGAGGCCGCGGCGGGCTGAGCCGAGCGGCTCAGTGCTCCGGAGTCGTCGCGTGTGCCCGCTCGAAGAGCCTCTCGGCCTCGGTGATCGCCCGGGTCAGGGCCTCGGGCTCCGGTCGGAGCCCGGCCACGATCGCGTCGATGCCCCGCAGACCGGCCTGCTGCAGAAGCCGCTTCTCGTTGGTGACCCATTCACCGCGCCCCGCCAGCACCGCGTGCCCCGTCTGCATGGCGGCGACGGCCAGCGCGCCCGCGACCTCGGCGGCCTGGCCGCGCCGCACGTACGCGCCCTTGGCGTAGCGGAGCGTCAGGGCCGCCCGCTCCCGCCACATCGGCGGGGCCGCGTCGCGCAGGGCCTGCGGGTACTCGGGGCGGGGCAAGGTGCCGCGCAGCACCTGGTTGACGGCGAGTTCGGCGACCACGAGGTAGCTGGGGATGCCCGCAAGGTGGAACATCAGCGGTTCCCAGTGGAAGCGGCCCTGCCGGGCCTCGGCGAGCTCGTGCTCGACGACGTCGAGGTCGCGGTAGTGCACATCGACGTGCCGCCCGTCGATCGTGAGCCACGCCCCACCGTTGAACACGCCACCGCCCCAGCCCCCGATCTCGGAGACCTCGCCTTCCCAGCCGACGGCGCGCAGCTCGGCCGGGTCGAAACCGCCGCGGTAGTACACGGCCAGGTCCCAGTCGCTGTCGGGGGTGTGGGTGCTTTGAGCCCGCGAGCCGCCGAGGGTGACGGCGAGTACGGAGGGCAGGGCTGCGAGCCGGTCCGCGATGGGGGCGAGGAAGAGGTTGTCGTCGTCGGTCATGGGGATCCGATCCTGAGAACACGCGAGAAGTGAATGACAGGCGATGCGGGCACACCGGACGCACGCCGGGGCAGAGGCTCGGACGGCGTGAGGTGATTCGTGTGCCGGACGTGTCATCACTTCATGACGCAGACTGTACCTGCCGGCACCGACGAGGTGCGCGGTGCACTCGGTCCGGGCTGGTGCAACTCTGCCTGTTCGCCCAGTGCGCGTTGCGCTGGGGCACCTTGCCCCCTCATCGGCGAGCCTGTATGAAGGGAGGGTTGCGCTTTCTGTAGGCAAAGAGAGGCGTACCCTTGCGGAAACAAGAGAACGTCGGATTGCCGGAAGTACAGTACGGCCGGGGCTCAACCCACAAGACTGCTGCACGCGAGAGCGGGCCACTCCAAAGGCTCATTGGCTTGCAGAGTGCCGCGGGTAACGCGGCAATTGTTCAGATGCTCCGTCAGGCCGACCGTCCCCGGACCGGGGAACAGCACCAGCAAGCCGCGCAGCCTGAATCGCAGAGCTCTGCTGTCCATGAGGTGCTGCGCAGTAGGGGTCGCCCGCTGGCCGATTCCATCCGCAGTGACATGGAGAACCGCCTCGGAGCTGATTTCTCCGACGTGCGCATTCACGACGACAGCGCCGCCAAAGCCTCGGCCGCTGAGGTCGGCGCCCGTGCATACACCTCCGGCAGCCACGTAGTCATCGGCGACGGTGGTGGGGACAAGCGCACCCTGGCTCACGAACTCACCCATGTAATTCAACAGCGTCAAGGCCCCGTCGCCGGCGCGGACAACGGATCGGGGCTGAAGGTCTCTGATCCTTCCGACCGGTTCGAACGCGAAGCGGAAGCCAATGCCGCACGAGCGATGGTCGGTTCGGCTCCGCCCCAGGAAGTCCAGCGTGTGACTCGATCGTACTCTTCGTCGAATGGTGACACACCGCTCCAACGGATGGCCAAGGGGAACACGAAAGGGGCGAGCGGCGGAAAGCAAGGAGGTGAAAAGCAGGGAGGTGGAAAGAAGGGCAAGTCGGCCGGCGCGGTGGCCGAGAGTTCCGGCGGTCCACAGGAAGACATTGAGCTGATTTCCAGGACCGTCGGTGAGCACGATGTGCGAGTCGTCATGGACAGTCACCAGAACAAGCACCAGTCGCCGCCTATTGGGGAACTCAAGGCGTACACGGGGGGCCGGGGCACCAAGTTTAAATCGCATGTGGACCTGAACTGGCACAGGGCCAACTCGGCAGAATATCTTGTGCGCTGCATCCCCGCACTCTTTGGCGAGGCGGATACCGAAGAGCTTGCATGGTCCCCGATGGGGCCGGGGAAGTTCGCAGCAAAGAAGGTGGCCGTGGACGTCAACGGACAGGCTGTCATCTTTGACGCCATCGCGACTGTCAAGGGTAACGCAGTCACTATTAACTACCACTGCAACCCGCCATCATAGGGTGCATTGGTGAAATCTTCAGGTGACGCCCCGGCATACCGGTCGGGGCGTCACCTGTCCCTGGCCCTGGGTGCGTCGGCTGTTCAATGTCGTCCGCCGCCTCGGCCGCACCTGGGCAGTCCGGAGAGGGTCGATGTCCAACGTTCAGTCAGCTGTGCGGGCGGACATGGAGGTCGAGTCCGCTGGTGCCCGGCGTCTCCACGCCCGGCAGGAGGCGCATGTCGTGGTCGTAGTCGCCGCCGGTGAGCGTCCGGTAGGGGACGGGGGCGTCAGTGAAGAGGCCGTCGAGGCGGTGCGCGTACTCCCGCTTCGCCGCCTCGAACCGCTCCTCCGGCAGGTCGTTGGCGCGGTACACCCCGAACGGTTCGAGCGGCGTCATGCCCGTGAACCAGAACAGGCCGTGCTGCACCGGGTGGAGGACGTCCGCGAGGCGCCCGTGAATGCCCCGGTCGGAGAACGACGATTCCCGGGCGCCCGCCGTCACCGACACCAGCGCCCGCCGCCCTCCGAGGGCGCTCTCGGAGTAGGGCGGAGGGAGGGTCGGGCCATAGCCGAAGCCGGCGGTGAACACCCGGTCGACCCAGCCCTTGAGTATCGCGGGCATGGAGAACCACCACAGCGGGAACTGCAGGATCACCGCGTCCGACCAGCGCACCTTCTCCTGCTCGGCCGCGATGTCGGCGGACAGTCGGCCCGCCAGCGTGGCCCGCTCGGAGGCGGCCATTACCTGCAGCCGCCGGTCCCCGGGCTCGTCGGGGAAGTCGTCGGCGTCGACCGCGGCCTTCCACTTCATCGCGTAGAGGTCGGAGACCTGCACCTCGTGGCCTGCGGCGCGCAGGTGCTCGGTCGCGAAGGCGGCCAGGGAGGCGTTGAGCGAGCGGGGCTCGGGGTGGGCGGTGACGAGGAGGATCTTCTTTTGCTGCGGCTGCTGCTGCGGTGCGGTGTCGTTCATGCAGCTACGTTCTCCCGGGCGCGCCCGGGTAGCCAGCACCCTGTTTTACCTGCGGATCCGTGATCCTGGTACTGCCAGGGCCACGCATACTGGAGCGTATGAACGGCGTGGACGACAGTCGCATCGGAGGAGTCGACGGGGTCGACGGGGTCGGCGATGCCCAGCGGGCGCTCGGCAGGTTCCTGCGTGCCCGCAGGGGGCGTGTCGCACCGGAACAGGTCGGGCTCGCAGGCGGTCGTCGCCGGCGGGTGCGCGGGCTGCGCCGCGAGGAGCTGGCCCAGCTCGCCGGCATCAGCGTGGACTACTACGTCCGCCTGGAACAGGGCCGGGCCACCCAGCCGTCCGCGGAGGTGCTCGACGCGCTCGCGGGGGCGCTGGGCCTGGACGCGGCGGAGCGCAAGCACTTGGACACGCTCGCCGGCGCCAGGCGCGACCCTGTGCCCAGGGCGGAGGTCAGCCCCCTCCTGCAGCGGGTGCTGGATTCCCTGGACCGCTTCCCGGTGTTCGTGACGGACCACCGTATGGACGTGGTGGCCTGGAACGCCCTGGGCGCCGAGCTGATCGGCGGCGCGCCCGGGCCGGGGAGCCGCGACCGGAACAACGCCAGGTACGTCTTCCTCGACCCGGCCTCCCGGGCCGTCCACCCCGATTGGGAGGCCAGGGCGGCGGAGGCCGTGGGTCAGCTGCGGGTCGCCGCGGGGCGCTATCCCGACGATGCGGAGCTGTCCGCCCTCATCAACGAACTGTCCGCGCACAGCGCCGACTTCCGGAGGATCTGGGCCACCGGCGAGGTCGTGATGTGCGCAGCGGGCCGCAAGCGGCTGCGCCACCCCGAGGCCGGGCTGCTCACCCTGGACTTCGAGACGCTGCACGTGCCGGCGGCGCCAGGTGAGACGGGGCTGGTGGTGCACGTGTTCAGCGCCGAGGAGGGGAGCGAGGAGGCGTCCGCCCTGGCCCGGCTGGCGACGGCCGTGACGGGTGTGCCCGTTCCGGCCTGACGAGGGTCTTCGGGGCCCCGGGGCCCTGGAGAGGTTGAGGGCTAGCGCGTCTTTTGGGGGCGCAACCGCACACGCGCAGTGGTGGGCAGCGACGTCGACGCGGAGCCCGGGCCGAGCGGGCGGAAGCCGAGACCGTCCGGGATCTCGTACTCCCAGTCCAAGGAGCGGGCGGCGCGGACGAGTTCGCCCGCGCCGCCGACCTTCAGGAGGACCTTGGTCCGGCGCTTCCACGCCACGTCGACCTTGTACCGGTGGTTCCAGAAGTCCGCGGACGTGCCGAGGTGCAGGACGAGTTCCGTCAGTTCGGGGGACAGCCCCGTCAGCCGGTCCTGCATCCTCCGGCTCCAGTCGTTGCCGGGGTCGAGCAGGTCATCCACGTGATCGGTCATGCGCCGATCTTGCCAAGGCCCACTGACAGCGCCCCCGGTACGGCCGTGGTCAGCGTGTGCGGTGGGTGCCGGTGCTGGTGTCGGTCCGGGCGGGGGCGGGGCCGGAGACGGGGCCGTCGAAGGTGTGTGTGGTCGTGCTCCCGGCGCGTACGGCGATGCCGTCGGCGGTGGCGCGGTTCGACGGCGTGCCGGGCGCCGTGGGGGACCAGTAGGTGATGTCCCAGGTGCCGCGCTCGGGCGTCACGAAGTAGGTGGCGGTGCCGGGGACCGTCAGACGCCGGCTGAGACCGACGGTCGGTCCGGCGCTCGGCTGCAGGTCGACCGTCGCGGGCCCGGTGGTGCCCGGTCGGGCACCCCCGCGGACCTGCACGGTAGCCAGGTCCTTCGCGGAGGGATGCCGGGTGAGTCCGGTCAGTGCGCGGGACCCGGTGAAGACGTAGCCGAGCGCGTAGTCGGCGGACTTGGTCGTCCAGTATGCGTCGTACCACTGCTTCACCGACCCGGGGCCGGCGTCGGGGCCCAGGTGCGCGACGCGCAGGTTCGGCGTGGAGACCATCCGGTTGACGAGACGGGTCGCGCCGCCGTGCTTGACCTCGGTGACCATCATGCCGTGCAGGAACGCCGCGGAACGGTCGGGCGGCCGTACGTCGACGGGGGCCGTGGTGCGCGCGTCGACGGTGACGGTGGTGTCGCGGTCGAGATCGAGACGCGGCTGGACGATCCAGTCCGCGCCGTCCGTGCCGTCTGCGCCACCCGTACCGGCCGCGGCCTTGCCGGTGGTCAGGTAACTGTCCAGTAGGTAGCGGCCCTTGGGCAGGCGCACGGTGGTCGTGCCGGAAGTGTCGTGGGGGTTGACGGACTCGCCGGAGCCCGGGCCCGAGATGCCGGTGACGGTGGTGTCGTAGGCCCCTGTCGGGCTCCCGACGCGGTCGAGGTGACGGATCGTGAGACGGTACGTCTCCGGCTGCTGCGCTGCGGCGAAGGCCTGGCCGTCCCAGGTCGACGTTGCACAGCCGACCAGGGTGACAGCGAGCGCGAGAGCCCGGAGGACGCTCCGGCGGGGTACGGAAGAAGTGTTCATGATCTGCACTGCGCCGCAGGGCGCCGGAGTTCCTGTGGTCTGCGTCACCCGGGGCGGGGAGCCGCGGTGCGGGCGGCAGCTCCTGTGGTGCACGTCACCGGAACCGGCGTGCCGGACGTGGCAGAGCAGAACGTGGAATCACTGATGAGGAACCGCTTCCGCCGCGGAGACCGCGACGCCTTGGCGGAGCTGTACGACGAGCACGCCCAAGTGCTGTACCGCTACGCCCTGCGGGTGACGGGCGACTGGGCGGAGGCCGAGGACGTCGTCTCGGCGACCTTCCTGGAGGCGTGGCGCGGCCGGGAGCGCGTGCACCCCGACGGGGACAGCCTGCGCCCCTGGTTGCTGGGAATCGCCACCAACATCATGCGCCGCAACGCCCGCGCACGCCGCCTCCGCGACATCGCGCTCGCCCGCGTCCCGGAACGCGGCTCGATTCCCGACTTCGCCGACGACCTCGTCACGCACCTCGCGGACACCGAGCAACTGCGCGCCGCGCACGCCGCACTCGCCCGCCTGCGGCGCCGCGACCGGGAGGTCTTCACCCTCGTGGTGTGGGCGGGCCTGGACTACGCGGCGGCGGCCGAGGCGCTCGGCGTGCCGGTCGGCACCGTCCGGTCGCGTCTGTCCCGCGCCCGCACCCGGCTGCGCGAGCTCGCCGACGCCGAAGCACGTGCGGTGCGCTCGAGGGGCTCGCACACCTCGAAGGCTTCGCATATCTCGGATACCTCGGAGATTCGGCGGGCCGAAGCCGGGCGGCCGCGCGCGGCGGTCGGCGACGAAGCCGCCGCCGCTGCCTTCGACGAGCCGCTCGCCAAGCCGCTGGACGCGCCACTTGCCGCGCCGCTCGGCCCGCCGCGCGGCAAGTCCCTCGGCAAGCCTGTCATCCGGTCCCTTGCCGAGCGGCTCGACAGGCCCCACGCCGAGCCGCTCGCCAAGGCCCCCGCCCCACCGCTCGACCAGTCCGCACCGGGCCGCATCCCCGCGCCCCGGTCTTCGACCCAGGAGAACCACGGATGAACACCACCCCGCGGCGCCGTCCGCTCCCAGGGTCCGAGGACACCGAACGTCTCGGCCTCGCCGACCTGCTGCCCCCGCCGCCGGTCCCCGGCCTGGACCCCGACCGTGAACTGCTGCTGAAGGAGGCACTGCTGCGCGAGGCCGCCGCCGACGCACCGCGTGGGAGCCTCGCCGCCCGGGCCTCGCGCCTGCGCCCGTCCCGGCGCCTGGTCGTCCGGGTCATGGCCCCGGCGGTCGCCTGCGCGCTGGCGGTCGGCGGCGTCGTGGCGGTGAACCTTGCGGACACGCCCGGGCGCGGAGTGCCCACAGTCCCGGAACGTGACGGTGCCGACCGCACGCCCGAAGCGACCCGTCTCCTCGACCGCATCGCCCTCGCCGCCGCAGCGGCACCGCAGCCGACGGTCCGTGCCGGCCAGTTCGTATACGTCGAGAGCAAGGTCGCCTACGCCTCGCAGAGCGCCGCGGGAGGTGCCGTGACCATGGCTCCCGTGCACACACGGCAGGTGTGGCTGTCCGCCGACGGCAGCCGCCCGGGCCTGCTGCGCGAGGAGGGCAGGCCCGACGCGCCGCTCGGCGCCGACGACACTCCCGTATACGCCCTCGACGGCCCGGGGGCCACGCCCCGGCCGACCACCCTGCACAAGGGCCCGTCGATCAGCGACCCGACCCACCAATACGTCGCGTCGCTGCCCACCGACCCCGACGCCCTGCTGAAGCTGATCCGGGACGAGACGCGCGGGGGAAGCCAGGACCGGGACCGGGACCGGGACTCGGACCCGGACCAGCGGGCGTTCGCCGCGATCGGCGACCTGCTCGCCGAGACCTGGGCACCCCCGAAGGTCAGTGCCGCGCTCTACAAGGCCGCCGCGAAGATCCCCGGGGTCACAGTGGTGCGGTCGGCCGCCGACGCCGCGGAACGGGCGGGCATCGCCGTCGCCCGCACGGCGCACGGGCAGCAGACGCAGTGGGTCTTCGACCGGAGCACGTACGCGTTCCTCGGTGAACGGACGGTCCTCACCGAAGCCGGCGATGCGGGCCCGGCCGGGACGGTCGTCGGCGCTTCCGCGGTCCTCGCAAAAGCTGCGGTCGATCGTGTCGGGGTGATTCCTGCGTCGAGCATGAAATGAAGTCGTGACCGATGGGGGTCGTTTCACGTCATTGGGTGGAATTTTTGGGCATGAAAGCGCCCTTCAGGGAAATCCAGCCACATCGCACCGCCGCTCGCCGACCGGGTGGGAGGGCTCTTGACAGCGACCCGATTGCATGAAGGGGCGTTGCTGTATGCGGAATGCGGCATGTCTGATGACTCCATTTGCAGGTGGAACGTGCGACGGGCCCATGGACCGCCATCGCGCTGTCCGGAAGCCGCAAGTGCTGTGCACTGCTGGCCAGTTCGCTCGGATGCGGGGGGAGTGCTGACGGCATAATCTCGACGCGGTCTGAGTCACCCCCGCGGGGGTCATCGGAAAGCGGCTGCCTCTTCGTCACACCTGCAACAGGTGTGCTCTGTCCTGTGCGCCGTCGATGGGCTCACGCATCAACCCGAGAACCGGACGGAGCGCGCTGTGACAGACGGCATCATCGAGTACCCGCTCGGAACCGCATATACACCGCACTCGGTGGGCGTCGGCAATGCCGGCAAACTCTGGATCACCACGAGCAACAAGTGCGTCATTCGTTTCGATCCGCAGGCCCCAGGTAGGCTGAGTCACGCCAATCACGCACTCATGCCCGAGCTCTCCGCGGGGATCATGAAGGATCCGCTCGGCCACGCCAAGGTGTGGTTCGCCGCACCGGCCCCTCCGGCGAAGGAGGACCCGATCGTGGCGATGCAGACCACGGCGGGCTACCCTCTCACGTTCGTCCCGCTGGAGTCCGACGCCAAGGCGGAGAGCATCGAGCTCGAGACGACGAGGGCGGGCGGCGACGGCACGCCGACGTACGAGTACAGCCTGCTCTTCGCCGAACCCCAGTACCACTACGTGGGTGTCCTGCCGATCACACCGTCCGGCCCCGGCCAGGTCGAGAAGATGACCGTCGAGCACAGCACGTGGCTCTGGGACGTGGCCGTCAGCACCGACACCGACGGACAGACCCACACGTACTGGGTCACCGGCCAGGCGAACAGCAGCGCGTCCCCGCCCCGCACCCAGAACGGCCTGTACAAGCTCGCTCCTGGGCAGACCACCTGGGAACGCATCGCCCTTCCCGGGGGGCCGGGGCAGAAGCCCTACTACGTGAAGGTCGACACGGAGGCGGTCTGGGTGACCGCGACCAACCCGAATCAGGTGCTCCGGCGCAGCCTGAACAGCCCCCGGTGGAGGGAGCGAAACCTGGGCTCGGCAGTCCCGCAGCAGTTGGCCTTCGCCCCGAACGGCGAGGTCTGGGTCACCTCCAGCGCGGGCATCCACGTCTTCGACAGGCAGATGGAAGAGGAAGGCAGCATCATCCCGCTCCCCAGCGGCGGCAAGGCCAAGGGGATCTGCGTCGGCAACGACGGAAGCATCTGGTACACGAATACCGAACGGAGGACCTTGGGCAAATACCCCACGGCGGTCGCCGCGACGGGTACGCCGAGTCGCATCGGCCGGACCCAGGTGGTGTCTCGCGCCGAGACCGTGCTGCACGCCAAGGAGCATGTCGACTCTCCGCTCGTCGCCGAGTACGTGGCCGACGGCCGGCCGATCCCGGGCATCCCGCTGACCTGCCGCATCCAGGCGGAAGGCGCGACGTTCGAGGACAACACACGGGAGCGCGTGATCCTGACCGACCAGCGCGGCCGTGTCTGCCTGCCCCCTGTGTACGCCGGGGACGTCGAAGAGGAGGCGCTCCTGAGCGTCGGCCTCGGCAACACCGAGCCGCACGCCACCACGACGCTCCGCATCAGGCCGGCATAACGCCTTCCCCGAGACAGGCGGGGCCGTCAACCAGCCAGGCTGCCGGCCCCTTTTCTTCCCCACCCCGGAGGGAGCAGCAGAATGCCGTCCCAGGTGACACCCGCAACCACCTCCGCGACACCCATCAGCGACACCGACAAATTCCCCCTTCAAGGCGCCCCCGTCGATCTGACATGGAGCGTCGCAGACCACCGTCTGTGGTTCGTGACGGCCGAAGGCGGGATGGGGTATTTCGACCCCAGCAGCCGCAACAGCGCGCTCTTCCCTCCGGCTTCGGGCATCGTCGGCCGGGCGGATTCCATCCTCTCCTGGCCGGGCCACGGCGTGTGGTCGTACGTCGCGGGGGAGGGCACATCCGCGTTGGTCCGGTGCGACCAGGACGGTAATTACCAGGCCTACCCCGTGAACGGCAGTTCCCGGTGCAGGGCTCTGGCGCTCGCCCAGGACGAGCACCGCGGCACCGTGATCGTCGCCCCGCTTGCGGACCGTAACCTCCTGGCCTTCATGGAGCCCGGAGGATCCGTCGAGACCTCCCAGGTCTACACCTCCAGCCTCTACGGCATCGCCGTCGCGCATCAGGACCCGACGCGGGTGTGGCTCAGCTCTCCCGAGATCCAGGCCCTGGTCACCTACGACATGGTCACGGGCGAGTTCTCCCAGCCCATCAGTGTGATGGGCGAGGCACAGGATCTGGCGATCAGCGCCGCGGGGGACACCCTGTGGGTGGCCGCCGCCGAAAACCGGCTCTACCAGTACGCCGTGCACGAGCGTCGGTTCAGGCAGATCGACATTCCTTTCCCGGCCCACCGTCTCCTCGTGTCGGGCGACGGCACCCTCTGGTTCGTCAGCGTCTTGGGTGACGCGATCGGCTGTGTCCTGCCGGAGGAGCACACGGCCTCGGTGGTCTTCACCGGCCCCCGGTCCCGCCCGTCCGGTCTCGCCCTGGCCGGACAAGGCGACCTATGGGTGGCCCTGTCCGGGGAGAACGCCCTGCAGAGGGTGTCCCGGCACCGGCTGGCCGTGCAGTCCGGCGACCACCAGTCGGCCGAGGTGGGTCAGCGTTTCCCCGAGCCGCTCGTCGTCAAGGCGACGCTGCTGGACGGAACGCCGGTGGCCAGGCAGCGGATCGAGTTCTCGGTGGAGGCGGGCTCCGCCGTCTTCGAGAACGGCAAGCCGGTCGAGATCCGCTACACCGGGGCCGGCGTCGAGGACCTCGGTGTGGCGACCAGCTCGCTGCTCAAGGCGCTCAAGGAAGGGCCTTGCGTCGTCACCGCCCGCTGGACGGAGGGCGATGCCGTGGCCTCGTTCTCCCGGCTCGTCGTCACGCCGGAGCGGGGCGTCGCGGACCACGTCCGCTACGTGTCGGGAGCGGGGCAGACGGCCCCGGCGGGCAAGTCGTTCGACGCGCCGATGACGGTCGTCGTGGAGGACAAGAACGGCAATCCCGTCGAGGGCGCCGAGGTCACCTTCAAGATCCGTGATGAGTACGCGGCCACGTTCCCGGGCGGAAAGGACACGGCCGAGGTCACGAGCGGGCCCGGCGGTTCGGTGGAGTCGCCGGTTCTGACTGCCGGTGACAAGCCCGATGTGTTCTCGGTGCGGGTGTGGGTGGCCAAGACCGCGGTGAGCCTGCTGCTCGAGCAGACCGTCGAGTGACGACGGCAGCGGCACTCCGAGCGGCATCACCGAACGGATCGATGCAGATCAACTGAGGAAACGCTGAACGACATCCCGGCTCCCGCCCCCCTCCCCGGGCGGGGGCCGGGTCCGACGGCCCCGCGGCCGCCCGCCCGATGCCCGATGGAGGAACCGCACCGCCATGCCCCAGACCGGATCGCAGGACAACGGATCCCCGCTGCGCACCGAGTTCGACTTCGAACTGCCCCACGGCTACGTGGACGCCGCAGGCACCGTCCACCGCCGCGGCGCCATGCGGCTCGCCACCGCCCGGGACGAGCTCTCCCCCCTGATCGACCAGCGCGTCCGGGAGAACCCCGCCTATCTCGGGGTCGTCCTGCTGAGCCTCGTCATCACCCGCCTCGGCACGGTGACCGACATCCACGCGGGCGTCGTGGAAGGCCTCTTCGCCACGGACCTCGCCTACCTCCAGGACTTCTACCGGCGCATCAACGGCCTCGACACCGGTCACGGCGCCGTCGCCTGCCCGTCCTGCGGCACCAGCTTCGCCGTGCCGGGCGCGGTGGCCGGTGAGCGCCTGGGGGAAGCATGACGCACCCTGCGCAGCGGCTCCGGGAGGAGGTGGCGTACATCGCCTACCACTTCCACTGGGGGTACGCCGACCTCCTCTCCCTGACGCACGGGGAGCGGCGCGCCTGGGTGCGCGAGATCGCCGGGATCAACACCGCGCTCGCCGAGGGGCGGGGGGCGCGGTGACGACGACGGGGCGGTGGCGTCGAGGGTCCTGGTCCCGGGACCGCCGCATACGTGAGGAGTCCGCTCCGGCTCCCGCTCCGGCTCCCGTTCCGGTTGTTGCGGCCGTCCCTACCGTCCCCGAGCGGCCTCGCGGGGAGTGGCGGGCGGTAGCCCCGGTAGGGCTGGTGCGGCTGCCCGTTCTGGGGGCCGGCGGGCCCGCCGCCTTCCGGGAGCAACTCGCGGCGTGGCGCCCGGCCCCGACCGTCACAACGGCCGGCCGCCTACTGCCGCGCGCGGTGTCGCTGTCCGGAGTGGCGGCACGGGGGCCGCTCGCGGCCCTTCCGCGGACGGGTGGGGGTGGGAGCGGGGGGTTTGCCGCTCCCGTTCTGCCGTACGCACCGGTGGGCGGCATGCCGTCGCTCCCTGATGGAGCGTCAGGCGAGTGCCCGACCGATGCGGCACGCTCTCTTGGAGCCGCTCCGGAGGCTCTTGCCGAGGGCCCGCCCGGGGTGGGCTGGCGGGGCGCGCTGAGGTCGGCGGTGAACGCCTTGGGGGGCCGGGCGAGGCGGCGGCCGGATCCGCCGGGCGGCGCCGTGGTCGCCTCGGGTGAAGACGGCGGAGACGGCCGGGTTGCGGCTACGGCGGCCTCGGCCGACGGCGGGCGTGGCGTACCGGCCACCGGCGCCGCGCACGCAGTACGGGACGGGGCCGTCGACTCGCGCCGGGGCGCCGGGAGCGGCCGCCGCGGCCCCAGCCGGGACACGGGGGCGATCGTGGGGAGCGCTGATGGGGCTCCTGAGTTCCCCGGGGGAGTCCGCGAGGTAGCCGGCATGACGCCCGCGGAGCCTTTACCCGGCAGCAGACGCGAGGACGGAGCGGCCTTCGGTCGCGTGCTCGGACGGACAGGGGCGGGCTTCGACACATGGCGGCCGGGATCGGGGGCAACTCCACGTGGAGACGGGCCCGGGCAGTCGGCGGGTGCGGCATTCGGCTCGCAGACGGGCCCCGTTGCAGGCACCGGCCTCGGGCCGAGAGCCGGGGCAGGGGCGGGGGTAGGGGCGGGGGCAGGTGTCGGCGTCGGCGCCGGCGCCGGGCGGGGTTTCGGGCCTGCGCCTCGTGTTGATGCCCGCCACGGGCACGAGTCCGGGGGAGCCTCTCGTGCAGCACTCGGCGCGCCGACGGGGCCCGTGGCAGGTAACGGCGTCCGACCGGACGACGGGGGAGCGGCTGGTTCGACTCCCGGCGTCGGGCCTGGCTTCGGACTCGTGCCCGGTGTCGGTGTCAGTGTCGGTGTTGGTCGTGACGACGGGGCCGGGGGATCTTCCGGGACGGACTTCGGTGCGCCGACGGGGCCTGTTGCAGGGAGCGGCCTGAGGCCGGGGGACGGGGCGTCCTCCGGGGCTGCACTCGGCCTGCCAGCAGGGCCCATTGCCGACGCCGGGCCCGGGTCCAGGGCCGGCGTACGGAGGAACTCCGGCCATGGGAAGGAGCCGAGGGCATCGTCCGGCGCAGTGCCCGGCTCGCTGGCACGTGGCGCCGGAGACACCCGCCGTGGCCCCGGAGCCGGGGGACGAGAGAACTCCGGCCGCGGCGCCGGGCCGGGGTTCGGTCCTGTCTCCCCAGTCGCCGCGGATGGATTCGGGGCCGCGTCCGGGGAGACACCCGGCGCAGCAACCGGCGCGTCGGCGGGGCCGGTTGCAGGTGGCGGCAGCGGCAGCGGCATCGGCACCGGTGGGTCCCGTGCAGGGGCTGCCGGCACAGCCAGGCGCAGTGGAGCCCCGGGCGCGGATCCGGATCCGGCCGTAGAGGCCAGGGCCGGCGCCGGGGCCGGTCCGCGCCCCTGGAGCCGCCCCGGTGCAGGGGTGACCGTATCCGCTCCGGGCTTCCCCGACGGTACCGTCCCGGTGCCGGGCCCCCGACCTTTCCCAAGGGCCGCCGCATCCGGCAACAGCCTTGGTTTCCTGGCCAGCGGCAGCGGCAGCAGCGCAAATCTGCTGGGTCGCGCCGCCTCTCCCGGCACGGGGCCTGCCGGGGCACCGGACGCGGGCCCCGGCAGCCCCTTCCCCTTCGGCTCCGACTCCGGCTCCGACTCCGCCCTGTTTTCCACCACCGGATCCGCCCTCCAGGCCGGTTCCGGGCCACAGAACGCCGGCCCCGGCCCGCGCCGTGGTCCAGGCGGCACCCGCCCGGAGGCCGCTGCCCGTAGCGATGGAGACAGGCCCGGATCCGTCGGCGGGTACACCTGGGCGCCGCTCGGTGACACTCCCGGTGTCGCCGACGCCGCCGGCCGGCCCGCCGGTGGCGGCCGCCCGAGCAGCCCCGCCCCGCGGCGGCTGGGGATCGGCCGACCCTTGCGGGAGGTACCCCGTACCGCCATGCCCCTCGCCTCCCCTCCGCCGGCTGCCGCCCCCGGCGCGGCGCCCTCGGGAAGCGGGCACCGCGCCCCACCGTTCACGACCGCGCCCCCACCCGGGCCTCCGGCCGACAGGTCCGCGCCCGCCCCGGTCACCGCCCCAGCCGCCCGCGAGATCGCCCGTGAAGTCGCCCGCGCTCACGCGGATCTCCTGGCCGAGGCCGTGCTCCCCGCCCTGGAGGCCTCGCCCCGCGTCCGGCGGGCGCAGCGGTCGCGCTCGTCGGCGTACGACCAGCCCGCTCCCACCGCCACCGCCCCCGCTCCCTCCCCCTGGGGATCCGCGGATCCCCGTTAGTGACCCTTCATAGCCCGCCCTGGCCCGCCGTGACCCGCAGCAACCCGCCGCCCCTGTCCCCGACCCGACGGAGACCCCGCACATGCTGGACCAGCCGTTCGCCGTCAGTTCCCACTTCCAGCTCTCCATCGGCCTCCACGCGCTGGGTTCGTTCACCTCCTGCGACGGCCTGGGCTGCGCGATGGAGGTCGAGGAGCGCGTCGAGGGCGGGCTGAACGGGCACGTCTGGCAGCTGCCGACCCGCCTGCGCTACACGAACGTCGTGCTGACCCGGCCGCTCTCCCAGCAGACGGTCCTCATCTGGGCCTGGCTGCAGCAGCAGGTCCGTGAGCCCGTCCGGCTCCCGGGGCAGCTCGTGGCGCTCGGCCCGGACCGGCAGCCGATCGTGCGGTGGCTGCTGGACGGCGTACTGCCGGTGCGCTGGAGCGGGCCGACGTTCGACACGGACCAGTCGCAGCCGGCCCGGGAGACGTTGGAGATCACGCACAACGGATTCCTGGGGATCACGATCTGAGCGGCTCGGCCCCAGCCCACCTCAAGCCCATACCCGAGAGGACCGCATGCTGTCCGAGCTGCTGGGAGGCGCCCCCGTACGGGCCGCCCTCGTGATCTACGATCCCCCGACGGGCACCGGCAACACGCCCGGCCCGGAACGCGGGCGCGTCCGGCTGCACTTCAACCCGGACCGCCTCCAGGTGGGCAAGCAGGCCCGCTGGGACCGCAGCAGGTCGCCGTCCAACGGGGAGGCGGCCCAGGCGCAGTTCGTGGGGGCGCAGCCGCGGACGATGACGCTGGAAGTGTTCCTCGACGCGGGGGACTTCCGCTCCAGCGTGCAGGACCAGGTCGAGAAGCTGCTCGACTGCTGCGCCCCCACCTCCGCGAGCACCACGGCCAAGCCGGCCTCGGCGCCGTGGGTACGGCTGGAGTGGGGCCGTTCGCGGACGACGGCGTTCCTGGCGCTGGTGACGCAGGTCGACGCGACGTACACGCGCTTCGGGCACGACGGCGTGCCGCTGCGCGCCTCCTGCACCATCTCCATGGAGGAAGTGGGTGGTTCGGCGCCCCGGCAGAACCCGACCTCCGGCGCGGACGGGCCGGTGGCCACGCACCGGGTCGTCGCGGGCGACACCCTCGCCGGGCTGGCCTGGCAGGCGTACGGCGACGCCACCCGCTGGCGGGCCATCGCCCGCGCCAACGCCGTCGACGACCCCTCCCGGGTGCCGCCGGGCACCGTACTGGTGCTGCCGGTCCTGGAGGAACGGGCCGGGTATCGGGCCGCGGGGGAGCGCACCGAAGAGGCACGCACCGCGGGAGGCCCCGCATGACGTCGCGGACGTACGCCGCGGAGCCGGTGATCGCCTTCGGCTCCGTCCTGCAGGAGTTGTGGGCCGACCGGCTCGTGGAGGCCGTGGTCGACACCGCCGTGGGCACACCGGCCCGGGCCCGCCTGCGGTTCCGGGATCCGGGCAACCGTCTCCTGGCGGCGGCCGGCATCAAGGTCGGCTCGCCGCTGACGGTGTCCGTGGCCGCCGCCGGCCACCGCGCCCGCACCGAGATCTTCGACGGGGAGGTCATCGCGCTGGAGACCGAGGTGGACAGCGACGGCACCTTCACGACCGTACGGGCCATGGACCGGGGGCACCGGCTGATGCGCGGGCGGCGCGTGGCCGCCTACGTCGACACGACCGTCGCCGAGGTCGCGCAGGCGGCCGCGGGCCGGCACGGGCTGAAGACCGGCACGATCGATGCGGAACGCACCCGTATCGAGCACCTCGCCCAGCCGAACCTGACCGACTGGGAGCTCCTCACCCACCTGGCCGACCAGCGCGGACTCCGCCTGTCGGTCGAGGGGAGCAGCGTGCACATGACCCGCCCCGCGGCCGCGAGCGGCGCCCCCGCACCCACCACGGGAGCGGACCGCAGCCCGTACGTCCTTCAGTACGGGGTGAACCTGATGGCGCTGCGGGCCGCGGTGTCCTCCGAGGGGCAGGTCGCCGACGTGGAGGTCCGCGGCTGGGACCCCGGGACCAAGGCGGCGCTGTCCGCCACGGCGAGTGCGGGCCGGAGCGAGCGGCTGAGCGTGGGCGTCACCCCCGCCCAGCTCGGCGGCGCGTTCGGAGGTGGGTCGGCCGGGCTGCTCGTCAGCGGCCGTCCCTATACCGCCGCGCAGCAGGTGGACGTCGCGGCCCGCGGGGTGGCGGAGGAGGCGGCAGCCGCCATGGCGCAGCTCTCCGCCGAGGCCGCGGGCACCCCGGAGCTGCGGGCCGGCGTGCCCATCGCCCTGGCCGGGGTGGGCGAGCCGTTCACCGGCAAGTACACGATCACCGCCTGCCGTCACACCTTCGACGGCGAACAGGGCTACCGCACCCACGTCCACGTCGGCCCGCTGCCCCCGCCCGTCGTGCCCTACCCGCCGCCCCTGTGCGGGCTCGGCGTCGCCGTGGGCGTGGTGACCGACACCAAGGAACCGGGACAGGGCCAGCGCGGCGCCGTACGGCTGCGCCTGCCGTGGCTCTCCCAGGACTACGTGACCGACTGGGTCCGCACCGTCCAGTGGGGCGGGACCGACGGCGGGGGCGTCTTCGCGCCGGAGGCCGGGGACGAGGTGCTCGTCGGCTTCGAACACGGGCGCCTGGACCGCCCGTACGTCATCGGCGGCCTCTACAACGGCGTCGACGCCCCCACCGACCACGGCCTGCCGCTCGTCGACGCCGACACCGGGCGTGCCAACCGCCGCTCGCTGGCCTCCCGCACCGGGGACCGCCTCGAACTGCTCAGCGCCACCGACGGGCCCCAAGGCGTCCGGCTCCTGACCGGCGACGGCAAGCTCACCACCCACCTCGACCGGAAGGACACCACGATCGCCTTCGCGGCGGGGGAGGGCGAGAAGACCGTACGGGTCTCGCTCGACGGGCGCGGCGACGGCACCCTCACCATCGACGCGGGCGAGGCGGGCAGCGTGATCGTCACGGCCGGCACCGTCACCGTCAAGGCGGCCGGCAGCGGCGGGGGAGAGCTGCGGCTCGAAGGCGCCACCGTCACCGTCGAGAGCACGGGCGCACTCAAGCTCAACGGCAAGAGCACGACCATCACGGGCGACACCGTGGACATCAACTGACGCTCTATTAGCTGATGCTTCATCAGTGCTCTATTGGTTGACGCTTCGTCAGTCAACGCCTGGGCGATCACCGGTGAACCTTGCAGAGAGGACGGACCGTGGACATCATCGGCGCGGGGTGGGCCTTCCCCGCCGTCATCACCGGCACGGGCCGGGTCGGCCTCGCGCGAGGCAGCGACGACGTGGAGCAGGCCGTCCGCATCATCCTGTCCACCGCGCCCGGCGAGCGGCCCATGCGCCCGGAATTCGGCTGCGGCATCCACGGGCTCGTCTTCGACTCGCTCGACGCCACCACCGTCGCCCGCGCCGACGTGGAGGTGCGCCAGGCCCTGGACCGGTGGGAGCCGCGCATCGAGGTCGACGACCTCCTCTTCAGCACGGACTCCGAGGACGCCGGCGTGCTCTACATCGACATCCGCTACCGGCTGCGGGCCACCAACGAACCCCGCAACCTCGTCTTCCCCTTCTACACCCTGCCCGGCGAAACCCCGGATGAGTGACCCATGTCCATCGTTCCTGTCCCCGACCTCGACGACCTGCGCTTCCAGCCGCTCGTCGACGCCGCCAAGCGCACCCTTCCGGAACGCGTACCGGAGTGGACCGACCACAACGTGTCCGACCCCGGCGTCACCCTGATCGAAGCCTGCGCCGAGCGCGCCGACCAGCTCTCGTACCGCCTCGACCGGATGACGGACCGGCAGCGGTCCGCCCTGCTCCGGCTCATGGGGGTCACGCCGCTGCCCGCCTCTCCCGCCCGCGTCGTCGTCGAATTCTCGCGCGGCGGCGCTCTTCCCTCCCTTGTGATCCCGGAGGGCACGGAGGTCCGGACCGGTGACGGCGAGGACGCCGTCGTCCTGTGCACCATCGCGCCGCTGACCCTCGCGGAGGGGCAGCCGTCCGGGTGCGTGGAGGCCGCCGAACAGCCCGTCACGTACAACGAGGTGCTGGGTACCGCCGACGGTGCCCCGGGCGGACGGTTCGCGACGTCGCAGCGCCCTTGGCGGCCCGGGGCGCCCGTCGCGGACCCGCCGTTCGGGCCGCCGGTCACGGTCCGCGTGGAACGCGTGGCATGGCCGCCCGTACGGACGTTCGCCGAGGCCGGACCGGACACCCCGGCCCACTGGTGGGACGACGCCGCGTGCGAAGTCGTCTTCGGGCCACTGGTGCCGGCGGAGAGCGGCAGCGTGCAGCACGGGGCCGTGCCACCGGCCGGCGCCGCGATCAGCGCCGAGTACACCGCCTACCGGGGCGGCAAGGGCGGTGTCCCCGCCGGTACGCCCCTCACCGTCGCGTCACCGGCCGGACCGGCCGCCGCCGTCCGCACGGTGCTCGCGCCCGCGCAGGACGCGGAGGACTGGCGGCAGGCGCTGGAGCGGGCCGGGCTCGGCCTGGCCCCCTTACGGCGCGCGGTCACCGCGGCCGACCACGAGCAGCTGATCGAGGAGCACGTCGACGGCCTGGCCCGGGTGCGGGTGACGGCGCTGACGCGCCCCACCGACTCCCGCGTGCCGGAGGCGTTCGGCGTACCGGAACGCCCGGCCGAGGTCCTCGCCTGCGCCGTTGCCGCCCGGAACCCCAGCAAGGTCGTGCACTACTACGACGACAACGGCACCATCACGGCCCGCACGCTGCCCCTCCGGATGCCGGACACGGACGACGGCGGCGGCACGGGCGCGCCCATCCGAGGCGGCGAGACCGATGACGTGCCCGACGAGGTCCAGCAGGCCAAGTGCCTGAACGCCGTCATCCGCACCGGCGAACCGCAGCCGAAGCTCCCGGTCGAACAGCCGCCGAGACTCTGGTTCTACGGGCGACACTGCCTGTGGGACGGCGGGGAGGACGGGCCGCGCGAGATCGGGCAGGAGTTCCCCGGTCTGCCGGACGCCTTCTGCGCCGACCTCGACGACGTCGCCGTGCTGGCCGACCCCGAGACGTCCGACGCCTACGAACTGTTCTTCTTCAAAGGCGAGACCTTCTATCACCGTGCCTACACCGTCGTCCCCGGCGGCCGGGGCTTCCTGCCCCGGCCGGACAGCAGGGGCGTGACGTCGCGCATCTCGGAGGCGTTCCCCGGGCTCTCCCCGCAGTGCCAGGACACCCCGGACGCGGTGGCCGTCGTCGACGGCGTCTTCTTCTTCATGAAGGGGACGCGGACCGAACCTGCCCTCTGGCGCTCTGAGGACGCCCTCCTGCACGTCCTCCTCGTGCCCCGGACGGATGCCGACCCCGGACGGAAGCCGTCCGCCGGGGAGTTCGCGATTCCCGCGGAGGTCCTCACGCGGGTGAGCGCCGTCGTCGACGCCTCACGGCTGCTCGGCGAGCGCCTCGGCGTGGGTCCTCCCCGCTACCACTCGTTCGGCGTCACCGCCACGGTCCGGCCGTGGAGCAGCACGGAGGAGGACGAGGCACGGGCCCGGCAGGCCGCCGAACGGGCCCTGCGCCGCTTCTTCCACCCCACGGCCGGGGGGCCGGACGGGCGGGGCTGGCCGTGGGGCCGCCGCGTCCACGCGGGCGACGTCTTCACCGCGCTGGAACCGCTCCCAGAGCTCCGCGGCACACTCGCCGTCGGCCTGACCTTGCCCCCGGTCCAGGGGGGCGACGGCAACGACGACGACAACGACAACGGCGGCAGCCGGGTCGTCACGTCCGTCGAGGTCTCCGACGGCGGGCTCGTGCTGCTCGATGGCGTGGACATCACCGTCGCCCGTCCCGAGGACTGACCACCGAGGACTGACCACCTGAGACCGACCGCAGGGCCCGGCGCCGGTCGCCGGGACCCCGGAGAGGACCGCACCGCCATGGATCCGCATCGCGAACCCCGCGCCGCACGCCCCCTCGCCCTGCCGTCCGTCTACTCCGGCGACACGGTCGTGGAGGCGTTCGCCGCCGCGATCGGCGAGGTCCTGGCCCCGACGGAGGAGCGGATCGAGAGCCTCGACGCCGTCCTCGACCCGTGGCGCGCGCCTCCCGCCTTCCTGGACTGGCTGATCCGCATCACCGGAGCCCGGGTCGAGCCCGGGTGGACCGAGTACCAGCGCCGCAAGGCCGTCGACCTGGCGCCCCGGCTGACGGCATACCGCGGGACCCCGTACGGGCTGCGGCTGGAGGCGAAGGAGCTCCACGGCTGGGACCCCCTCGTCATCGACGACCCCGGTGGCGTCTTCACCGGCGGGCCCACCCGGGCGGGTCGCATGCTCACCGTCACCCTGACCGCAGGCCCCGGCGAGGACCGCCAGGCCCTCGAACACCGGCTCACCCGCCTGGTGCGCGCTCACTGCCCCGCGCACCTGCCGTTCAAGGTCGCGGTCATCAGTGACCAGGGCGCCCGCCGGGAGGCGCGGCGCACCGAGGGCGCCGGGCCTGCCGCGCCCGCGCCCGCCACCCCTGACGAGAGGTCACAGCAGGGATGAGTCTGCCGACACCCGAGTACGACGGGCGCACCCGCGACCAGGTCGTGGCCGCCGCCGTCGACGCCGTACACCGCAGAGTCGGAGTATGGAGCGGGCAGGACCGCACCGACCCCGGGCGGGGCCTGATCGAGACGTGCACCGACATGGTCGTGGCCCTGCGCGACCGGATCAACCTGGCCCCCGACCAGCGCCGCCTGCAGGCGCTGAGCCTGCTGGGCGTCCGGCCGTACCAGCCGTCGCCCGCGCAGACCGAGGTCGTCTTCCGGCTCGCGGCACCGCCGCCCGAACCGGTCGTCGTCCCCGCCGGGCTGGAGGTGGCCACGCGGCCGGTGGGGGACGAGGAACCGGTCGTCTTCAGCACCCTGACCGAGGCCGTGCTCAACCCCTGCGTCCTCGTCGCAGCCGGCAGCTTCCGGGAGCGGCACACCGGCAGCGGGGCCCTGGAGGGCACGCTGACCGGACTGGGCGCGGATGCGGGCAAGCCCGTCGAGCCCACAGCCCCTGCGTACGCCGGGCCGCCGCTCCACCTCAACCTCCCCTATCTGGAGGACTTCCCGGACGCCGGGGGTGCCGTGGACGGTCTTGGCCCCGGCCTTCTGGGGATTGGCCGTACGCCCGTCGGCCCTCCTGCCGCGACCGACCCCTACGCGCTGCTGGTCCTGTCCGTTCCCGTCCCCAACACCCGGGTGACGCTCGACGTCCGGCTGGGCGAGCCCCCCGTCACCACGGCCGGAGGCGGTAGCCGCCAGGCGCGAGGCCGGTGGGAAGCCTGGCAGGGGACGCACTGGACCCCCTGCCGCGTCGTGACGGACAGCGTGACCGGCCCCGGGCTGCCGGGACAGATCACTCTCGACCTCCCGTCCGCCCACGCGCCCGCCCAGCTCCTCCTCCACCGGCGACCGGACCCCGGCCGGGACCCGGGTCCGGGCGAAGAACATGACACGCCGCGCAGGCTGCGTGACGTGGGCCTGATCCGCTACCGCACGGATGCGGGACAAGCCCCCCTGACCGAGGTTGCGCTCAACCCGGTGCTGAGCGTGCCCGTCCCGGTCGTCCAGGCCCGGCTCATCCAGGACGAGACGCTGGGGACGGCCTCCGGCATCCCCGGCGAGCGGCTGCGCTTCGCCCATCCGCCGATGTCGCGGTCCACCGATCCCCTCGTCGTCGAGGCCACCGTCGGCGGGCGCACCGAACGGTGGACGCACGTCGCCTCGCTCGCCGGATCGGGGCCCGTCGACCGGCACTTCACCCTGGACCCGCGCACCGGCGAGGCCGTGTTCGCGCCCCTGGTGGCCGGGGCCCGCGGTCCGCGGCAGCACGGGGCGGCCCTGCCTGCGGGCGCGGTCGTCCGGGCACGGCGCTACCTGTCCGGGGGCGGTGCCCGGGGCAACGTGCCCGCCCGGACGATCACGGTGTTGCGGACGCCGCTGCCCTACATCTCCTCCGTGACGAACCCCGCGCCCGCCGTCGGCGGCACGGAGCGCGAGAGCGCCGCCGCCTGCGCGACCCGCCTGCCGCTCGGCTCGCCCGTGCCCGAACGGGCCGTCGTCCCGCGCGACTACGAGCAGCTGGCCCTCGCCGCCTCCGCGGGCATGGCCCGCATCCACCACATCCGGGACCTGACCGACGACGCGCTCGACCCGGCGCGCAACTACGTCCCCTGGGAGCCCGCCACGACCGATGTCCGGTTCACCCTCGCGCCCGGCGTGAGCAAGGTGTCTGAGGGGGCACAGGTCACGACGGCGGACGGGAAGACGGTCTTCACCACGACCGCGGCGGCCGTCCGCGAACTGCCGGAAGCCATGGGCACGGCACCCCTTCGCCTCCGCCAGAACGTCACCGGCGCCGAAGAGATGTTCCGCGCCGAGGACTATGCGGCGGAGTCCGGCTTCTCCGGCCCCTTCAAGGAACACGGCAGGCTGGTCCTCGCCCTGGTGCGCATCGCCATGCCGCACGATCCGCGCAACCTCACCCTGTGGATCGCGGCGTCCGGGGACGGGCGGCAGCCGGACGACCGCATCGCGGTGTCCGTGTTCGCCCCGCGCAAGGGCCGGCCTTGGTGGGACACCGCCTCCCCGTACGCGTATGCCGCAGCACCCGCCGAGGACATCACGGTCGCGGGGGGTGGAGAGGGCGGTCAAGGTGCGCCCCTCACCGCCCACCCCGTTCCCCTGGCCGGCTCCGCGCGGTGGCTGGCCGCAGTCGACCGGGGTGAGCTCGCCACGACGCCGCAGGAGGCTCTCGAAGCTCCCGGGCAGGACCTTCCGGTGGACGGAGCCGCCTGCTGGCTGGCCGTCCAGATCCTCGACCCCAAGGGCGCGGACGACACCACGTACACCGTCCACGCCGACTCCGGCACCACGAAGGACGTGCCCGCGGTGCAGTACGCGGAGCAGCCTGCGGGCCACAAGGAGGCCGTCTCGACGGGGCAGCCCGGGCAGGTCCTCCCGGTGCTCGAAGCACCGGTGTACGGCGACCTGCCGGCGATCCGAGTCGGCGCGGTCGACTGGACGACCGTCCTCTACTTCACCGACTCGGAGTCCGACAACGAGCACGTCGTGGTCAACGCCAGCACGGGCCAGGTCCACTTCGGCCCCAGGATCGGCAACAGCCAGTACGGCAAGATCCCCGACGGAGGCACAAGGATCACGCCGAGCAGCCCGTACAAGGTCACCCTCGGCGCCGCAGCCAACGGCATCCCGCCGGGTGGCGTCAACCATGTGAAGGATCCCGCGGGCGGCGTCCTGGGCGTGGTGAACACCACCCCCACGAGCGGTGGGAAGAACGGCTACACGGACACCAGCGGCGGCAACACCCAGGCCGGCGTACGACTCATGGTCGTCCCCTTCGTCACCGCCGACGAACGCGGCTGGTTCCCCTTCCACATGCTCACCCCCGGACGCGACGCCTGCGACACCTTGCGGCGCTCCCTGCGGGCCCGCCAGCCCGAAGGGGTGCCGGTGTGGCTGGAACAGCCCGGCTACCGGGGCATCCGCATCGACGCCCGCATCGTGCCCGCCGACTACCGGACCGCCTCCGAGCGCGCCGCCCTCGGGGCGGCCGCCGAACGCGCCCTGTACCGGTACTTCAGCCCTGTCGGCGGCGGACCGGACGGCGCCGGCTGGCCGCTCGGGCGCCCCGTGCACGTAGGAGAGGCGTTCCGGGTCCTGGAACAGGTGCCCGGGGTCGCCCGGGTGGCCACCGCGACCCTGACGCCGGTCGACCCGCGTACCGGCGTGGCCGAGAAGCCCGTCGACCTGGTCGACTGCGGGCCGGGCGAGACCGTGTATTCCGTCGAACACCGGATCACCGTTGCGGAGGTGCCGTCATGAGCGGGACGGAGCAGAGGGGTGGCAGCGGGACGGGCCGGGGCATCGCCGGAGAGCCCCGGCTGCTGGCCGTGGACTGGGCGGCGGACCGGCTGGCCGTGGTGGGCCTCGGCACACCGGGGAGCCCGGAGCCGCCGCACATCGTCGGGGTCGGGAGCAACCCCCGTGCGGTGGCCACCGGCGCGGACGGCACCCGGGCCTACGTCGCCGACCACGGCTTGGGGA
Source organism: Streptomyces roseifaciens (assembly GCF_001445655.1). NCBI lineage: Bacteria > Bacillati > Actinomycetota > Actinomycetes > Kitasatosporales > Streptomycetaceae > Streptomyces > Streptomyces roseifaciens. The sequence goes on from NZ_LNBE01000002.1 coordinate 737,352, forward strand.
TGCTGTCGGTGGTGGACCTGACAGGCGAAGCGCCCGTGGTGCTACGGACGGAGCCCACAGGCCCGGGCCCGGCCTCCGTCGTCGCCGGACTCGCCCGTGACCGCGTCTGTGTCGCGAACGACTCGGGCGGGGTCGTGGTGTTCGAGGCGGACGGCGAGCGAGTGGCCGCACTCGCGGTGGGCAAGGGACCGTGCACGCTGGCAGTGGTCCCTTCGGGGGAGCGGGTCTGTGCTGTTGATGTGACGGGCGGGACGGCCTCGGTCATCGGTGTCGCCGGGCCGGCCGAACCGTCCGTGACCGGCACGGTGCCGGTGAGCGGGGCCACTGGGGCGGTCGCCGTGTCCGCGGACGGAGCGTTCGCGTACGTCGCGAGCAGGAAGGACGCCACGGCCGGTGCGGTGACGATCTACGACCTCGTCCAAGGCGCAGAGGTGCCGGAAGGGTCCCCTGTGGCCGTCGGCGCCGAGCCACGCGCGATCGCGGTGAGTCCGGCGGGCGACCGCATCTGCGTGGCCGCTTACGGTTCGGCGTCGGTCGCGATCGCCGAACTCGACCGGGAGAGCGGACGAATGGGCTCCGTCGTTACGGTCCCAACAGGCCCGCACCCGGTCGCCGTGGCCTTCACGCCGGACGGCCGGCTGATCCACGTCGTCAGCCAGACCACGGGGAAGGTCACTGCCATCCGTCTGGACGCCCTGGAGCAGGGGCAGGGGCAGAGGCAGCAGCCGGAGACCGCGGAGCTTGAGGTCGCGACCGTGCCCTCGGGCGTGGTGTTCGGACCTGGCGGCCACTACGCCTACGTCACCGACCAGGCGACGGGCCGCCTCGTCACCGTACGCGCGGCCCCGTACAAGGCGGGGGAGGTCGGCACGGGGGCCGGTTCGAAGCCGGTCGGCGTCGCGGTCTCCCCGGACGGCCGGTGGGCCTACGCGGCCGACACCGCGTCCGACAAGCTCGCCGTACTGGATCTCGAACACCTGGCGCTCGGCACCCCCGTCGGTCTCGGAGACGGGCACAAGCCCTGGGACGCCGCCGTGGCGCCGAACCGGACGTTCGCCTGCGCGACCAGCCCGGACTCGGATCACCTCCTCCTGCTGACGCCCGCTGCGGGAGACACTCTGGAGAGCGGCGAAGGCCCCCGGGTTACTCCGGTCGCCCTGGCGCCGGGATCCCGGCCGCACGGCGTGGCCGTCACCCCGGACAGCCGGTACGCGGTGACCGCCGACCACGGCACGGCGACGGTGTCCCTCGTTGACCCGAACGGGGGCGAGCAGACGATCGGCGCGGAGATCCTCGGATGCGATCACCCCGACGGCGTCGCGCTGTCCAGGGACGGCCGGACGATGTACGTCGCGGACTTCGTCGAGCCTCCGCAGAACCAGTTCGGCGGGAAGATCGCCATCCTCCGTAGGAACGTATTGGGGCAGTGGGAACGCACGACGGTCATCGACGCCCAGACTGGGAGGTTGTCTGGGGCCCATGAGATGGCATTGTCGCCTGACGAACGGCTGCTGTACGTCGCCAACTATGCGAATGAAACCGTGTCGGTCCTCGGGCGCGCCAGTGACGACGACCCATGGACCCTCCGCCGGACCATCACCAAATCCCAGTCTCTGACGCACCCCTACGGCCTGGCCCTCTCGCCGAGCGGAGACACCCTCTACGTATCCAATGACTTCAATATGGAGGGCGCCGTCGAGGTGTTCGACGTCGCCGACGGCCGGGCGGACTTCAAGGAAAGGATCGTCATCAAGCGGAACCAGCCCCACGTCCATCTCGGTCTCGCGCTCTCCCCGGACGGCCGGTTCCTCTATGCGGCCGACAAAGAGTTCCGGAAGGAATCGCCGACGGCGACCGGCACGGTGTACGGAGTGCCTCTGGACGGGGACAAGGTGCCGGTTGTCCTGGCGAGGGCCTCAGAGCACGGCACCGACATGCCCTGCGGGCTCGTCTGCCGCGACGATCGCACCCTGTGCGTCGTCAACCAGGGAGAAAAGGAGGCGATTTCACGCTCCGCGTGCCTGGCCGTGCTGACACTGGACGAATCCCGGCTGGCCGTGCATGAGAGCAAGACCGTCCCCCTCGACAAGGACGTCCTCCCGTACTCGCCCGCCGTCTCGGATGACGGCACCCTTTGCATCGCCAATTTCGACGGGCCGACCGTCACGGTCTTCGGGTCCATGGTCACCCCCGTCCCGGTCGGCGTGCCGGCCGGCTCCCAGCCGTGGGACGTGGCCGTCACCCAGGACGGCGCCTACGCGTATGCCACCGACCGCCGCGCCGACGCCGTGCGGTGTGTCCGTCTCGCCGACCGCGACGTGAGCACGCTCCCCGTGGGAGACGACCCCATGGGCGTGGCGAGTGGGCCGGGAGGCGTGCGCGCCTACGTCGCCAACCGCGGCGGCAACAGCATCACCGTCCTCGACAGAACCGCTGAACGGGTCGGTACGCCCGTGCCCTTGGCCGAGGCCGAGGGCGCCCGTGCCGTGGCGCTCGATCCCCGGGCCCCGTACGCCTACATCGTCCGGGACAACAGCCTCGACGCCGTGGCCCTCGACGGAGGCCCGGCCGGGCCCGCCTTGAGCACGGGAGCGTCCCTGTGCGCCGTCGCGGTGCATCCCGACGGAACGTACGCGTACGCGGTGGACGCCGGCGGCCCCGTGCCCGAGGTGCGCGTCGTCGACCTGTCCACGGCCGGCCGCCCCGCCCGCGCCGCGGCGGATCCGGTACAGCTCACCGGCGGTGCACGGCCCACCGGCACCGCCCTTCACCCCGCGCAGCCGTGGGGGTACGTCAGCGGATCGAAGGAAGGGGACCACGACCGGGCGCCGGGCACCCTGTGGGTGCTCGACACGTCCCAGCCGGATCGCCTTTCCGTGACCGGCACGGTGCAGCTTCCGCTCCCCGCCGTCGAAGGCGTCGCCGTCCACCCGGGGGCGACCGGCCACGCCTATCTGGTCACCCGCTCCGGCGACGACCGCCGGCTCCACGTCCTGCACGTCACCGGCGACCCGGCCAGGCCTGTCCTCCTGCCCGGCCCCGGTCTGCTCCTTCCTCCCGGCGCCCGGAACATCACCGTGCACCCGCAAGGCGGTTACGCCTTCGTCGGGGGAGACGGCGGCGGCATCCACGTCCTGGAGACGGGGGACCCCGCCCGGCCCCGGCTCGCGGGCAGCACCCCGGAACTGGGCGCCCGCCCCGGCGCGGCCTTCCGCCCGGACGGCCGCAGCGCCTTGTGCCTCACCGCCGACGGTCTCGCCGGCATCACGCTCGGCCCGCCCAGGGTCACCCACACCTGGCACATCGTCGCGCCGCAGACCGTGGCGGTTTCGGCCGACGGCATGAGGCTCTTCGTGACCTCGGAGAACAGCGGAACGCTCTCGATCCTCGAGACCGGGACCGGGGCACTCCGCTTCACCGTGCCGGCCGGTGCCGGGCTTGCCGCCCTCGCATTGCATTCGACGGAGCCGCGTGTGTACGTCGCCGACGAGTCCGGTGCCGCCGTCGCGGTGGTCGACACCACGGAGTTGGCAAAGGCCGGTACAACGGAACTGGGAATCGACACCCGTCAGGCGCTCCTCGGGCCGGGCGGCGCCGCCTGACACCTGTCACCTTCCCCGTACGACCCCATCCATCCGGCACGGACAGCGGCGACAACGGCAGACAGAGGCAGACAGATGATCGAACTGGTCGACCTGGCGATGGAGGCACGCGTACGGAGGGATCTGACCTATCCGCCATCGGGTTTCCGCGTCACCTTCCAGCCCTCGGGCCGCGACGGCGGAGACGGGGAGGTCGCCGGCGCGGAGACCGTCGGCATCTACCTGTACGACATCCGTGAGGACCTGGACCGCAAGCAGACCGGTACCGTCTATCAGTACGTCACGCCACTGGGCGGCGGGGACGAACCGCGGAGGAAACTGGCGCAGCACGACCCGCCCCGGTACGCCCGGCTGTCCTACCTCGTCAGCGCCTTGGCGCCGGACGCCCTCATCGCCCACCGCATGCTCGGCGAACTCCTCGTCGGCTTCGCCAGGAGCCGTGAGTTCGAGGTGCAGCTCCCTCCGGAGCTGGAGCAGATGCACCTGCAGGCCCTTCTCGACGTCGGCCACCCGCCGGCCGAGGACCGGGCCCTGACCGAGCTGTGGAGCACGGTGGGTCACACACTCGCACCCGCTCTGAACGTCACCGTGACCGTGCCCCTGCTGTCGTACCTTCCGGCCGGCTACGACCACTGGGTGTCCCAGCCCCTTGTGATCGGCGACGAGAACGTCGAGTTCCTCCGGCCCGGAACGCCGCGCCGGGCCACCGATCCCACCGATCCCACCAGCCCCACCGGGGAAGGCGGCGGCCGATGACCGCACCGTCGCCGACACGCCCCGACGAAGCCGCCGGGGCAGCGGCTCCCACCGCCGCCGACTGGCTCCTCGCCCGCCTGGCCCTGATCGAGGCCAGGGTCCGGCGCGCCATCGCCGTCCGTACCGGTGACGAGACGGCGGCCGGACCGGGTGGGCTCCCGGGGCTCGCCGACGCCCCCTTCGACCCGTTCCAGGGGCTCTACATCTCCGACGACGCGGCCCCGCACCTCCTGGACGCCCCCACAGGCCCGCTGCCCACCGACCCTGCCGAGGGCCGTCTCGCCGCCGCCCTCCGCGCACACGAGGAGGCGGCCGTCGCCGCCGGTGCCGCACCACCCCTCACGCGCCTCGCCCAGGAGTTCGGCCTGAGCCCGCTGGACGTGGACGTCCTGCTGATCGCCCTCGCCCCCGACACCGACGCACGCTTCGAGCGCTGTTACGGGTACCTCAACGACGACATCACCTGCCGTCACGCCACCACCGGCCTCGCCCTCGCCCTGTGCGGCGTCCCCAGCGCCTCCGCGACCGCCCGGCGCGTCTTCTCGCCCGACGGCCCCTTGCGGGCCGGGGGCCTGCTGGAGGACGGCGACGCCGGACGCCCCTTCCTGACCCGTCCGTTGCGCGTACCGGACCGGGTCACCGCACATCTGCTGGGCCATGACGCCCTGCCGGCCGCCCTGCGCAGCGCCGTACGTCTGCCCCGGCCCGTACCGCAGTTTCCGCCGCCGGGCGAGGGGCCGCTCGCTGCCACCGCCCGGCACCTCGCCTCGCTGCTCGCCCGCCACCCGTCGGCCCACCTGCGCGACGGGCCCGGCGGCGCGGCCGGGAGCGTCGCCGAGACGGCGCTGGCAGCGGTCGGCAGGCCGGCGCTCCGGCTGGACCTCGCCGCCCTCGCCGCCCTCCCGAACGAGCCGCAGGCGGAGGTGGGGGCGGAGGCCGTGATCCGGGCCGCCGTCCTCGAAGCGCGGCTGCGGGGCTGCGGGCTGCTGGTCGGCCCTGTCGGCTCCGCCGGTTCCCTCGGCGCCGCCGGCACTTCCTCCGACGTCCGGCGCATGCGCACCCTCTTGGCCCCGCTCGCGGATCTGCCCGTCCCGGTCGTACTCACCGGCCCGGAGCCCTGGGACGCGCACTGGATGCCCACGCCCCCCGTCCTGGTCGAGTGCCCGCCGATCACGGAGCCCGAGCGGGCGGCAATGTGGCGGCACGAGTTACGCGCGCTCACCGGTCCGGCCGTCGGTACCCATGAGGCGGAGGCCGACGGGCTCGATGCGGCGACGGCCGACCGGATCGACGAGGCCGCGGCCGCAGGCGCCCGGTACCGGATCGCCCCGCACCGGATCCCCGCCGTGGCCGCGTCCGCCTGCCGGCAGGCCGACGCGGACGGCACGCCCCTCGGCCCGGCAGCCGTCCACGCCGCCGCTCGTAGCTGGAACGGCAGCACCCTCGGCCGCCTCGCCCGGCGCGTACGGCCAGCCGTCTCCTGGCCCGACCTGGTCCTGCCCGAGCGCCCGTACGAGCAACTGCGCGGCCTCGCCCGCCGCATCCGCCACCGCGACCAAGTCCTCGGCCAATGGGGGATGAGGCCCGGCGGCGGGCGCGGGCGCGGCGTCACCGCCCTCTTCAGCGGCGCCTCGGGCACCGGGAAGACCTTCGCCGCCGAGGTCGTGGCCGCGGACCTCGGCCTCGATCTGTACGTCGTCGACCTCGCGACGGTCGTCGACAAGTACATCGGCGAGACCGAGAAGAACCTCGAACGCATCTTCACCGAGGCCGACGCCGTCAACGCCGTCCTCCTCTTCGACGAGGCCGACGCCGTCTTCGGCAAGCGCACCGCCACCCAGGACGCCCACGACCGCTACGCCAACACCGGCACGTCCTATCTCCTACAGCGCCTGGAGTCCTTCGACGGCCTCGCCCTCCTCACCACCAACATGCACGCCAACATCGACTCCGCGTTCCTGCGCCGCCTGGACCTCGTCGTGCACTTCCCCGCCCCCGACGAAGTGCAGCGCCGAGCCCTGTGGGACCGCTGCCTGGGTCCCTGCCTGCCCCGGGCCGCCGACCTCGACGACGCCGCGCTCGACACTCTCGCCGCCGCCTTCGACCTGCCCGGCGGTGCGATCCGCTGCTGCGCGATCACCGCCGCCTACCGCGCCGCCGACGAGAACCGCCCCCTGAGCGCGGCCGACCTGCTGGCCGCCGTCCGGGAGGAGTACGCCAAGCTCGGGCGCTACGTGGACGAGTCCCGGTTCCCCGCAACGGCGCAGGTCGGGCAGGCGGCCCAGGCAGCCCAGGTCGGCCGGGCCGGGCAGGCGGGCCGGGCCGGGCAGGCGGGGCCGGCCGCGCAGGCGGTACGGGTGGCCCGGGCGGTGTCGCGGTGAGCCCGGGCCCGCTCCCGGAGCCGGAGCAGCGCCAGGATCCCGCCCCCGCCCCCGCCACCGAAGCCGCGGCACCGCCGGCCTCGCACCTGGCCGCGGTGGGAGACATCCTCGCCGCCCGCCTCAAGGAGCTCCAGCAGCAGGCCGGCAACGCGGCGACGGCCGCCCACGCGCTCGGCGCCGGCGGACAGCAGGCCGCGGCCGGCGCGCCGTTCGGCCACCGTCGCCTCGTCGCCTCGCCCCGCTGGCACCAGGAGGCCGAGCTCTACGAACAGCGGCTCGGCGCCGCTCTGGCAGCCGCACCCGAGGTCGGCCGCGCCGCCCGTACGGCCGTGCTGCGGCTGAACGAGGTGCTGAGCGCGGAATTCACCGCGGAGCGGGCGGCGGGAGCCTTCCTCAAGGACGATCCGGCCAGCGCCGGCCAGGTCGGCACGGGAGATACGGCGGGAACGGCGGGAACGGGGGGAACGGCGGGAGACGCCCGGGAGCGGCTCCTGCAGTGGACCGCCCCCGGCTCCTCCGCCACCGTCCGCGAGCTCGTCACCGCCTTCTACAACGCCGCCTACTACAAATACGGCCCCCAGCCCGGGCCGTCCGGAGACGCCCGCGACGTCTCCTTCAAGACCCTCCTGCACCGCATCGTCCTCGACGGCGACCTGCGGCGCGCCCGCGAACTCGGCCTCGACACCGAAGCCCTGAGCGCGCAGCGGGAGTACCTGACCGGCGGCACCCGCAGCGTCCTCGGGCAACTGCCGCAGGACATCGGGCGCCTGTTCGCGAAGGACATCTTCGCCCTGGGCAACATGACCCTCCAGCACGGCACCGGCACCACCGTGTCGATGGGCCGCAGTCAGCAGGGCAGGACCGAGCGGCCCGAGGCCGCGGCCGGGACCGGACCGGGCAGGAGCACCCTCCGCAACTACCAGGACCTCGGCGTGCCCCTGAGCGAAGCGGAGCGGGCACACGCACAGAGCAGCACCACACCCCTGCGCGTCGAAGGCGTCCGGCTCGACGGCGACCGGATCCACCCGCAGGAGTACGACGTCACCCCGGAAGCCATCTGGGCGGCCGTGGCTCCGGCCGGGGAGCAGGGGCCCGAGTTCCCCCTGCCCTGGGCCTCGGGGCAGGCGCTCTTCGCCATGAACCCCGCAGCCGCCTGGTACCGCAAGCACCACGAGCGCGGCGCACCCCTCGTCGCGGGCATCTCCGGCACCACCACCCGCATGCTCAGCGCCTTCCGCTGGCTGAAGGCCGTGCCGGGAGGACCGGGCGGCGGGCAGGAGCGTTCCGAGCGGGAGTTCTTCCTCGCCGTCGCCTCCTGGATGCTGACGGGCCGGGACCACTCGCTGTACGAGATCCTGCGCGGCGCGAAAGCGGCCGGCCTCGCGAGCCTCTCCGGCCTCACGGCGTCCTCCAAGGACGTGGCCGCGATGTACCGGGACTTCGACGCGTTCGTGCGGGCCACGCTGCCCCGGGCGAAGCTGCCCGAGCCGCCGTACGCCGCGCTCTACGAACAGGAGGCGCAGGCCGAGCGGGAGGACGGCGGGATGCTCACCGTTCACGACGACACGGTGCGCGCGGCGCGCCGCAAGCAGCGGCGCCTGCAGCGGCAGGCAGGCGGCGCGGACGGACCCGGCAAGGACCTCGACTTCGCGCACTTCCTGGCGCTGACGCAGTACACCGGTGACAACCACCAGCTCATCAACCGTGTTCTCACCACTCCCGGCGGTTTCACGTCGGTCGGCGTCGGCCGGCTGATCGACGAGATGATCTCCCGGGTCGCCGAGGGCGTGCCCACAGAGGTGCCCTTCACCAGGTGGCGTGACGACGAGCTCCAGGGGCTGATCAGCCGGTACACGGCGCCCGGTATCGACGATCAGGAGCGGAAGGCCCGGCTGGAGCCCGTGCGGACGAGGATGCATGCCCTCGCCGGCACACTGCGGGCCGAGGCCAAGACCCATGCCGACATACTCGCCGACTCCCTCCACCGGCTCCCTCCCGTAACGGGGTCGGTGTACCGCGCGGGGTGGGAGATGTGGCCCCGGAAACGCATTGCCTTCGACGGCTTCACCAGCACCAGCGAGAAGCGGAAGAAGGCCGAGGAGTTCCTGCCGCTCCAGTACCCGACCGCCGGAGGCCGCAGGGTCCTCTACCGGCTCGAACTCGCCGGACGCAGCGGACGGGACATCTCCGCCTTCTCGCAGAAGCCGGAGGAGAAAGAAGTGCTCCTCCTGCCGGGGGCGGCGTTCACCGTGCAGCTGCGCAACCGCGACGAAGCCGTACGGGTCAACGGGCAGGAGATCCGTTACGACTTCGTCTGGGCCACGGAAGCGACGGGCTGACTGCGCCGCTCCGCCCCGTGCCCTGCCCTGCCGTGCCTTGCCGCCCTTGATGTGCCTTGATGTGCTTGTGCCCTGGACACCGGACCGGTGTCCAGGGCACAAGCGCGAAAGGGCCGGTCAGGTGGCAGGACCGGCGGTGACGGGCCATGCGCGGACGCAGGTGAGGACGGCCGTGCCTTCGTACTCCTTCTCCTTGTCCTCGGCGGGCGGGTTGAGGATGCGCGCCGCCGTCGTCGGGGTGAAGACCAGCTCGAGCGGGCCGCCGTCGACGACGACCTCTTTGCCTTGTGTGGTCCTGGCGTACTGGGCGCGGTTCCGCTTCGGCACCTTGAGTTCGACGGTGCCGGCCCCCGGGACGGGAAACGCCGGCGGCACCACGTAGGGGACTCCTTCGATCCGCAGGGACTCGATGTCGCCCGGGACGCAGGCGACGTGTCCCTCGACCCGGAAGCCGGCCGAGCCCTGCAGACGGAAGGCAGGAGGAGGCGGGGCGAGCGCTGGGCTGGTGGAGGTTTCGACGGCAGACGCGGCGGAGGGCACGGTCAAGGTCACCTGGATCGTCACCAGATCACCCTCCCGCACCACGAGCTTCTGCATGACGGACAGCACTCCTGACGTCGTGGGCGGGGCCGTGAACGGCGGCTAGCTGTTCGGCCCCGGCTGTCCGGCGATCTGGGTGATGGTGAAGTGGACGAATTCGGCGGGGCGGACGGGTGCGATGCCGATGTCGCAGTGGACTTCGCCGTTGTCGATGGTGGTGCGGGTGTTGTTGGTGTTGTCGCAGATGACGTAGAAGGCTTCGTCGGGTGTGCGGCCTTGGAGGGCCCCTTGTCGCCATTGGTCGGTGAGGAAGCTGGTGACGGAGTGGCGGAGGGTGGCCCAGAGGCGGTCGTCGTTGGGTTCGAAGACGGCCCAGGTGGTGGATTGGCGGATGGAGTCGGAGAGGAAGGAGACGAGGCGGCGGACGTTGAGGTACTTCCAGTCGCGACTGCTGGACCTCGTCCGTGCGCCCCACACCAGCAGGCCGCGGTCGGGGAAGACCCGCAGACAGTTCACGCCCTTGGAGTTGAGCTCTCCCTGCATGTCGTCGGTGAGCAGGACCGGGATGTCGAGCACGCCGCGGAGGTTCTGGTTTGCGGGGGCCTTGAAGACGCCGCGTTCGGCGTCGGTACGGGCCCAGACGCCGGCGATGTGGCCGGAAGGCGGGACGGTGCGTGGGGTCCCGTCGACGCCGGGCACGTTCACCCACGGGTAGTAGAGCGTGGTGAACTCCGCGTCGGACGTGTCCTGGGACGGGAGCGAGTCGGCGAACGCCTTGAGCGGTTCGGCGGTCTGGCCCGGAGGGGCGTCGAGCACTGCGAGGCGGTTGTTCAGAGCCTTGCAGTGGCCGACGACAGCGCTCATCAGCCCCCGTCCTGTGTCCAGGTCCGGTGCGGGGGGCGTCTCGGCCTCGGAGACCGCGGCGGTCATGTCCCACAGATTCGGCACGGCGACCATGGTCACCTCGGGGACGGTCTCCAGCCCGGCCAGACCCGTCCGCTGATCGGCATTGCCCTGCAGCGCCGTGCTCGCGACGGCCGCCGAGGGATCGGTGAAGCCCACGACGTAACAGGACGTGCCCCCGTTGGCGAAGAACCCGTAGACGGATTCCGCGAGGACGAGGCACCGCTGCAATGCGCGGACCTTCTTGAGGTCTTCCGCTGCCTTGCTGTTCTTCTTCAGAAGGCCGGCGAGCTCCGCGCTCAGCTCCTGGATGCTGTAGCGGGCGGCGAACTCCTGCCAGCCGCGGATCCGCTGGGGGTGCGTGCGCTCCTCGGCCGTGAACGGGGGAGTGGCCGCCCCCTCGTTCCTGGTGTCCGGAACCTTGGTGTAACCCAGGAACGCAGGAGTGGAGGTACCCACCCCGACGATCATGCGGACGCCGCTGGACTTCTCCGTGACGTAGACGCCCGGGGGCTTCGGTGTGGTCATCGCTGCTGCTCCCTCTCCTTCATCATCTGCTGCTGTGCTTGCGACGCGTCGTGACGGGGGGAGAGCTATTCGACGGTGATGTCCTCGTAGGTGATCGTCACCTGTTCCGTGGCGACGCCGGAGTTCGTCGCCCCGAGCTGAGGGCCTTCCCAGCGCGAGGCCCAGGCGTTGCTCAGGTGGATGCGCCGGACGGTCTCCTTCTTGGCGTCCTTGAGGGCGATGGTGATGTTCTGCCGGGCGCTGTCGAGGTCGGCGTCGACCAGCGTGGCCTTGATCCAGTCGGTGAACGCGGTGCTCTTGTCCATGCCGCGGGTGATCGTGATCTCGCCGGTGCGGCGGGCGCCCGGCTGTTTGCGCACGATCAGTTCTCCCGTGGAGGAGACCTGGCGGGTCTCGACCACGTCCTGTTCCAGGGTCAGCCCTGAGACGTCCTGGACGGTCTCGACCTGGAACTTGCCCAGTTCGATGGCGAAGGTGCTGCTGCTGAAGGTGTCACCGGTCAACACGTGCGGTGCCTCCTGGGCTCATGGTGTCCTCATGGTGCCGGGCCGGGCTGGGCTGCGCGGATCAGCCGGACTGTGCAGGACCGTCGGCGATCTGGGTGATGGTGAAGTGGACGAATTCGGCGGGGCGGACGGGTGCGATGCCGATGTCGCAGTGGACTTCGCCGTTGTCGATGGTGGCGGGGGTGTTGTTGGTGTTGTCGCAGATGACGTAGAAGGCTTCGTCGGGTGTGCGGCCTTGGAGGGCCCCTTGTCGCCATTGGTCGGTGAGGAAGCTGGTGACGGAGTGGCGGAGGGTGGCCCAGAGGCGGTCGTCGTTGGGTTCGAAGACGGCCCAGGTGGTGGATTGGCGGATGGAGCCGGAGAGGAAGGAGACGAGGCGGCGGACGTTGAGGTACTTCCAGTCGCGACTGCTGGACCTCGTCCGTGCGCCCCACACCAGCAGGCCGCGGTCGGGAAAGACCCGCAGACAGTTCACGCCATGGGCGTTGAGCTCTCCGTGGCGGTCCTCGGTCAGCAGCGTTGGCAGCGTCAGCACGCCGCGGAGGTTCTGGTTGGCGGGGGCCTTGAAGACGCCGCGTTCGGCATCCGTGCGGGCCCAGACGCCGGCGATGTGCCCGCAGGGCGGGACGGTGCGCGGGGTGCCGTCGACGCCCGGCACGTTCACCCACGGGTAATAGAGCGTGGTGAACTCGGCGTCGGTCGTGTCCGGCGATGCCAGCTTCGTCAGGAAACCGGCAACGTCGCCGGGTGCCGTGCCGGGCGGCGGTTCCAGCAGGGCGAGCCGGTTGCGCATGGTCGTGCAATGGCCCGCGACTTTGCTGATGACGGTCGCGCCCGTCGCGGCATCGGTCCCCTTGGACCAGAGGTCCGGAACGGCGACCATGGTCACTTCCGGGACGGTCTTCAGCCCGGCGAGACCGGTGCGTGCAACAGGATCACCGTCGACTTGCGCGGCGAGGCCCTGGGCATGGTCGAGCCGGAGGATGTAACAGGACGTCCCGCCGTTGGCGAAGAATCCGTAGACGGCTTCGGCGAGTTGATAGGTCTTCGCTTCGTCGAGGTGTTCCTTGAGGGCGGTCAGCTCCGCCTGGCGTTGGTGGAGCGGCAGCAGCCGGGCCCCGGTCGAGTTCCATTGCGTGTACTCGTCGGGGTGGGCTTCGGAGACGGTCGTCGCGGTGGCTGCGGCCGCCTCCTCGTCCGCCGGTGCGACCGGCTGATCCTGCCACTGGGCCGTACGGACGGCGACGAGCTTGTCGAACGCTTCAGGGGTTACGGTCGGTTCCGGCTCCCCGGTCGCCGCCTCCCGGAGGTGGTCCTCAAGCGGCTTGAGCTCCCCGCTGACCTCCTCGATGGCCTTGACCAGCGTCTTCAGCTCCTCTTCGACCGCTTCCACCGGGTGCGGCGGGCGAAAGTGGAAGAGGTCGACGAACTCGGGCCAGCTCCTGACGAGGGTCGGCGGGGAAGCCGTGAGATCACCGGGGCCCCGGAGGGAGTACCCGAGGAAGGCAGGGGTGGACGTCCCTGCGCCGGTGATCGTCCTGACTCCGCTGGGCTGTTCCTTGACGAACACTCCGGGCGCTAACGGGCCTGTAGTCATGCGCTGTTTGCCCCTCTCATCGGGAAATGCGCGCCATCAGCGAACCAGTCGCGCGCGCGTGCGCGCACGCGAACGAGTGAAGCTAAGCCGGATGACGTACGGAGGCCCTTCACCCACTTGATGATCCCGACTACGCCGCTCCGGATGTGCGGTTGCACACTGGGTAACCGGGCGGCCGGCGTGGTGCCGGACACGCCGGCGTTCTTGAGGAGACTCACCATGAGCACCACGAACACCACGAACCCTAAGAACACCACGAACACCAAGAACCGGAACTGGACACTCGAAGTCGTCCCGGTCCCCGTCGCCGACATGGACCGGGCGAAGGAGTTCTACGTCGGCAAGGCCGGCTTCAAGCTCGACCTCGACGACGAGGTGGCCCCCGGCATGCGGATCATCCAGATGACCCCGCCCGGCTCGCGGTGTTCGATCGCGATGCTCGAGGGGATGCCGGTGGCACCGGGTACGAAGGTGATGTCCCCCGGCACGCTGCAGGGCCTCCAGCTCTGCGTCACCGACATCGAGGCGGCCCGCGAGGAGCTGGTGAGCCGGGGTGTGGACGTCTCCCCGGTCCGCCACGTCGGTGCGACGGGCTGGGAGGACGGCAAGGGCGGCACGTGGAACTCGTTCATGACGTTCGAGGACCCGGACGGCAATGGCTGGGTGGTCCAGGAGGCCCCGTCGGAGCTCTCGGAACGCTAGCCATGGGCGGTTCGGGAATCTCGCGGACCGTGTGGGAACGGGAATCCGGGGAACACGTCGTTTCGGAGGTTGATAACGATGGTTCCTCTTCTCCTTGTTCTGCTCCTCGCGCTGATCCTTTTCGGCGCAGGGTTCGCGGTGAAGCTGCTCTGGTGGGTCGCCGTGGCGGTCCTGGTGCTCTGGCTCCTCGGCTTCGTCATGCGTTCCCCGGGCCCCGGGGGCGGCGGCCGAGGCCGCTGGTACCGCTGGTGACCTGACATCACCCGCACGTCGGACCGTGAGCGCTCTGCTCACGGTCCTTCGGGCGATACGGCAGCCGTACGAAAACGGGTGGTCGCCCAGCCGGCGAGGCAGGTACTGTCTGGTCTCCCGATCAGCCGTACCGGCAGCTTCCCAGCCCCAGTCCCAGCCCCAATCCCAGTCCCAGGCCCAGGCCCACTTCCAGGTCCAGATCCAGAGAGTGATTCACATGCCCATCCGACCGGCGACGACGACCCTGTGGCGCCCCACCGGCCCCAAGGAGCTGGACCTGGTCCGGGATGCGGGCTGGCGTGCCTGGCCGCCCCGTCTCCCCGAGCAGCCGATCTTCTACCCGGTCCTCAACGAGGATTACGCGATCACCATTGCCCGGGACTGGAACGTGAAACACGACGGCGCCGGTTTCGTCACCCGATTCGAGGCCGAGGCCGAATTCCTGAGCCGTTATCCGGTCCGGCAGGCCGGTGGGCGGACGATTCTCGAACTGTGGGTTCCGGCCGAGGAGCTCGAGGAATTCAACGCCCATATCGTCGGTGAGATCCAGGTGGTTCACGAGTTCCGCTGAGACACGGAGTTCCGCCCGCCGCCCACTTCGACCAGTCCCGTCTCGTACGCGGCGATCACCGCCTGAGCCCGGTCACGGACGCCGAGTTTCCCGAAAACGTTGGTGATGTGGTTCTTGACGGTGGACAGGCTGATGTCCATGGCCCCCGCGATCCCGGTGTTGTCGAGCCCCGTGGCCATCAGCCGCCACACCTCCAGCTCGCGCGGTGTGAGCTCGCCCGTGTGCGCGACGGGCGGCTCCGGGCGGCGCGGGGCCCTGACGTAGGTGGAGATGAGCCTGGTCAGCAGCCGGGGCGCGACCGCGGCCTCTCCCATGTGCACCACCCGTACCGCCGCGACCAGTTCCTCCGGCGAGATGTCCTTGGGCAGGAAGCCGTAGGCGCCGGCCCGCAGGGCGGCCACCACGTACTCGTCCATGTCGAAGGTGCTGAGCGCCAGCACCCGGCAGCCGGGCAGTTCCCGTGAGAGCTGCCCGGTCGCGGCGACCCCGTCCAGTACCGGCATCCGGATGTCCATCACGACGACGTCGGGCCGCAGCCGGTGCGCGAGGTCCACCGCCTGCGCGCCGTCCCCCGCCTCGCCCACCACTTCGAAGGCCGGGTCGGGCGTGAGGATCAGCGCGAGCCCGCGTCGTACGAGCGGCTGGTCGTCCGCGATCAGCACTCTGATCGTCCGCCGCCCCACCACGTCACTCATCGCGCCCACGTTGCCGCCCACGTTCCCGTCCCTGCCCGTGCTCCTGCCCCTGTCCCCGCCCCCGTTCAGGCTCACGCCCGCGTTCGTGTTCGCCTTCGCATCGTTCGTCACCGCGCTCATCGCAGCACCTCCTCGCCGGTCGCCGGCAGCAGCTGTTCGTCGGTTTTCAGCGGCAACCGGGCCGACACCCGGAACCCGCCCTCCTCCAGCGGACCGGCCTCCAGCGTCCCGCCGTGCAGCACGACCCGCTCCCGCATCCCGACCAGGCCGTAACCGGAGCGCGCACCGGCCAGGGCCCCGGCCCCGACCCCGGCCCCCCACCCGAAGCCCGCGTCCGTGCCGAAGCCCGCGTCCGTGCCGGCTCCCGCGCCGTCGTCCGACACCTCCACCGCCACCCCGCCCGGCTCGTAGGTCAGCCGTACGGACGCCTGCGCCCTGCCCGCGTGCTTGCGCGCGTTGGTCAGGGCCTCCTGCACGATCCGGAACACGGTCAGGCCCACGCTCGGCGGCAGCGGGCGCTCCTCGCCCCGCACGTCGAGTGCGGTCGGCAACCCGGCCCGGCACGACTCGGAGACGACCCGCTCCAGGTCCCCGATCCCGGGCTGCGGGGCGGCCGGTGCCTCTTCAGGCTCCTCCCCGGCGCGCAGTACGTCCAGCAGTTGCCGCATCTCGCGCAGCGCGATCCGCCCGGACGCCTCCAGGTCGACCAGTGCCTCCCTGGCCACCTCGGGGTCGTGGGCGAGGTTGGCCCGGGCGCCTCCGGCCATCAGCTGCATGGTGGTGATGTGGTGCGCCACGATGTCGTGCAGTTCCCGTGCGATGCGCCGTCGTTCGTCGGCGACGGCCCGGTCGGCGAGGAGCCGGCGGTTGGCCTCGATGTCCCGCTGCCAGTGGGTCATCACGATCGCGGCGATGACGACGATCGCCCCGGTGGCCCCGTTGGCCACCACGTCCACGAGCCTCAGCCGCGGCCAGGACGCCAGTCCCACCAGCGGCAGCGTCACGGCCGCGAGCGTCGCCGCCGCGGCAACGGCCGCGCGCCGGGTCCGTACGACCGTGTACAGCGCGACCACGATCGTGGCGTTGAAGTGCTGCGCCACCGGCACGCTCAGGTTCAGCCCCAGGCCGAACAGCAGGACGGCCGCGAGCGTCAGCACCGGCGCCCGGCGCCGGGCCAGCAGCGGCAGCGCGGACACCACCATGAGTACGCACCCGGCCGGCGGGACGTACCCGAGATCGACCTGGCTGGCGAGCGTGAAGCCGATCAGGTCCACGGCCGCGGCCCCGACCGCGACGAGCGCGTCGTTGCGCGTCCAGGGGAGCGCGTCGCCGCTCGGCGCAGCCCGGAACCCTCCGGTTGAATCCCTTGCGCCCGGGCGCGTCGTCGACATCACGGTCCTTCCCCCTCAGCCGCCCCCGCCTCCGACCACTTCCGGTGCGGCGCGGCTGTCATCCGATGATCCATTCTGGCACCGGCCGGCGGCTCGGCCCCGGGCCCCCGAGCCGATCCCCGACCAGGACCACGGTCCTGGTCGGCGGCCGCTCCCGGGCCCCCGCTCCCAGTCCGTTTCTCGTCCTGCACTCGGACGGATCCTGCGTTCCGCGCTGATGAGCTGGACACCGGCCGGGACGACCCGGCGCTCCACCCACTGCCGGAGGACACCGTGATCCGCGCCCTGACCGGGCTCTCCACCCGCAACCCATGGAAGGTCATCGCCCTCTGGGCGGTGGTCGGCATCCTCCTGACCATGCTCGGCCAGGCGCTGCTCTACCGCGTCACCCAGAGCCAGAGCGGCGACTTCCTGCCCGCGAAGTACGACTCGGCCGCCGCGCTCAAGGTCGCAGAGGAGCGGTTCGGGGTGAAGCCCGATGCGAACGCGGTGACCGTGCTCGTCGCCCGCGCCGACGGCAAGCCCTTGACCGGATCCGACCACCGGCGTGTCGGAGCCCTAGCCGAGCAACTGGGTCAGCGGCGCGTCGCGATGCCCGAACCCAAGGAGGACGGGCCGCCCTCCTTCCTGGCCGAGGACCACTCCCAGACGCCGAAGGTCAGCCCGGCCATGGTCGCGCCCGACCGCAGCTTCGAGCTGCTCTCGGTGCAGCTGACCGGCAACTCCGCCGACCCCGGCATGCACGACCTCTACCGCGCCTTCCGCGACCGGGCGAAGGCCGACTTCGCCGAGGCCGGGATGCGTACGGGCTTCACCGGCGGCCTGGCCGACCTCGTCGACACCGCCGAAGCCGAGGAGATCACCCAGAGGGTCGTCGGCACCCTCATGATCGGCCTGATCGTGCTGATCAACATCCTGGTGTTCCGCAGCGTGCTGGCCGCCTTCGTTCCCCTGCTCGCGGTCGTCATCGTCGGCGGCGCCGCGGCGGGAGCGGTGGTCGGCCTCGCGATGCTCACCGGCATCACGCTCGATCCCTCCACCCCGAGCATGATCAGCGTCGTGCTGATCGGCATAGGCGTCGACTACTTCCTCTTCCTCCTCTTCCGCTTCCGCGAACAGCTGCGGGCCCACCCCGACCTGGCCCCGCGCGCCGTGTCGGCCGAGGTCAGCGCCCGCGTCGGCACCGCGATCACCTCCGCCGCCCTCACCGTCGTGGCCGCCTTCGCCACCCTCGGCGTGGCGACCTTCGGACAGTTCCGCGTGCTCGGCCCCGCCATCGCCGTGTCGGTGCTCGTCATGCTGCTGGCCGGCCTGACCCTGATGCCCGCGCTGCTCGCGGTCACCGGCCGCAAGATGTTCTGGCCCTCACGCTCCCTCAAGTACGAGCCCCGTCCCGGTGCGGCCGCGCGCGTCGGCGACCTGGTCGCCCGCCGGCCGTTCACCGCCGTGCTGGCCTCCGTCGCCCTGCTCGGCGCCCTGGCGACCGGACTGGCCGGCATCCGGATGGACTTCGGCCAGACCTCCGGTACCCACGGCACCCCGGCCGCCGTCACCTCCGCCGAGATCTCCCGCGCCCTGCCCGCCGGAGTGTCCGACCCGGCCACCGTCTACGTGACCGCCAAGGACGGCCGTGCCCTCAACCCCGAGGCGCTCGACGCCCTGCCCAAGGCCTTCGCCGGGGTCAAGGGCGTCGGGCAGGTCGGCAGGACCACCCTCAACGGCGACCGCACCGCCGCCCGCATCGACCTCTACCTCACCGCCGACACCCAGTCACAGCAGGCCCGCGACCTGGTCTCGGGGCCCGTCCGCGCCACCGTCGCCGCGCACACACCCGCCGGCCTGGAAGCCCACGTCGGCGGCACGGCCGCGATCTTCGCGGACATCTCCACCGCCGTCGACCACGACCTGAAGATCGTGTTCCCGGTCGCCGCGGTGCTCATCGCCCTCATCCTGCTCGTCCTGCTGCGCAGCCTGCTCGCCCCGGCCGTCCTCATGATCGCCGTCGGCCTCGGCTTCGCGGCCACGCTCGGCGCCTCCGCGCTCTTCTTCCAGCACCTCCTCGGCAAGCCGGGCGTCAACTTCGTCCTGCCACTGGTGCTGTTCCTCTTCGTCGTAGCCCTCGGCACCGACTACAACATCCTCATCGGCGACCGCATCCGCGAGGAGATGGAACGCCCCGGCCCGGCCCGTGCCGCCGTCGCCCGCGCCGTGCGCCACACCGCACCCGCCATCGCCACGGCGGGAATCGTCCTGGCCGCGTCCTTCGGCAGCCTCGCCGTCAACGCGGCCCCCTCCACGCAGCAGATCGGCTTCGCGACGGCGCTGGGCATCGTGCTCTCCGCCTTCGTCCTGTCCATCGTGCTGGTGCCCGCGCTCGCCGCGATCCTCGGCCGGGGCACGTGGTGGCCGTTCCGCCCGGGCCACGACCGGGGGCGCCACCAAGCGGGGCCGCAGGCCTCCCGGCCGCACTACGAGAGTGCCTCCGCCCGCTGACCCGCTACCGGAACAACTGAACGGGGGCCCGGTCGACCGGGCCCCCGTTCACGGCTACGCCCCCTGAGCCTGAGCCGCCCGCTTGCGCGCCCGCCACTCCGGTGCCAGGACCGACCAGACCTCCATGTCGCGCCGCTGCCCCCGGTACGGGTAGCTCGCGCGCAGTACGCCTTCCTTCGTCATTCCGAGGCGGCGGGCCACGGCGATGCTGGGTGCGTTGGCCGTCGAGACCTGCCACTCCACGCGGTGGATCCCCCGCTCCTCGACGGCCCAGTCGATGAGCACGCCGACCGCCCTGGTGATCAGCCCCTTGCCCACCGCCGCCGGCTCCAGCCAGCAGCCGGCCTCGGCGGTGCCCTGTACGACGTCCATGGTCCGGAGGAGGACACCGCCGACCAGCTTGCCGTCCGTCCGGACGCCGTACAGCCGCCCGGCGTCGGCGGCCGCCTTGTCCGCGTACCGCTGGAGGAACGTACGGCTCGACTCCAGATCGGTGACCACGTCCGCCAGCGGGATGTGCTGCCCGATCAGTTCCCGCCCCCGGTCGACGTGGGCCAGGAACTCCTCGGCCTGCCACGGCTCGAGCGGGCACAGTTCGGCGCCGTCGTCGCCCAGGGATATCGCGTACATCGTTGCCCTCCACCACCGTCGTCACCAGCACATACAGCGAAACGATCTTCGCATGCGGGGGTGCGGCCGGCCGTGGTGCGTGGCACTGACGCCGTGACAGTGGCGATGGGGCGCTGCAGCACCCGAACGAGCGGCGAAATATCTGAAGAGGCGTCGCCTAGGTGTGCTAGCTTTTTTCCTAGAGGTCCTAGGAAAGGGGTACGCATGGTGCGAGCAGGGCTGACCGTGGCCAAGCTGACGGACGCAGCCGCGGCGATGGCGGACGAGGCCGGGCTGGAGAAGGTCACCGTCTCCGCCCTCGCGCGGCACTTCGGCGTCAAGGACGCCAGCCTGTACTCGCACGTGAAGAACCTGCGGGAGCTGCGCGTGCGGATCGCCCTGCTCGGGTCCGCGGAGATGACCGAGCGCATCGCCGCCGCCGTCGCGGGCCGGGCCGGCAAGGACGCGCTCATCGCCTTCGCCGACGCCTACCGGTCCTACGCGCTCGCGCACCCCGGCCGGTACGCCGCGACGCAGATGCAGCTCGCACCGGAAGAGGTCGCGGACTCCATCGGGTTCCGGCGCAGCGTCGAGCTGACCTACGGCATGCTGCGCGGCTACGGCCTGACCGAGCCGGACCTGACCGACGCCGGCCGGCTGCTGCGCAGCACCTTCCACGGCTACATCCACCTGGAGTTCAGCGGCGGCTTCGGCCACTCCCGCCCCGTGCAGGAGTCCTGGTCGCGCGGGCTGGAGGCCCTCCACGTGCTCCTGGAGCAGTGGCCTTCCGAAACGAACGGGGAGTAAGAGAAATGAACGACAAGCCCGGCTTCACGACCGGCACGCTCGCCGTGCCCGGCGCGACCCTGTACTACGAGACGCGCGGCAGCGGCCCGCTCCTGCTGCTCATCTCCGGCGGCGCGGGAGACGCCGGGATGTACGCGGGCATGTTCCCGGCGCTGGCCGCCGAGTACACCGTGGTGACCTACGACCCGCGCGCCCTGTCCCGCAGCACCCTCGACGGCCCGCTCACCGACCAGCAGGTCCAGGTGTGGAGCGACGACGCGCGGCGCCTGCTCGACCACCTCGCACCCGGCGAAGAGGCGGGGGTGATGGGCTGCAGCTCCGGCGCCGTCGTCGCGCTCGACCTGCTGGCCCGCCACCCCGAACGGCTGCGCCGCGTGGTCGTGCACGAGCCGCCGCTCGTGGAGCTCCTCCCGGACCCCGCCTCGTACCGGGCGCTCTTCGCCGAGGTCCGCGACACCTACCGGGCGGAGGGCCTCGGCCCGGCGATGGCCCGGTTCAGCGAAGGGGTCGGGGAGCCGGTGACGGCGGAGGAGGCGGAGCAGGCGACCGAACTGCCGCCCGAGGTCCAGGAGATGGCCCCCCGTATGCACGCCAACTTCCCGGTCTTCCTGGAGCACATGCTGTGCCCCTTCTCCTCGTCCGTCCCGGACCTGGAGGCGCTGCGCCCGGCCGCGCACAAGCTGGTCCCGGCAGCGGGGCGGCTGTCGCGTACGCAGGAGCCCTTCTACGGGCCGGCCGCCCGGCTTGCGGAACTCTTCGGCATCCCGCTGGTGGAGTTCCCCGGCGGGCACCTCGGGGGAGTGGACCGCGCGAAGGAGTTCGGCGAGCAGCTGCTCAAGACGCTCGCCTGAGATCCCGTAACCGGCGGCCGGGGATCTTTACTCCAGGGGCCTCTGCTCCGGCCGGCCTCTCCTCCTGGGGCCTCTCCTGGGGCCTCTCCTGGGGCCTCTCCGCTCCGGCCGTCCCGCTACGGCTGCCCTTCTCCGTCCGGGGCCTCCGCGGGCCGGAGGAACCACCGGCATGCCACGTCGGCGACTTCCTCCAGCGTTCCCGGCTCCTCGAAGAGGTGGGTGGCCGCCGGTACGACATGTACCTGGTGGGGTGCCTGCAGCTGCGTGGCGGCCGTGCGGTTCATCTGCAGCACGTCGTAGTCCCGGCCGCCCACGATCAGCAGGACGGGCGCCCGGACCCGGCCGAGCGCGTCGTCGGCGAGGTCGGGGCGGCCGCCGCGCGAGACGACCGACCGCACGCGGTCCGGTCGCTGCGCGGCCGCGGTGAGCGCCGCCGCCGCGCCCGTACTGGCCCCGAACAGATGGACCGCCAGGCCGGCGGTCCGCGGGTCCCGGCCGAGCCAGTCGATCGCTGCGGCCAGGCGCCCGCTCAGCAGGTCGATGTCGAAGCGGTGCTGGGCCGTGACCGCGTCCACCCGCTCCTCCTGTTCGCTCAGGAGGTCCATCAGCAGCGTGGCCAGGCCGGCCTCCTGCAGCGTCGCGGCGACCGCCCGGTTGCGCGGGCTCATCCGGGAACTGCCGCTGCCGTGGGCGAACAGCACCACCGCCCGGGCGGAACCCGGTACGGCGAGGTCACCGACGAGCGCCGGCCCGTCGGTGGGAATCAGAACCTCCTCGGAGACCATGCAGCCACCTTCCCTCGGGTACGGCGGCTGTCCGGGCGCGCCACGCCGGAACGGGATGTCGGCCGTACGGACGGATGTCAGCCGTATGTCAGCCGTACCGGTCGAAGAGGTCGGCCGGATCGTCGCTGAGCGTGCCTCCGGCGGCGAGGCAGTGAACCGCCGGCTGCATACCGGCCTGGAAACGGACTCCGACGTCCCGCCTTCCGGTTCTGTCCGTTGTGTGGAAGTAGAAGTTCCTTCTAGAAAAGCACTCCAATGCTTCCGCTGTTTGGTCCACACTGGGCCGCGACCGGCCGCCTCCGCACCCCGTGCGGCGGCCCACCATCGGCTCAGGAGTCGCGGTGTCAGCAGAAGTCACTGTCAGCCTCACCCCGAGGGAGGCGTCCTCGGGTGCCGTCCGCCCCGTCGACCTGCCGTGGGGGACGATCAGAGTGCGCATACCCCCGCTCCCGGGCGGCGGTCTCATCAGGATCGCCACGCCGCAGGGCGAGGTGCTGGTACGTGTCGTGGTGACGGCCGGGCGGCGCGGCCGTCTGACGCCGAAACTGATCGGCCTCGCGGCCGCGGCGGGCGTCCTCGCGGGCCTGGTGGTCCTGAGCGACCGCGACGACCGCTCCTCGTCCGCCGACTCCCCGCCGCCCGCGGCCGGTTCCTCCGCTTCCTCCGCGTTCGGTGCACCGGCAGGGCAGACGCCCTTCGCTTCCCCGACGCCCTACGGAGGAGCGGCGCCGACGCCCCACCGTTCCCTACCGGCTCTCGAACCGCCCGCTCCCGCCCGCCCCCACGACTTGGGCACCTGCCTCGACGGGGAGTCGGTCCCGCCGTCGGCGGGCACGGTGAGCGTCGACCCGTTCCGCGTCGTCAGCTGCTCGTCTCCGAAGGCCCACTACCGGGTGGTCCAGACGTTCCACGGGACGAGGGACCGCAGCAGGTGCAAGAGCGTCGCGGAGAGCCAGTACGCGTACTCGAGCTGGAGCAGCAGGGGCGGGCGCACCTTGTGGGAGGCCGTCTACTGCCTGGTGGGGCTCGGCTCGTACGCGAGATGAGGGGACCGACGGGGTCTCCATCTGGGGCCGGCTGCCGGCTGCTGCCGCACGTGCCCGGCCCGTTTCCCCTGACCAGTCGGCTCGTTGGGCTGAACGAGTGAGTGCGCCCGCCGGTCTCTGCCCGGCTCGTGGCGGCAACTCCCGTCCAGGGCAGCCGACAAGGGGAAGGGACCCCGTGATCCAGGTATCCGTCGAGGATGTGGAAATCGCCCCAGGGCACGTCTTCGAATGGGCGGTGGTCTCTTCGAAAATGGTCGGCTCCGCCGGGTCGCCCCGGCCGGGCGCGGCCACGACGTACAACCAGGCGAAACATTTCGCCGTCGCGCAGGACGCGCACAGAGCGAACGACACCGTCTGCGCCTACGTCGCCGGGACCTTCGATCTCCCCGGGCCCGTGGACCGCGAAGCACTCGGCTCTGCGATGCTGCATTTCGTCCGGCGCCACGAGGTGCTGCGCTCCAGCTTCCAGCAGCTCGTCGGCGAGGTGTCCTGCGACGTCCTCGGGCCGGACGACGTGGAGCTCAAGGAGCACGACATGGGGTTCGTCGGCTCCGCCGACGGCGTGCGGGAGCATCTGCACCGCACGTTCCAGCAGGTCGACCCGCTGTCCTGGCCGCTGATCCGCATGGGCGCCGTGGTCAGGGACGACTCCGCCACGGTCTGGTTCGCCTGCGACCACCTCGTGACCGACGGCCTGTCCACGCCGATCGCCGTGCACGACATCGCCGCGGCCTACGAGGCGTTCGCGAACGGCCGCACCCCCGCCCTCCCGGAGACGGGCAGCTACCTCGACTTCAGCCGCGAGCAGCGCCGCCGAAACGTCTCCCTGGACGCCGACGACGCCCGGCTGGACCGCTGGAAGACGTTCATGGCGGGCGGCGACAGCTTCTTCCCGCGCTTCCCCCTGGACCTCGGCGCGGAGCCGGGCCGCATGTACCCCGCGGTCAACGAGACCGAGAAGCTGCTCGCGGCCGACGAGCTCGAGAAGCTGGAGGCCACGTGCCGCGCCGTCGGCGGCAGGCTCTTCATGGGGCTCCTGGGCGCCGTCGGCGTGTCCCTCAGGAAGGAGGGCGGCCCGGACGTCTACCGGGGCATCATGCCGGTCAGTGAACGCGGCCGGGGCCCCTACGCGCACACCATGGGCTGGTTCATCAACACCATGCCCATCGCCTTCTCCGTCGCCGAGGATCAGGACTTCGCGGCCGTCATGGCCAACGTGCGCGCCGCGTCGGCCGAGATGCAGCAGCACGTCGACGTACCGTTCGTGAAGGCGTGGCAGCTGCTGGCCCCGGTGGAGTACACGAAGATCCGCTACTGGCCGTACGCCGTGAACTTCTTCTCCTACCTCGACTTCCGGCGGTCGCCCGGCGCCCGGCACCACGTGCCCCGGCAGGCCAGGAAGCACGTCTGGCTGTCGCGCACCAACGGCTTCTGCTTCTGGCTCCACCGCACGGACACCGGCCTGTACATGAACTCGATCTACGTCGGCACGCCCGAGGCCCGGCGCACGGTGTCCGGTCTCCGGCGGACGCTCACGCGCACGCTGGAGAACATGACCGGCTCGGGGACGTTCTGAGCTGCAGGGGCCGAAGACGCAGAGGGCGCAGAGGGCGCGGAAGGCGTTGAACGTGCTGAAGGTGCTGAAGTTGTCGAAGGGGCAGGGAAGCATGCGGCGCGCCCGGCTCCCGCGCCGCCGCCGAGGCGCTCTGGCCGCCGTGCTCCTGGCGCTGTCGTCCGCCGTCACCGCGGCCGCCGCAGCGCCGGGGGGCGGCACGCCGGAGCGCCCGGTCGTCGGGACCGACCACGGGCTCGTACGGGGCAGAGCGCACGACGGCTTCGCCACGTACGAGGGCATTCCCTTCGCGGCTCCGCCCACCGGCGGGCTGCGCTGGCGGCCGCCGCAGCCCGCCCGCCCCTGGCGCGGCGTGCGGGAGGCGGGGGAGCCCGGACCCCAGTGCCTGCAGCCGCCGGTGTTCGGCGGCGGGGCCCCCACGGGTTCGGAGGACTGCCTGCACCTCAACGTCACCGCACCCACGGGCCCCGGACCCGCCCGCGGGCGGCCCGTCATGGTGTGGCTGCACGGCGGCGGCTTCACCTACGGCACGGGCAGCACCTACCACGCCGAGCGGCTGGCCGTACGGGGCGGCGCCGTCGTCGTCACCGTCAACTACCGGCTCGGAACGCTCGGGTTCTTCGGCCACCCGGAGCTCAAGGACGCTCCGCCGTTCGGCCTGGCCGACCAGCAGGCGGCCCTGCGCTGGGTGCGGGCCAACGCGGCCCGCTTCGGCGGGGACCCGGGCAACGTGACCCTGTTCGGGGTGTCGGCCGGCGGGCTCAGCACCTGCGCCCAGCTGGTCTCGCCGACCGCAGCCGGCCTCTTCGACAAGGCCGTCCTGCAGAGCGGCTCCTGCATGACGGAGTACCCGCCCGGCGCCCTCATCCCGAGCCTCCCCGCCTACCGGCCCTTCGTCTCCCAGCACGACCTCCGCGACGAGGGCGCGGCCGCAGCCCGCCGTCTCGGGTGCCCGCAGGGCGCGGGTGCGCTGGACTGCCTGCGGGGCCTGAGTGCCGGCAAGCTCGTCACGCCCGAGCTGAACGCGGTCTTCAACAGACCGGCGTACGGCAACCCCCTCCTGCCCACGGAGCCGGCACGCGCCCTGGAGGCCGGCCGCTTCCACCGGGTGCCGGTGATGCAGGGCGCCAACCGCGACGAGATGCGCATGTTCCTCGGCTTCACCCTCGGCCAGTACCCCCTTCGCGACGCCCGGGACTACCGTGCCCGCCTGCGGAACTCCTTCGGCGGCGCGGCCGGGGCCGTCGAAGCGGAGTACCCGCTCTCCGCGTACCCCACGCCCGCCCTCGCCTGGGCCGCGGTGACCACCGACAACGCATGGGCGTGCACCACGCTGCGCGCCGACAAGGCCCTCGCCCGGCGCGTCCCCACGTACGCCTACGAGTTCGCCGACCGGACCGCGCCCGTCCTGGAGGGCCTGCCCGACGTGCCGGGCTTCCCCTACGGCGCCGCGCACGGCTTCGAGCTCCCCTACCTCTTCGTCTCCCCGCTCACGAAACAGCCCCTCACCGACCGGCAGCGCGCCTTGGCGGACCGGATGACCGACTACTGGACACGCTTCGCCCACACCGGCAACCCGAACCGCCTCGGCGCTCCCGGCTGGCCCGCGTTCCACAGCCAGGCGCCACTCGCCCAGTCCCTGGCACCGGGCCGGCACGGCGTGGAGCCCTTCGACGTGGGCCCGGCACACCACTGCCCCTTCTGGGACCGCCACCGGGATTGAGTCCGTACCGCGCGGACTGCCCCTCGGCGGGTTCAACCCATCCGTGCTTTGACGTGGTCGACCACTTCGTTGAATTCCCTGGTCGGCGAGAAGTCGACGTATTCGCAGTCCTCCAGCGCCTCCGGGGCGTGCCCCGGAGCCCAGTAGAAGGCTTGACCGGCCTCGTAGATCTCGTCCCCGCCCGCTGTCCGCATCTTCAGCCGCCCCTTGAGCAGGTACCCCCAGTGGGGGCACTGGCACATGCCGCCCGGCAGACCCGTGAGAGCCGGCTTCATGTCCGTGCCCCGGGGGAACCGCACGAAGGCGACGGACATGCCTCCCCCGGCTTCCCGCGTGCGCAGCTCCACGCCACCGCCTTCGATGGCGACCGGAGCCTCTTCCCGCGTCGTTGCCGTCATGGTCCCTCCTCATGAGGTCGTGTGGTTGCACCACTTTCTGCCACCGGACAGCTAGATTCGCATGCAAAGTAGTCAAAAAGCATTCAAAAGGGGTCGACGGCCATGTCGTGAGCCCCCGTGGGCCGGCCCGGGCAACCGTCCCCGGCCGCGAGGAGGAAGGCCGTGATCGTCGACTGTGCCCACTACCGTGACGGCCGGCGGCAGCACGAGGGCGCGATGCCGCTGGAGCAGGCGGCCGCGCGCTGCGCGCAGGGCGGGTTCGTCTGGCTGGGCATGTTCGAGCCGGGGCCTGCGGAACTGGCCAGGGTGCGCGAGTGCTTCGGGCTGCACGAGCTCGCCGTCGAGGACGCCCGGGCGTTCCACCTTCGGCCGAAGGCCGAGCAGTACGAGGACGGCACCGAGCTCATCATCCTGCGCACGGCGCGGTACGACGACGAGCGCGAGGAGGTCGACACCGGCGAGATCAGCATCTTCCTCGCCGAGCACTTCGTGATCACCGTGCGCCAGGGCATCGCCAGCGAGCTGAGCGGCGCCCGCAGCCGGCTGGAACGCCGCCCCGAACTGCTCCGGGCAGGAAGCGTCTCCACGCTGTGGGCGATCCTCGACCAGGTCGTGGACGGCTACGCGCCCGTCGTCGCGGAACTGGAGCGCGACATCGAGCAGATCGAGGCCACCGTCTTCTCGGGGGCGGTCGCTCCGACCGAGCGGATCTACTCCCTGCGCCGTGAAGCCACCGACTTCTACCGCGCGGTGCACCCGCTGCTCGCCGTGGTGACCCGCCGCCTGCAGCCGGGCAAGGCGCCGGCCGGACTCCTGCCGTACTTCCGCGACGTGCACGACCACCTGCTGCTCGTCAACGAGGAGGTCGCCGCCCAGCGCGACCTGCTGGCCACCGTCCTCGAAGCGAACATCGCGGTGATCTCCGTGGAACAGAACAAGATCAACCTTCGGCAGAGCGCCACGATGGAGCGGCTGACGATCCTGGCGTCGGTGTTCCTTCCCCTGTCGTTCGTGGTCGGCTTCTTCGGCCAGAACTTCGACTGGCTGGTCACGCACATCAGCAGCTTCACGGCCTTCCTCGTCCTCACCCTCTGCGGACTGCTGCTGCCCTGCCTGCTGCTGTACGTCTGGCTGCGCCGGCGCCGCAGCCACCCTGCCCCTCCGGTCCCGGAAGTGAGAGACGCCCACCCGCGTGCGGAGGCGCGGTGAACCGGCCGCGCCCCCGCCGGGCCTGATCTCAGCCGACCCCGACCGTCAGCAGACCGAGCCGTTCCTCCAGCCAGTCCGGCAGCTCCAGCAGCCGGACGCCTTCCTGCTCGTCGGGATCCGTCCGCGCGACGAGGCACACCATGTCCTCGCCGCTGCTGTTCACCGGCATGTGCGGGGTGTCGGCGGGGATGTGGAAGTAGTCGCCCGCGTGCAGCACCACGTGCTCGGCCAGGCCCTCGCCGTGCCACACCTCGACCTGACCCGACTGGATGAAGATGGCTGATTCATGGCCCTCGTGCAGGTGCGGGCGCCCCCGGGTGCCGGCGGGCATCACCAGCCGGTGAAGACACAGCGCCTTCGCGCCTGCCGACTGGGCGCTGATCCCCGCCCCGAACAAGCCGCCCTGAACACCTTCGTACTGCCCGGTGCGGACCACCGTGCACTGCTTGTGATCTTCCATGCGCGCAGTACAACAAGTCTGCCCGCAGCCGGCGATCAGTTCGAGCCAGAGGGCCGACGGCGGGCGGCTACGGCGTCGAAGAGGTTCCAGCCGTCCAGCTCTTCGACCGGAGGGTCGTCGGGACGCCATCCCTGGCTCAGTGCCTCGTCCAGCAGTGCCCTGACGGTCCCCGGCTCGTGGAGGTTCAGCAGCCCGCCTCCGGTGGTGCCGACTGCCCCGGACGGCATGTAGCCGTCCGGGACGAGTTTGCCGGGGCCTGTTCCGAAGGAGATGCGGAGGCGTCCTCGCGCCTTGAACAGGCGGATGACGAGGGTTTCGCAGCAGTCCTCGTACCGGCCGCCGCCCAGCACGTGGTGGGTGTGGCCGATCGACCACATATAGGTCGCCCCGTCGACTACGAGACGCCGTGCGGCCTTTTCCTTGCGAGCCATCCGCAGATGGTAGCCGCGCCCGCGTGTTCGAGCCTGTTCGGTTCCGCTCGGGTATCAATCCGAGAATGAGTTGTGACAGTCATCAGGCAGGATGACCTCCCGTGATCGACTATCAGTACCAGCAACAGCACCCGAACCAGCAGCCGAATCAGCCCCCACAGTCCCCGCCCCACCCGTACGCTCCCCACCCCCAGCAGCAGTACCCGCACCCGCACTACCAGCAGCCCCCGCACCCCTACGCGTACCCGCCTCAGCACCCGAACCCGTACCCGACCCCGCAGCCCGAGGTCCCCGAGGCGATCGGGGACGAGCGCCGCATGCTCGCTGCGGCGATCGACGGCACCATCACGGTCGTCGGCGGCCTCGGTCTCGCCCTGCAGCTCGCGGACGACAAGAGCGTCGGCATCTTCTGGGCCTACGTGGCCGGGTGCGTGTTCGGGGTGTCCTTCGTCCACCACGTGCTGGGGGCCGTGCTGTTCCGGACGACGGTGGGCAAGTTCCTGCTGGTGTCCCGTGTGGTGCGCGACGCCGACGCCGGGCGGCCGCGATTCTGGCAGGCCGTGGGCCGCTGGCTCCTGGGCCTGACCTGGCTCCCGATGCAGCCGGTGCGGAGCCTGATCGGCGCGGAGGGCGACCCGTACGAGGACGCCTGCGGCCTGCGCTACGTACGCAGCAGGGACCTGCGCTGATCAAGGCCCCGGGCACCGCGCGGGACCGGGCGGCGACGGCCAGTCGTCCTGGTCGTCCTAGTTGTCCTAGTCGTCGTGGTCATCGCGGTCGTCGCGGTCGTCGCGGTCCTCGTCGGGCGTGTCGACGGTGTTGGCCGTGACCTTGCCGGACGTGGCGTCGACGGTGACGTCGTGCTCGGTGCCCTTGCCGTCGATGATCTCGACGTCCCAGGCGGTGCGGCCGTGGTCGTCGTCGAGCTCGGCGGAGACGACGGTGCCGGAGACGCTCTTGAGCGCGGCGTCGGCGGCCTGCTTGACGTCGACCTTCGCGCTCTTGACGAGCGCGCGGTGCTCGCGCTCGTCCGCCCCGATGGAGGACACGGCCGGAGCGTCGCCCCCGTTCTCCGTGAGGGAGGCGGCGGTCGCGGCGCCCGCGCCGCCCAGGAGGGCGGTTGCGGCCAGTGCAGCGGCGAGGACACGGCGGCGGCCGGTCAGTACGCGCTTGAGCTGCGGCTTCATGAGGACAGTCCCTTCGTCTTCGAGGACCCGGCCCCCCGGTGGCGGGGCCGGTCGTCGTTGCGGTTGTCGTTGCCGTCCTCACGGTGCCCAAGGCTTCCTGAACGCCCGCTGAAGGAAGCTGAAACTTTTTTCAGGTTCGCTCTGCGACGCTGAAGACATGCGACTGCTGATCGTGGAGGACGAGAAACGGCTGGCCACCACCCTTGCCCGCGGCCTGGGCGCCGAGGGCTTCGCCGTCGACGTCGCCCACAACGGCCTGGACGGCCTGCACCGGGCCCGCGAGACCGCGTACGACCTGATCGTCCTGGACATCATGCTGCCCGGCATGAACGGCTACCGGGTCTGCTCCACCCTGCGGGCGGCCGGGGACGACACCCCGATCCTGATGCTGACCGCCAAGGACGGGGAGTACGACGAAGCCGAGGGCCTCGACACCGGCGCCGACGACTACCTCACCAAGCCGTTCTCCTACGTCGTGCTCGTCGCCCGCATCCGCGCCCTGCTGCGTCGCAGTACCCGCGCCGGAACCCCGGTACTGCGGCTGGGTGATCTGACGGTGGACCCGGGCGCGAAGCAGGTGCAGCGCGGGGAGACCGACGTGCCGCTCACGGCACGGGAGTTCGCGGTCCTCGAACAGCTGGCGCTGCGGGCCGGGCAGGTGGTCTCCAAGGCCGAAATCCTCGAGCACGTATGGGACTTCGCCTACGACGGCGACCCGAACATCGTCGAGGTCTACATCCGCACGCTGCGCCGCAAGCTCGACATCCCCTTCGGGCGTCGCTCGATCACCACGGTACGGGGAGCGGGCTACCGGCTCGCCACCGACGGCGGCACCCATGTTTAGGCCGTTGTCCAGGCCGTTCGCCTCCGTACGGGCACGCACCACCCTCGGTGCCACGGTCGTGGTCGCCCTGGCCCTGGTGGCGGCGGGCATCACCGTCATCAGCGTGCTGCGCGGCGACCTGATGGACCGCGTGTCCCTGCAGTCCGAGGTACGGGCCCGCGCGGTGGCCGGCTCCCAGGCGGCCCTCAACGGCCGCTTCTCCGAGGTCTCCCTCCCCGACGACGAGGACCACCTCGTCCAGATCGTCGACAGCGCAGGCAAGGTGCTCGCCGCGGGCGAACCTTTGCGCGGGCGGGCCCCGCTGACCACCTACGATCCCGCGCCCGCCCCCGCCCCCACGGCGAAGCCTTCGGACCGCGATGACGACGACGGCGACGATGGCCGTGACGACGGCGGTGACGACAGCGGTGACGACAGTGAGGAGACGCCGCCCCGGGGGCAGGTCTCCACCAGCACCGACCACAAGACCGTCGCCGTGAACACCGACAGCGACGAACCGGACGAGAAGCACGATTACCGCTTCGCGTCCGTCCACGCCACCACCTACGACGGCCGCAGCTACACCGTCTACGCCGCCACCCCTCTGGGGGACGAACAGGAGACCGTCACCTCCGTCACCCGGGCCATGCTCATCGGCCTGCCCCTGCTCCTCCTCGTGATCGCCGCCGTCACCTGGCTGGTCACCCGCCGTGCCCTGCGCCCCGTCGAAGCCATCCGCGCGCGGATGGCGGAGATCACCACCAGCCACGACCTCAGCCGCCGCGTACCCGAACCCGCCTCGCGCGACGAAGTGGCCCGCCTGGCCGTGACCACCAACCAGACCCTGGCCGCGCTGGAGACCTCCGTCGAACGGCAACGCCGCTTCGTCGCCGACGCCTCCCACGAACTGCGCAACCCCATCGCCAGCCTCCGCGCCCAGCTCGAAGTGGCCAACGCCCACCCGGAACTCCTCGAGGCCGACGGGCTCCTTGAAGAGGTGACACGCCTGCAGACCCTGGCCGCAGACCTGCTCC
Organism: Streptomyces roseifaciens; assembly: GCF_001445655.1. Taxonomy (NCBI): domain Bacteria; kingdom Bacillati; phylum Actinomycetota; class Actinomycetes; order Kitasatosporales; family Streptomycetaceae; genus Streptomyces; species Streptomyces roseifaciens. The sequence continues at coordinate 769,544 of NZ_LNBE01000002.1, forward strand.
TGCTCGCCCGCCTCGACGCCGGGGAAGGCACCGAAAGCACTGAAAGCGCCGGAAGGGCCGGAAGGGCCGGAAGCACCGAAAGCGCCGAAAGTGCCGGCAGGATCACTGTGGACCTCGCCCGCCTGGTACGAGCCGAACTGGTCCAGCGTGCGGCAACCGACCGGATCACCCCCCGTGTGCAGATCACCGGAGAGAGCCACGGCGTCAGCGGCAACGCCTCCCAGCTCACCCGGGTGCTGGGCAACCTGCTCGACAACGCCCAGCGCCACGCCGCCTCCTGCGTGTCCGTGACCCTGAGCCGAGAGGACGACGCGGTCGTGCTGACCGTCGGCGACGACGGCGCGGGCGTGCCCCCGGCCGAGCGGGAGCGCATCTTCGAACGGTTCGTCCGCCTCGACGACGCCCGGAGCCGCGACGAGGGCGGCGCCGGACTGGGCCTGGCCATCGTCCGCGACGTCGTGCAGCGCCACGGCGGACGGATTTCCGTACGCCGGGCACCGGAAAGCGGTGCACTCTTCGAGGTCAGGCTTCCCCTGGCGAACGCCGCTCCGGGCGTTGCCTAGAGCTGCGGAACCGTTTTGTGATCGGTGGCAAATGCGTTACCGCCGACGGGCCCGGGAGGCATAGGTTGATGCGCGGTACGGCGGGGCGAACACGCTCCCGACGGTGAGAGCGGATGATCGGTCGGCACATGGCAACCAAGATGCATGCGGACGAGGCGGACATCGACGCGGGGCTCGTCCAGCGGTTACTCCGTGCCCGGTTTCCCGAGTGGGCGGACCTGCCGGTCCGGCGCCTGGCGTCCGGTGGGACGGTGAACGCGATCTACCGGGTCGGCGACGAACTGACCGTCCGTCTGCCGCTCACCGCGGGCGGCGCCGAAGGGCTGGACGAGGAGGCCCGGTGGCTGGCGGAGCTGGCGCCCTTGATGCCCGTCCCGATCCCGACGGTCGTAGGGACGGGGGAGCCCGCCGAGGGCTACCCGTGGGCGTGGTCCGTCCACCGGTGGATCGGGGGCGAGGCGCTGGTCGAGGGGCGAGTGGCCCGGCCCGAGGCGATGGCCCGCGACCTCGCGGGCTTCGTCACCGCCATCCGCAAGGCCGACCTCGAAGGCGGCCCTCCGGCACACCGCGGCGGACCGCTGGCCAGTGCCGATGCGGAGACCCGGGACGCGATCGAGGCGCTCCGGCGCACGGACGAGCCGTTCGACGCCGACGCGATCCTCGCCGCCTGGCAGGCGTCGCTCGCCGTCCCGGCCTGGCCTGGGGCGCCGTGCTGGATCCATTCCGACCTCATGCCGAGCAATCTGCTGGGCGCCGGTGACCGCCTGGCCGCGGTGATCGACTTCGGTACCGCGGGGCTCGGCGATCCCGCCGTCGACCTCATCCCGGCGTGGAACCTGCTGCCGTCCTCCGCCCGGCAGGTCTTCCGGGACTGCGTGGACGCCGACGACGACACCTGGGCGCGCGGGCGCGGTTGGGCGCTGTCCATGGCGGTCATCCAGCTGCCGTACTACCGGAAGACCAACCTGGTCATCTCCGCCAACGCCCGCTACGTGATCGAGCAGGTTCTCGCGGGCTGAGCTGAGTTGATCTGTGCTGAGCTGTGCTGCGCTGCGCGGGTGCGTGCCGGGGCCCCGGGGCGCGGGCGGGCCGAGGGGTCAGTTCGCCGTGACGTCCGCCGCCTTTCGCAGCCCGGCAGCCAGCTCCTCCACCATCGCCATCGTGCGACGGTGGAGCCCACCGCCGAACGTGACCCGGGCAGCACCCAGTTCGCCCAGCTCGCGAGGTGCGGGCCCGTTGGTGAGGGCGATGGCGTTGACGGGTGCGGGAACGGCGCGGGTGATCTCCGGGAGGAGCTCCGCGGGGGCCAGGATGGGGTACACGCAGTCGGCGCCGGCGAGGACGTAGAGCCGGGCACGCTCGATAGCGGCTGCGGCTGCGGCTGTGGCATCCGGGGCCACCTGGCCGGCACGCAGGAAGGTGTCGGTGCGGGCATTGATCACGAGCCGGTCACCGGCCGCGGCACGCACCTCTGCCAGCCACTCGGCCTGCTCGGCAGGGTCCTTGAGCCGTCCGGTGGTGCGGTCGCTGTCCTCCAGGTTGCAGCCGACGACGCCGGTCTCCAGCAGCCGCTCGACGAGTTCGGCGGGCGGCAGCCCGTAGCCGTCCTCGATGTCGGCGGAGACCATCACGCCGTCCTCCGCGACGGCCCGGACGATGCGGGCGACCGCGGTGAACATCTCGTCCGCAGGGGTGCTGCCGTCGGCGTAGCCGAGGGAGGCCGCGATGCCGGCGCTCGGCGTGGCCAGGGCCCGGAATCCGGCGGCTGCGAAGGCGCGGGCGGTGGCGGGGTCCCAAGGGCCGGGCAGGACGAGCGGGCCGCGCCCGGCACGGTCGTGGTGCAGGTCGCGGAAGGCGGCGACGTTGCCGGTGATTGCTGTCATGTGAACGACCGTAGACGCGGAGGATCGCGCGGAGGTGGTCCACTTGAGGGCCCGTTTCATGGGCCATTGACGGGCGACGGGCAGGGGCGGCGGGCGATAGGGGGGGTGGGGGATGGGGAACAGGCGACCTGTGACGTAGTAGGGCGGCCGGTGTCAGGGCAGGTGGCCGACGCAGGGCGGGTGTCAGCTCGCCGTCACTGCTGCCGGTCGAGGGCGGCGGCGACCCGGTCCATGACGCCCTGCCAGTGAGCCCGCTGCTGCTCGCGCTCCTCGGCGCTCGCCAGGTGCTCCTGGTGGAAGCGGAGGGCCGTCCGGGCGGGGTCGGCGGCAGGGGTGAGGGCGACCTGGACCGTGGTGGTGCCGTGGGTGACGCGGATACGGTCTCCCGGCCGGTAGCCGCGCACTTCGCCCGTCACTCCGGCGGCCGTCCGGTAGGGGGCGCCGCGTTCCGGGGCGAGGGCCGCGCCGGGGCCGAGCCAGAGGGCGATCCCTTCGGGGCTGCTGATGAAGTCCCAGACGACGGGCGCGGGGTGGGGCAGCGTGCGGGACACGCCGATCTGCCAGCCGACGTCCTTGGTGAGTCCGGTGGGCATGATGGTCATCCTTCCTCGGATTGGCGGGCGCGCAGCGCCCGTACCTTGCTGCGGTTGCCGCAGTGCTCCATGGAGCACCAGCGGCGCCGGCCGGGGCGTGAGGTGTCGACGTAGACAAGGTTGCAGTCCTCGGCGGCGCAGGTGCGGATTCGGTGTGCATAGGGGCCGGTCAGCAGCTCGACGGCGTCCCGGGCGACGGTGGCCGCCAGCTGCGTGCCGCTGGGGGTTCCGGACCACTGCCGCTCGCCGGTCGGTGCGACGACGGGGGCCAGGGAGGGGCGGGCGGCCGCCGCGTTGATGGTCTCCAGGTCGCCCTGCGGGTGGGGCTCGCCGCGCGTGTGGGCGATGACCACCCGGAACAGTGCGTCGCGCAGCTCCCGCATACCGGTCACCTCGGCTTCGGATATCTCCAGCACGGGCGTCGGCGTCAGCCGCGACCGCTCCGCCCAGGCGGCCAGGTCGGCGGGCTCGTGCAGGACCTCGTAGCGGCGGTACGGGCCGGGGCCGCCGGTGGGCAGCAGTTCCAGGCACAGGGCGCCGGGGTCGAACCGGTAGGCGACGCCGGTGTGGGAGCGAAGGGTGAGCCCCTTGGCTGCGGGGGAGTCCATGCCGCCAGTGTAACTGGTTATATCGGTTACATCGACTATGCTGGCGGCATGGCATTGAACTGGAAGCTGGTCATCGACAGCGCGAACGCACCCGCCCTCGCCGACTTCTGGGCCGCGGCCCTGGAGTACGAGGTGGAAGACCCCAGCAGGCTCGTCGAGCAGCTGCTGGCCGCCGGTCACATCGCCGAGGCGGCGGTCGTCGAGCACCGCGGCCGCAAGACCTTCCGCGGCTACGCCGCGATCCGTCACCCCGAGGACCCCTTCGACGAGACCAGCGGCGTCGGCCGCGGCCGGCGGCTGCTCTTCCAGGACGTGCCCGAGGGCAAGTCCGGCAAGAACCGCCTGCACCTCGATGTGCACAGCGAGCCCGGTGGCCTCGACGAACTGGTGACCCGGCTGGAAGGGTTGGGGGCGACCCGTATCCGCGAGGTGAACCAGGGCCCGGCAGGGCACTGGTGGGTGATGCAGGACCCGGAGGGCAACGAATTCTGCGCGGCGTAGGGCCGTGTCGGCGAACCTTCTGTGTCCCAAACCTGATTGAGCCCCAGATCGAGTCCCCGATCGAGCCCCTGACTGTGAAGTGATTCACAGTCAGGGGCTGTCACGGTTCGCCGGTGCCGGGTGTCTCGATGGGTGCCCGAAAGAAAGGAGCCGGTTCGTCGTGGACGCCTTCACCGAGCACCGTGCGCTGCTGTTCACCATCGCCTACGAGATGCTGGGCAGCGCCACCGATGCCGAGGACGTGCTGCAGGAGAGTTACCTGCGATGGAGCGCGGTCGACCCGGCCACGGTCGAGCATCCGCGTGCCTACCTGGTCCGCGTGGTGACCCGGCAGTCCCTCAATCACCTGCGCGCGGTCAAGGCGCGGCGCGAGGAGTACGTCGGCACGTGGCTGCCCGAGCCGATCCGCACCGCACCCGAGCTGAGCGAGGACGTGATCCTCAACGAGTCGGTGTCGATGGCCATGATGCTCGTCCTGGAGACGCTGAACCCGGCCGAGCGCGCGGTGTTCGTGCTGCACGACGTGTTCGGCTACACCCACGGCGAGATCGCCGCCTCGATCGGGAAGACCGAGGTCACCGTCCGGCAGATCGCCCACCGCGCACGCCGGCACGTCCATGCTCGGCGCCGCCGCTTCGAGCCCGACTCCGAAGCCACCCGGGAGATCGTCCAGCGGTTCCTGCTCGCGACGACGACCGGCGAGGTCCAGGCGCTGATGGACCTGCTGGCGCCCGACGTCGTGCAGGTCTCCGACGGCGGCGGGAAGGTGTCAGCCGCCCGCCACCCGATCACCGGCCGCGCCGAGGTCGCCCGGTACGTCCTCGGCGTGGCCCGCACCAGCGTCACCGCGACGACCCGGATCGAGCCCGCCACCTACAACGGCATGCCCGCGGCGCGCTCGCTCACCGACGGTGAACTCGACTGGCTGCTCGCCTTCGAGATCCACGACGGACGGATCACCGGCCTCTACGTCATGCGCAACCCGGACAAGCTGCACCGCGCCGATGCGGTGCACCCACTCAACAGGGGAGAACGCCAGCCATGGAAACCATGATCGTCGAGCGCACCATAGACGCCCCGATCGACGACGTCTTCGCCTGGCTCACCACGACCACGAACTACACGTCCTCGCCCTTGGTGCTGCGCTGCCGCCTGGCCCGGCGCGGAGAGACCGCGCCGTACGGCTTCGGCGCGGTGCGCAATCACCTGTGGCTGATCGGTTGGTTCCGCGAGCGCATCACGCACTACGACCCGCCGTACGCCACCGAGTACGTCGTCGAGCGCAGCCTGCCGCCGGCCCGGCACGAAGTCGGCAGCATGACGTTCACCGAGACTGACGGCGGCACCCACGTCCGCTGGACCACGCGTGCCGAGATCCCCGTCCCGCTGGTCGGAACCTTCCTCACCCGTCGCTTCGCGCGGCCGATCATCACCAGCACTTTCGGGAACATCCTCGCCGCGGCCGATGCCGCGCTGGCCGGGCGCTCCAGCGGGCACCGGGCGTGAGGGCTTACGGTACATCTGTAACGTAGATGGATTGCCTGCCTGTGTCTGGGTGCCTGGATGCCCGGGTGGGTGTGGGTGGTGTGGGACGGGGCGGCTGGTGGCTGGCGCGGGTGAGCCTTCGGCGGCATTAAATAAACCGATGTGTCCGTATTGCGCACCGGCTGGCTCCGTGGTTACAGTACTTATGTACTGAAAGCTGCCCCCGAGGAGAGACCCTGATGAAGGCCCCCGCCATCGCCCCCTGTCTCGGCGTGAAGGACACGCAGGCATCCGTCGACTTCTACGAGAAGCTCGGCTTCACCGCCACGCCCGCGGGCAACGACCCCAATGACGACATCCGCAGCCTGCTCTTCGGCGACGAGTTCGTCCTCATGGTCTACCGGGACGCTCACCTGCGGGACTGGCTGCCCGTCCTCAAGGACCGCACGCCCGGCGCGTTCGGCATGTTCTACCTGGCCGTCGACGACTTCGACGCCTACGTGAAGAAAATCCGCCCCCTGGTCGAGGTCATCAAGGAAGTCGCCCACGAGGGCGTGCAGATCCTCTACTTCACCGACCCCGACGGCTACGTCATCGGCGTCGTGCAGAAGCGGGAGTGGTGATCCTGGAAGCCCCCCGCACGATGACCGCTCTGCGTCGTATCACCCCTGCCGAACGCCGCGCCCGGCTCGCCGAACGGCACCTGCTCGCCCCCGCCCACCGGGCCGCCACACCGCAGGAGGTGGCCGGGGCCCTCATAGGCCTGCACGCCACCGACCCGGCCACCGTCTTCCTCTCCGCCGCCGCCCGGATGGCCGCCCCCACCGCCGCGGCCATCGACCACGCCCTCTACGACGCCGCGCCTCCGCTCGCCCGCATCCGGTGCATGCGCCGCACGATGTTCGTCACTCCCCGCCACCTCGCGCCCGTCCTCCACGCCGCCACCACCAAGGACGCCCACCGCAACCGCGGCGACGCCGTGGAGCACCTGCGCACCACCCTCGGCTGGACCCCCGCCCGCTACGCGGCCGTGGAGAAGGCCACCCTCGGTGCCCTGGCCGCCCGCGGCGGGGCCACCGCCGCCGAGCTGGCCGCCGACATTCCCGACCTGCGCGAGTACTACGTCCTCAACCCCGGCAAGTCGTACGAGACCCGCCAGCGCGTCACCGCCCCCATCCTGGGCACGCTGGCCGCCGAAGGCCGCGTCCACCGCACCCGCCCCGCGGGCTCGTGGACCTCGGCCCAGTTCCGCTGGGCCCCGGCCGAACCGTTCCCCGCCGTGCCGGCCCCCGAAGCCAAGGCTGCGCTCGCCCGCCACTACCTCGCGGCGTTCGGCCCCGTCACCGCGGCCGACCTGAAGTGGTGGACCGGCTGGACCCTGACCGACACCCGCAAGGCCATCGCCGCCACCGGCGCCGAAGCCGTCGAACTCGACGAAGGCACCGGCTACCTCCTCCCCGAGGACAACCAGCCCGTAGCCGAGGGCGAGCCGGAGCCATGGGTGGCACTGCTGCCCGGCCTCGATCCCACCCCCATGGGCTGGCGTCACCGCGACTGGTACCTCGACCCGGCCCACACGGCGGCCCTGTTCGACCGCAACGGCAACATCGGCCCCACCATCTGGGCCGACGGCCGCATCATCGGCGCCTGGGCCCAGCACCCCGACGGTCACATCAACCACCACCTCCTCACCGACCCCGGCAGCCACGCCCGCGCGCTCATCACGACCGAGATCCAGCGCCTGACCGCCTTCCTGGACGGCACCCGGGTCACCCCCTGCTACCGCACCCCTCTCGAACGCCGACTCGCGAGCTGACACGCTGCCCCGGAGGCGGGGTGCGCGGCAGCCCGGGTGCCGGAACTGCGGGTTCATCGGCGCAGAGACGGCTGCCGAGGGTCCGAGGGCCGGTGCCTGCTCCGCGGGGGTGGGATGGCGGGTGGTGTGTCCCGGACGTCAGTCGGCGGTGTCGTGGCCGGCCAGTGCGCGGAGTGCGCCCGTCAGCTGGTCAGGGGTGAGCGGCGGTACGGGGAGGGCGGTGGCGGCGGGGGCGCGCAGGCCGTCCAGGAGGAGGCGGAGGTGGCGCCGCCAGGCCTGTGGGGCGACGGTCACGGAGGTGGGGACGACGCGGCCGAGGGCGGCCAGCGCGAACAGCAGGTCCTCGACGACCACGTCGTCGCGCATGGAGCCCTGTTCCTGAGCGCGTCGGATGAGCACGCAGACGGTCTCGTAGTGGTGGGTCTTGAGGGCGTCGAGGGAGGGGACGTCGGGGATGCTCGTGGTCATCAGGTCGTTGGCACCCCTGTCGGCGGCCAGGCCTTCGAAGATGTACTCCAAATAGCCGGTCAGCCCGGCCCACGCGTCGTCGGCGCCGCGCGCTTCTTCGCCTTGGCGCAGCGTGTGGGTCAGGGCGTCGCCGAAGACCGCCTCGATGAGCGCGCCGCGGGTGGGGAAGCGCCGGTAGAGGGTGGCGTTGCCGACGCCGGCCCGGCGGGCGATGTCGTCCAGGGGGGCTTCCACGCCGCGTTCGGCGTAGACCTCGCGGGCGGCTGCGATGAGCAGGTCCCGGTTGCGCTGGGCGTCCTTGCGCAAAGGGCCCGTCCCTCCTCCGTCGCTCATCGGCCCTCCTTGCCTGACTTGCTCCTGCGGGGGTGCCCGCCTGCTCCTCGCCTGCCTGCTCCCGCCTGCGTCTTCCTCGTTGTCCGGCCGAGGCGGCTCAGCGGGCGTGGCAGCACTCTAACAGCGAAACGTGGACCAGTCCCCGTTTCGCTGTTAAGGTCACGGCCACGTAGTGGGGAGCTATCCCCACTTTTCTTGGGGCCGTGCGGGCTGGCGCTCGCACCGGCCGACGAAGGGATGACGATCGATGAGCACGCTTCCCGACTTCCGGGCCCTGGCCCCGGCCGGCACGGACTCCCGGGGCTTCCCGGACTTCGTGGCCGACCCCTATCCCCTCTACGCCCACCTGCGCGAGCAAGGCCCCGTCCACCGCGTCCCCACGGAAGGAGCCGGTGACGTCTGGGTGATCCTCGGGTACGACGCGGTGCGCGCAGCCCTCACGAACCCCGGACTCAGCACGGACGTCCGCCACTCCTCCCGCTGGATCAGCGACGGCGGCCAGGCCATCGGCCGCAACATGCTCCAGACCGACCCGCCCCAGCACACCCGTCTGCGCGCGCTGGTCGCCGGAGAGTTCACCGCCCGGCGCATCGAAGCCCTCAGGCCGCGTATCCAGCAGATCGCCGACGAACTGCTGGACCGGATCGCCCCGTTGGGCGCGACCGACCTCGTGGAATCCTTTGCGCTCCCCCTCCCCATCGCCGTCATCTGCGAGCTCCTGGGCGTACCCGAAGCGAACCGGGAGTCCTTCCACGAGTGGTCGCAACGGATGGTCTTCGAACCCGCCTCCCCGGCAGGCGCCGAGGCGGCCGCAGCGATGGCGGCCTTCCTCACCGAACTGCTCCAGTCCAAGGAGCGCCATCCTGAGGAGGACTTGCTGAGCGCGCTGGTCCGGGCCGAGGACGCCGAAGGGCGCCGCCTGCCACTGGACGAGTTGATCGGCATGGCGTTCCTCCTGCTCGTCGCCGGCCACGAGACCACCGTCAACCTGCTCGCCAACGGCACCCACGCCCTGCTCACCCACCCCGAACAGCTCGCAGCCCTGCAATCCGACCCCTCCCTGCTCGAAGGCGCGATCGAGGAGATGCTGCGCTACGAGGGACCGGTGACCTCTGCCGCGTACCGCTGGACCAGGCAGCCCGTCGAGATCGCCGGCCGGACCATCCCGGCGGGCGAGGCCGTCCTCATCCTGCTGGCCTCGGCCTCCCGCGACCCCGGCCGCTTCGCCGAACCCGACCGCTTCGACATCCGTCGCCCCCGCACGCCCGGCGGCGGACATCTGGCCTTCGGCCACGGCATACACCACTGCCTGGGCGCGCCACTCGCCCGCCTGGAGGCAGCCGTCGCCCTCCCCGCCCTCCTCGGCCGCCTGCCCGACCTCAAACTGGACACCGACCCGGCCGAGGCCGCCCCCTGGAGGCCCGGCCTGATCCGCGGCCTGTCCCGTCTGCCTGTGCGGTACAGCCCGACGCAGTGACTGGTCGCCTCCGGAGAGCCGCCACTGTGGCTCCGGCCCTGGGGATGCTCAGCCGCGTCAGTTGCTTAGCCGCGTCAGCCGCAGCGGCCCGTCACCCGGGGCGACGAGGCCAGGTAGAGGTACCAGTCGGCCCCGTCCGGCATCCGCAGCACGCACGGCGTCCAGCCGCGCGCGAACCCCGGCGCCCCCGGGATGCGGGCGGCGGCAGCCACCGGTTCCGACCGGGCCCGCTGCAGCAGTTCGCCGACGGTGGTGGACGTGTTGTTGCCGGTCAGCGCTTCGGACGAGCAGCCCGCGTGGAATGCGACGGAGACGACCTCGGGGCCGACCAGGGTGCACGGGGGGCTCAGACCGGCGCGGTGCAGGCGCTCGGCGGCCTGCAGCGTGTCGGCGCGGAGGCGCACCTGATCGCCGACTCTGCGTTGCAGCACCAGGTATTGGGACGTCAGATGCAGGGCAAAGGCGACGCCCAGCACCACGGCCACGACCGGGCGCCATCGCCGCCAGGCGCAACGGAACAGGGCCACGGCGAAGGCGGCGACGGGAATGGCGAGTTGGGCGTAGGCGGGGATGAGGAAGCGGGGGGCCGCGTAGTCGAGGAGGAAGAGGTACTGCAGCGACATCGCCGCCGCGCAGGCAAGGGGCAGCGCGACCACAGCCACCGGTGGCGTGCCGCGCCCGCCGACGGAGGTCTGTCCACCGGTGGCGGCCTGTCCACCGATGGCGTCCTGCCCGCCGACGGCGTTCCGTCCATCGACGGCGGGCCGTTCATCGACGGCGGTCCGGGCGCCGTGCCGGTGCCTGGTCAGGATGAGGACCAGGATCAGGGACGCGACGGCCACGACGGGCGTGGCGAGCCACCACAGTGACAGCAGCGGATAGTCCCAGGGGATGTGGCACGGGCGGCACAGCAGCGGCCCGTTCAGGGCGCGCAGGTGCATGCCGAGGGTGTTGGTCCACCCCATGCCGCCCTGGACGCCGCTGCCGTCCCGCAGCCGGGCCACCGGACCGTCGAAGTCGGTGTACGCCTCGGTGAGCCACGGCGCCAGCCCGGCCGCGAGCCCGCCCACCACTGCGGCCGCCGGGCGCCACCGGCGCCAGGACGGCGTCAGTGCCACGGCGGCGAGCAGCGCGAGCGCGAGGAACACCGCGTCGGGCGGGCGCATCAACGCGGTGAACGCCACACTCACCGCAACCCCCGCCCACGCCCATACGCCGCGCCGCCCCGGCCCGGCGCCAGCAGTGGCGGCGGCCCGTAGGAACCATCCCGTTGCGGCCGTCGCGCCGTAGGCCACGTACAGGTTCGGCATGACCTCGCCCGCGTAGAACTGCACGACCCACAGACCGGCGAACGCCGCCGCGGCCGCCGCCGTGACCGTTTCGCCGACCAGGCGACGCCATGGCCAGAAGGCGGCCACCAGGCCGGCCGTGGCCAGTGTCAGCATCCAGGCCCGCAACACCACCACCGATGCGCTGAGCAGCACCGCAGGCGCAGCCAGCCAGCTGATGCCCCGGGCCCGCGGCGCGCTGAAATACGCGGCCGGTACTCGCGGGCTGACCTGACTCACGTACACGGCCTCGTCCCAGCCCAGCGGCAGCCGCAACGGCACCACCACGAGCTGCACCACACCGAAGGCCACGGCCACCCACACCACGGGTACGATCCCGCGCCACCGCCGGACTCCCGTCGCGCGGCGGGAACGGGCCCGGCCGGCGTCGCGTCGGGCGGCGGGCCCGGCTGCGGGATTACGGTCGTCCGCGACCGGGCGGCTGACCCGGGACAAGCCGGTCCAGGGCAAGCCGGTCCAGGGCAACCTGATCCGGGACAAGGGAGAATGGAACACGCCGTATGCGTCGATCGCGGTGCCCGTAGCCACACGACCGCTCGACGTCAGCCGCAGCCGGGCGTTCCTCGCCACGCGCCGCACGTACGAAGCCGTCGCCACGCCGTACCGCTCGCCGTGCCGCTCGCCGCGTCGGGGGCGGCCGGGGGCCGGGCGCCCGGGAATCCTGATCGCGGAGCGCAGTCGGCACCCCAGGCCCGACCGGTCCGGCATGCCACGCCCTCCTCACCTCCCCCAGTGGTCACGGTCGGTTCCACACTAAGTTCCCTGTGTGACGGGCGCACCCTTGTGCGGGCGAGTGGCACGGTCTACCGGCTGCAGGCGTCCAGGAGAGCCGCCAACCGGCGGGAAGGCGGGGCGGGGCGCACCGCCAGGTACGTCCGGACGGCCGGGGCGGGGGCGGCGAAGGGGCGGAAGGCGATGCGGGGAGCCGGTTGGATTTCGGCCTGTGAGGCGTAGTAGACGGTCCAGCTCGGCCTGCCGGTGGCGATCGCGGCCAGGGTGTCCTGGTCGGTGGTGAACGCAGCACCCATGACCGGTTCGAAGCCGGCCGCGCGGCAAGCGTCGATGACCGTGCCGACGAGGAGGGGGTTACTGTCGCGCGGCGTGATCCGTAGGGGCAGGTCGGCCAGGTCGGCGAGGGTGACGTTCGGCTGTGCGGCCAGAGGGTGTCCGGCGGGCAGGGCGGCGACGAGGGCGTCGCACCAGAGGGGGAGAAGCTCCAGGTCCGGGCTGTGGTGGTCCGTACCGTCCGTGCGGGGTGCGAGGTCTGTGCCCCGGACGAATGCGGCGTCCAGTTCGCCGTCGCGGACTTGCTGGAGCCGGGCCGCCTGGGGTGCGCTGACCAGCTCGACCAGCAGCTGCGGGGCCCGTTCGGTGAGGGCGGTCAGTACGGCGTCCAGGCGGAGGCCGAGTCCGGTGCTCGTGCCGAGGCGCAGGGTCGATTCCTGCTCGGCACGGAAGGCGGCCATGGCCTCGTTCGCCGAACGCTCGGCCTGGAGGAGGGCGTGGGCGTGCGTCAGGAAGGCGTGCCCCGCGGCGGTCAGCGTCACGGTGCGGGTCGTGCGGTCGAACAGCTTCAGGCCGAGTTCGCGCTCCAGCCGCTGTATCTGCTGGCTGACGGTCGGCTGAACGATGTGCAGCCGTTCGGCGGCCCGCCCGAAGTGCAGTTCCTCGGCCACCGCTATGAAGTAGCGCACCTGTCGCAGTTCCACGCCGCCCCCTGCTGACGCCCTTATTGATCATGGTCCTTGATCAGTCTAGGAGCGGACTGCTCATTGGTCGTGACCGGCCTGTCCGCTGGAATCGCCCTTGGGAGACCTGGGGTACCACGGAGAGGGGAAGGAAACACGACGATGGCCCACGCGACCGTCAACGGCACCACGCTCTACTACCAGGACCTCGGCTCCGGCCGCCCCTTGCTGTTCCTGCACGGCTGGGGCACCAGCGGCCGGGTGTGGGACGCACAGGCAGCCGACCTGATGACCGACCACCGTGTGATCACCCTCGACTGGCGGGGCTGCGGCAGATCGGACCGGCCCGCCACCGGCTACACCATCGCCGACATCACCCACGACATCCTGGGGTTCGTCGACGCCCTGGAGCTCGACCGCCCGGTGCTGATCGGATCGTCGATCGCGGGGGCGTTCACCATCGAGGCCGCGCTCGCCGCCCCGGACCGGATCGGCGCCATCGTCCCGGTGGACGCGGGCGTCCACCACTTCTGCGGGATGCGGGAGGCGATGGACAAGCTGCTGGCGGACCTGCGCGCCGACAGGGCGGGCACCCTGGCCGGCTTCGTCCCGCACTGGTACCGCCCGGGAGCCGGCACCGCCATGATCGACTGGACGGTCCGGCAGCTGCTGGACTCCACGTTCCTCATCGACCGGCTCATCGTCGACCAGGCCGGCTACGACCCGCGCCACCGGCTGGGCCGCATGCAGGTTCCCACCCACTTCCTGCACGGCGAACTGGACACCGAGGTCCCGCTGTCCGTTCCCCGGGAGTGCGCCGACCTGATCCCCGGCGCGCGGATGACCGTCATCGAAGGCGCCGGCCACATGTCCCAGCAGGACCAGGCCGAACGCTTCAACCGGGCGCTCCGTGCGGCCTTGCGCTGAACAGCCCGCAACAACTCTCGACGGCTCTGGGCAGCCTCGAAATCCCTCGAAATCCCTCGAAATCCCTCGACAGCCCTCGACAGCCCTCAGCCGGGCGGGCCGGCAGCGGCCCGGGCGAAGGTCCGTCCCCGCCCCGCCCTGGCCAAGGCCCGAACCCGGACTCTCTGGAAGAGAAGCACCATGCCCGTAGTCGACGTGGCCGTCTCCGGCGGCATCAGCAAGGCCCACTACCTCGTCACCGGAAAGGGCCCGGGCCTGGTCCTGGTCCACGGCACCGGTGCCACCGCGCAGAGCAACTGGGGGCCGCTCATCGAGGCCCTCGGCGACCGCTGCACCATCGTGGCCCCGGACCTGCCCGGCTCCGGCGACACCCGCGACCCCGGCGGGCCGATCACTCTCCACGACATGGTCGCCCACGTCGTGACGGCGGCCCAGGGCGCCGGCCTCGACCACTTCCACCTGGTCGGGCACTCCCTCGGCGCCGTCGTGGCCACGGCCACCGCAGGCCTGCACCCCGGAATGGTCGACTCCCTGACCGCTCACGCCGGATGGGTCCGGGCCGACGCCCAGATGGTGTTCCAGTTCGGACTGTGGAGTCAGCTCATACGCACCGACCCCGCCGGGCTCGCCCGGATGATCCTGCTCACCGCCATGGGCAAGGACACCCTCCGCACCTGGGACCGGACCGCGTTCGCCCAGGCGGCTGCCGCCTTCACCGACATGCTGGACGGCGCCCGGGACGGCTTCGCCCGCCAGTCCGAAGCCGACATGAGGATCGACATCACCGACCTGCTCCCGAACGTCACCGCGCCGACACTGATCATCTCCAGCGCGGACGACCGCATCGTGTACCCGCACCACCAGCACGAACTGGCTGACGGGATCCCCCACGCCCGGCTGCTGCGCGTGCCGGGCGGACACGGGCTCCCGGCCGAGAACCCGGCTCTTCTCACGGCCAAGGTCGCCGAACACCTCGACCTCGTGGACGTTGCCCCACGCGGTTGAAAGATGGAGAGTCTGATGTTGTGAAGTTATCGGACACGCACCGTGCGCTGCTGGGCCGGCTGCTGCCGGACGACGAACCAGGCGATCTGGCCGTCCACCGGGGTCAGTTCCATCACGTGGTCATCGGCTCAGACCGCGTCGTATGCCTGCCCCGTACCGAGGCGGCGGCCGGCAGATTGCCGGAGCGGGCAGCCGTACTGCGCGCACTCGCCGTACTCGATCTTGGCTTTCGCACGCCTGAGCCGTTGTCCTCCGAGGGCGGAGGCCATGACGCGGACGGGATGCCGTTCCTGGTTCTGAGCCGCGTTCCCGGCGCACCCCTGGAGGCCGGCGCGCTCGACGATCCCGTCGTGGCCGATGCCGTGGCGGCGCAGTACGCCTCCCTGCTGGCCGGACTGGCCCGGGCCGGCGCGGACGAGGCAACGGTACGAGCGGCTCTGCCCCGGGCACCGGAAGGCCGGTGGCGGCAGTTCGCGGCGGACGTGCGCGCAGAGCTGTTCCCCTTCATGGCCGACAGCGGACGGCGGCGAGCCGAGCGGGAACTAGCGGCGCTCGACAGCCTTCCTCACATCACCGACGCAGTGGTGCACGGCGACCTCGGGGGCGAGAACGTGCTGTGGGAGCACGCCGACGGACTGCCGCGGCTCAGTGGCGTCGTCGACTGGGACGAGGTGGGGCTCGGTGACCCTGCCGAAGACCTCGCGGCAGTCGGTGCGAGCTATGGCGAGAACTTCTTGGGACGGGTGCTGCTGGCCGCCCGTGGCAGTCGGAGTCGGCCGGCTGACGGGCTCAGCACCCGTATCGCCGCGATCCGCGGCACGTTCGCTCTGCAGCAAGCTCTGGCCGGGCGCCTGGACGGCGACGATGAGGAACTGGCGGAGGGCTTGGCCGACTACCGCTGAGTGCTGGGCTCCGGGCTCCCGGACTCCGAGCTCCCGGGCTCCGGGGTCCGGGCGCCGGGCTCCTGACGCCGGTCACAGCCCCGGCGCCTTGACCCTCAACCCTCCGCTGTACTGTCAGCGGCCGCTACCGGCGTCCACGCAGCCGCCCGAGCAGCTTGCGGGCCTGGTCACGTTTGCGTGGGTCGGCTGCAGCACGCCGGGCCGATGCGATGGTCCGCTGTCCCTGTGGGCTGCGGGCGAACTGCTTGATACGTGCGATCAACCCGGACATGGCTCCTCCTTCGGGCCGTCTATCTTCCGTTTACCCGATGGGATCCCGGTGATGTCTGTGCGAGGTCGCCGAACGGCAGGGTCCTGGAGCGTCATGGAGCGCGTACGGCGGACATGCGGAGCTCATCGACTCCGGCTGTGGGGCCTTGGATCCCAAGGGTTCACCAATGGCGATGGCTCACTGGAGAGGCCGGTAAGTCCCCGTGTCGGGCAGGTGACGGGCGGGTACCGACGGACGGGTTACGCGGCCGATGACTCGGACGACCCAGATGACTCGGACGATTCGGGCGACTCATCGGCCTCCGTCTCGACTCCGGGGAGGAGCAGGACGCCCCAGGTGACCAGCACCGCACCCACCCCCTCCGGGATGAGCCACCAGCCGGTCCGTACCCGTTCGCCGTACACCAGGCCGCCCAACGCCAGGCTGACCAGCGCTTCGCCGAGAGTGAGGGCCGGCTGAGAGGCCACCAGCGGCCCCGACTCCATGGCGTTGGCCAGGAGGAAGAGCGCCAGGCCGCCGGCAGCGAAGAAGCCGTACGTCTGCCAGCAGGTGAGAAACGCCCCGGCGCCCTGCTGTTCGAAGACGTCGGTGGCGGTCGTCATCAACGTCGCCGTCAATGCGTAGCTGATCGCCGACGCGGAGCTGAACAGCGCCGCCCTGCTCATACCGCGGGGCCTGGTGAGGGCGGCCGTGACGCAGAGGGCCATGGCGCCCAGGGTGGCGGTCAGGGTGAGGAGCCACACCCAGGCGGAAACCTCCCCGTGACCCCCGGAGGGCGCGGCGGCGACCAGCGCCAGCCCCAGCCCGAAGGCCACCATGAGGGATGCGGCCCAGCCGGTTGCGGAGAGGCGGCGGCGGGAGAACGCGCAGGCGATGACGAGAGTGAAGGGCAGTTCCGTCACGAGGATGGGCTGGACGAGCGAGAGCGACCCGAGGTTCAGGGCCAGCGCCTGGCACGCCGCAGCTCCGACGATCACCGCGATCCCGCCGAGCCATGCCGGGTTGTGCACCAGATGCCGGATCAGGCGCACGCTGAACGCGTCCCCGTGAGGCACGGTGCGCGCGGCGATGCGCTGGAGCACCGTCCCCGTCGCGTTGGCCGCGGCCGCCAGCAGGGCGAACGCCGCGGAGAGCAGGGCGGCTGACATGCAATCCTCCCGTCGTTCGTCCGTACCCCGGGCGTGACCTCGCCGGCCGTCACGTGGGAAAGACGATCACACGGCTGGACGGACCCGGGGAAGAGGCGCGCAGGACACGTCGGCCGCTGGGGGAGCTTTCCTGCGGGGCCGGGGGTGGGTGCCGGTGCCGGTGCGGGCTTTCTCGTCCCGCTCACGCGTAACCGGGCGTGAGCGGGTACGCGCACGAGTGGCCCTGACCTTACGAGAACGAGGAGAGTGGTCGCTGATGAGCACGGTGAAAGAGGCTGTAGAGGTCGACGTTCCCGTCCATACCGCCTACAACCAGTGGACGCAGTTCGAGGAATTCCCGAACTTCATGGAGGGCGTCGAGGAGGTCCGGCAGATCGACGCCAGCCTCAACCACTGGGTCACCAAGATCGGTGGCGTACGGCGGGAGTTCGACACCGAGATCGTCGACCAGTTCCCCGACGAGCGGATCACCTGGCGGACGGTCGGCGGCGAGACGGAGCAGAGGGGCACCGTCAGCTTCCAGCGCGTGGACGAGGCGCACACACGCGTGGTGCTGGTGATGGACGTCGAGCCCAGCGGAGTCGCGGAAGCGGCCGCCGACCTGACGGGGGCGATCGACCGGCACGTCAAAGGCGACATGCGGCGCTTCAAGGACTACGTCGAGAACCGGGGCGGTGTGACGGGAGCCTGGCGGGGCCGGATCACGCCTGGTGGCTGACCTCGGCCTTGAGCCCTCGGCCCCGCTGCATCGCGAGGCACCTCGGGGCGGGCGCCGGCCGGTCGGGCCGGCGCCCGGCTCCCCGTCGGTGAGGCAGCCTCGTCCCGAGACCACGTGACCCCCGGACACGTGGTCTTGAGACAGGTGCGGCCCCCGCCCAGAGGCAGAGCGGTCTACTTGTCGGCAGTCAGCTTGCCCGCCACGCCCCAGCTGTCGGCCGGAACCTCGTGGATCCATACCTGCACGGCCTCGGCGGGAATGTGCAGGGCGTCCACGAACGCGTCGGTGACGCGAGCCACCAGATCACGCTTGAGCTCGATGTCGCGGGGACCCTGCTGAATGGTGACGATGGGCATGATGTGCTCCTTGTTTCCGGACTGGAGCGCCCCACCGGCGGTTCCGGTGCGGTGCGTTCCGTCGCTGGAAACAGTTCACCGCGCGGGGCCGGTGCCCACCCAGACCCGATTGACTCTCGCAGCGATCACGATCACTGATCACTGATCACTGATGACTGCTCGCCGATGGCGAGGACCGCTGATCAGGTAGCGAGAGGCGCCCCGCCCGGCGGCCGGGTGCGGCCCGCCACGGCATCCTGCAGCAAACCAACCAGCGGGGAGGACGTGCCGCCCCGGACCACCAGCTCGACGAGCAGTCGCAGCCCGGACCCGGAGAAGGGGACGAAGGCCACGCGCGGCAGCCGCATCAGCCGGGCGTTGCCGGCGTAGACCACCGTCCACATCGGCGTGCCCGAGCCGATCGCCGCCAGGGTGTCCTGAAGACTGCTGAATACGGGCCCCGGAGTCGGCTCGAAGCCCGCCTGCCGGCAGCCGTCGAGGACGAGGTCGACCAACGCCGGGTGACGACGCCGCTCGGTCAGACGCAGCGGCAGCGCCGAAAGCTCGGCGAGGCTCACTGTCGGCTGCTCGGCGAGTGGATGCCTGGCAGGCACTGCTGCCACCAGCTCGTCCTCCCAGAGCAGGCGACGCCGCAGCTCGTCACTGTGCTGAGCAGAGGCACTGTCGAAGACAGGTGCACCGCCCCGCACGAAGACGGCATCCAGGCGCCTGTCCACGAGCTGCGCGAGACGTTCCGTACGGGCAGCGCGACCAACTCCACCCGGACACCCGGCGCATGCTCTCCGAAGGCCTCCAGCACGCGGTCGAGCCGCGCTCGATCCTGCCGCACCGGCGTGACGCGGATACATGGCCCCTGCAACTGCCCCCAAGGGGGCTTTGCGGCGTGAGGCGGCCGACACGCCCCTGTCATGATCCTTGCTATGGACATACAGATCGAGTCGGCCGGTACGGCCGACTTTCACCAGGTCCTGGCCGATCACTCTCGCTACTGGGGCGAACGTGACCTCCGGTCGCTGCATGTTCTGGCGCTGGTGCAGGAGTTCGGCCCGACCTGTCTGGTCGCCCGGGCCGGGGACGGGATCCGCGGGTACGTTTTCGGGTTCGTCACCCCGGGCGGCACCGGATACGTGCATCTGATCGCCACGCGGGACGACGCTCGCGGCACCGGTCTCGGGCGTCGTCTGTACACGGAGTTCGCCGAGGCGGCGGAAGGTCTTGGGGCACGGCGGCTGAAAGCGATCACTTCGGTTGCGAACACCGGCTCGATCGCCTTCCACCGCAGCCTCGGCTTCGACGCGAGAATCGTCGACGACTACGACGGCCCCGGCCGGGCCATGGCCGTTTTTCGCCGGGACCTGCCGCTCATCCTTCCGTAACCGTGGCCGCAATCCTGGCCGGCAGGGAAGACCTGCCGGCCAGCCTGCTGTGCTGCACCCGTACCCGTACCCGTACCCGTACCCGTACGCGTGCCCATACCGTGCCGGTGCCGTGCCAACCCCCGCTCAGGACACGAGGTGCTGCTCCTCCAATTCGGTCAGTTTCACGGTGCACAGACCCCCGCGCTCGGTCGTTACGCCCGTCACCTTGAGCTGTGTGCCCGGCGAGAGGATGAATTCCTCCTCGCCGGTGAAGGCGGAGAACCTGCTGATGCCCACGGCCCGGGCGGGTACCACCTCGAAGAGCGTCCGCTTGCCGCGGCTGCCGAGGAATGCCTGCGCCACGCTGAGCTTGGGCGTGCACGACGACACGCCCCACCAGGTCACGGTCCGACCGAGCGGGTACTGCGCGCGCAGGTCCAGCGATACGCCACGCCACAGCGGTTCGGTACGGGCGGGAAGCTGCGAAACCGCCGAGAACAGCAGCCGCAGGTAGGGGAGATACGGGACGATTCTGTCCCGGTCCGGGGAGCGCAGGACCTTGTTGATTTCCCGGTAGAACGCGGACTCACAGGTGTAGAGGTAGAGGGCGGCAATCGCGTCGGCGGACAGGCTGCCGTTGCCGACTGCTTCGTCCGCCCGCCGCTTGCCGAAATCGTGCGACAGGTCGACGTGCCGGTTGAGACCGGACAGCAGCTTGGCGACCGGGGCGACGGCGTCGCGGAACTCCATGAGCGGGGTGTCGAACACGCCGGTGATCGCGGGGAGGGCGAGGCCCTCGTCCTTGACGCTGGAGAGCCGTTCGAGGTAGAGCTGGTGCAGCTCCATGGTGGACGTGATGAACGCGCCCATGCGGTCGGCGACGCCGTCGTCCGTCCCGCCGGCCCCCTCCGCGAGCTTGTTCCAGCCCTTGCTCGGCAGCCAGTCGATCTGGTCGGCGCCGAGCGATGCGAGGGCATCGTTCACCATTCCGAAATGGTCGCCGTCGCAGAAGATGTCGCCCTGCGCCGCGGGGTTGGGGTGGTCGATGTGCCGGACGTCGACGTCGGGGTACTTCTCCTGGAGCCGGAGGACGATCTTCTTGAGACTGCGTGCGTGAGCACCCCACCATGCGAAGACGACGCCGCGGTCCTCCTCGTCGGCGTTCTGCTTGGCCTTGAGGATCTCCTCGACGATCCGCTCGGCGACCGGGCGCCAGAATGCGGTGTGCGGGTCGGCTCCCCTCGCTCCCTCACTGCTCGCGGTGAGTGCCGCGTTCAGCAGCAACACGCCCTGCGTGAGCATCGCCTGGAACCACTCCGGCGGTTGGACGGTGTCCTGCTTCTTCAGCAGCGCACGAATGTCGGCGATAGGGGTCTTCTTGGGAATCCCGTACTTCCACATCGCCGCTGCCTTGATGATGCAGCGGATGCTGACGACCCTGCCGAACTGGCTGTCCTTCCAGTCGTGGAAGGTGTTGTCGAACATGGCGATGCCGGTGGCGCTTTCCGGCCGCGGATACGGGTTCTGCCCGAATATGACGACCTTCCACTTGTGCGGTGGATTGGGCTTGAGCGCCTGAAAGGTCAGTTCGCGGACGGGGACGACTTCCGGTCCCCGACCCGGGCCGATGAACCTGGCTGCGTCCGGCTGTGCCTCGATAACCGGCTTCAGGAGCGGAAGCCACGGTTCACCGCCGCCTTTGAACAGTTCGGTGAGGGCCAGAGGGTCATTCGGGTCGGGCTGGGCCGGGTTGTTGGCATCGCTCATTGTGGAGGTACTCCGAATTATCGAACCGTGCTGATGGAGACATGGTTGGTGAGGCGAATGGTGGGCGAGTTCCGCGCAAAAGTACTGAATGCGACAAGAGGGGGCAGGAGCCCCAAGCGCCGTGCGTGCAGGCCGGTGGGCTCTCGTCGGAGTGTCGGAGGTCAGGGCTGACCTGCGGAAATCTGGCGGCAGGCTAGCACCGGGTCGGTGCGCTCGCAATCGTGACGGCGGGTCACGAACCACCGCCGCCAGCGCCGTTGTCAGTGGGGCAAGGTAGCTTCGTGAGTGGTCGAAGGACCGGTTGCCGATAGGAGTGCACTATGACCGTGAACCGCATGCAGTCCCCGCTCAGGGTGGTGCTGACCGACATCAACACCAAGGTGGTGGAGGCATGGCGGGCGGCCTTCGCCGACACCCCCGGGATCGAGATCCGCAAGGGCTCGATCCTCGATGAGAACGTCGATGCCTGGGTCACCCCGACCAATTCCCGTGGCCGGATGGACGGCGGGGTCGACGCGGCCATCAAGCGGCACCTCGGCGCGGGAATCCAACTGCGCGTTCAGCGCGCGATCCGCGACCAGTTCGCGGGAAGCCTCCCGGTGGGCGGTGCGGTGTGCGTGCCGTCCGGGGCGGTCAATCCGAAGTTCCTGATATCGACGCCCACGATGGAAACGTCCTCGCAGAACGTGAGTGAAACCTTGAATGTGGCCCTGGCGTGCGCCGCCGCATTCCAGGCGATCCATCGGAAGAACAAGGAGGCGCCGGGCAGCATCGAGTCGGTGGCGCTGGTCGGCATGGGCGCCCAGACCGGCCGGGTGCCGGCACGAGTGTGCGCCAACCTGATGTGGACGGGCCACACGCTCTTCAACGACTACTACTTCGATGACTACGACGACCTGCGCAGCACGATCATCGGGCAACTCGACGACATCGAGAACGCACCTGTCGAGCAGCGGGTACGCATCGAGCCGCCCAAGGGTTCGGCTTCCCGTCGCTGACGAGGTTCCTTCCCGTCGCTGACGGGGTTCCTCTCGGCGAGTCTCTTCCCCATCGCGTTCCCGCTGTCCGTTGAGGTTGAGGTTGAGGACGAGTGCGGAGCGGGCGATGCCCCGC
This sequence comes from Streptomyces roseifaciens, assembly GCF_001445655.1. Classification (NCBI taxonomy): domain Bacteria; kingdom Bacillati; phylum Actinomycetota; class Actinomycetes; order Kitasatosporales; family Streptomycetaceae; genus Streptomyces; species Streptomyces roseifaciens. The sequence goes on from NZ_LNBE01000002.1 coordinate 791,873, forward strand.
CGGCCCTGCGGGCGGGCGGGGCGTGCCACAGCAGAGCGGCTGCTGCTGCGGCACGCCCACTGTCCGGCTCTGCCCGTGAGCACAGAGCCGGACAGCAACGAACCTGGCGGGGCGCGGGCCCTACGAATGGAGCGCTATGAACGGAGCACTGCTAAACGCGCACAGCCGAATGTTCCCGCGCCACAGCGACGATGCGCTCCCGCAGCCGCTCCACGCACAGGAGCATGTTTCTGTGCGCGACGTCGGTGTCCGGATAGCGGCTGGCGAACTGCAAGCCCTCGTGGAGCCGGGTGGTCCACATGCACACCTGGTCGCCGTACGAAACCCGGATCAGCCCGTACGCCTTCTGGTCCTGCCACAGCTCCGACCCGGGGATGACGCGCGCGTCGGCGAACGAGACGATCGAGTACAGGTCCGGGGACGTGGGCCGGAAGTCGGATCCCAGAAGGCGGAGCATGCGGGCGATGGGAATCCGCGACATCTGCCGGTTCTCGCGCAGCGCGGCGCGGACCATCGCGAGTGCGCTGTCGAAGTCGGGCGCCTGGGCCACGGGAATCTCGATCGGTGCGCCGCCCACATACCAGCCCACCGAGTCCGACCACTGGGATTTCGCCCTGGTGTGGAACGGGACGACGGTGCGGTACACCTGCTGCCCGCCGATCTCGTGAACAATGAGGGCGATGGTTGCGAGGATGCCGACCAAGCTGCCGCCGTACGGGCGGCAGTACGCCTCGAACGCTGCTGCCTCCGTATCGTCCGCGAGCATCTCGTGCATGAACTTCTGGACCGGCAGCGGGCCTTCGGGGTCGAGCCCGAGATCGACGGGGAAGTTCGGCAGTTTCCCGTCGCACCGGGCGATGAACTCTCTCCAGCGGGAGACGATCGCGTGCGTGTCGTCGATCCGATCGGCTTCCGTACGCTCGGCTGCGCTGAAGTCGACATAGCTGGCGACCGGGGTGGCATCCACGGAGCGGCCTTCGAGGCCGGCCGAGTAGAGATCGTGTAGCTCACTGGGGATTCGCTGGATCGAGTACGCATCGACGTTGCTGTGGTCGAACGCCATGTGCACGCTGGTGCAGTCGTCCCGGACGACTGCGGCGAAGAGGAAGTTCGGCCAGACGAGCGCGTTCGCCACGACGTCGAAGCGATCCTGGAGGTACTGGGTCAGCGTCGCCGTGTCGGGAAAGTCACCGACGTCTTGGCGCTGCAGCATGACGTCGTCGGCGCCCAGCGTGAAGCGCCGCATGTCGTCGCCTGTCCAGCGGAATCCGCTGCGTAGCGTCTCGTGCCGGAGCGTCCATGTCTGCAGAGCGACGTGGAGGACGTCGAGGTCGACTTTTCCCGGGATGTCGAATGCCGTGCCGAGCCAGGTGGGTACGAACAGGCCGTCCTGGCGGACCGATCGCGCCGTACGGACGTGGGATTCCTGAACGTACGCGGGTGGACGGGAATCGTCCGGCAAGCTCATCGCGGCTTCGACGGAGGACGGATGGAGCGTCCATTCCACGACACGGCCGGGTCGGATCTCGCATCGCTGAATCTCGGTCATTCGCACGGAGCTCTCCGTTCGCGTGGCCTCGCCTTTGCCTCGGTCGAGGCAAAGGCGAGACAGGGGAAAGGTCGGGTGAAGGCTGAGCGAGAGGCTGTGGTCGCCCGGCGGGCCGCTCGGGCATCGCCACTACGGGGTTGCCGTCGGCCCACGCCCGTGGGGTATCGCCCATCGCACAACCGGAACCACCGATTGAACCCACGATCAGGTGATCCAAAAGGAACGGCCCAGCCCGGCGATGTCCGCTCGGCCCGTGACGGAATGGGCCACAGCGCACTCGTGTGGCGGACACCCTACCGTGCCCCAAGTGCCCTTTGTGGGCACTTGGTTGGGGATGATGTTGCCGGGGAGGTTGAGGGGGATGATGTGACGGGCCGTGGTGACGAGGACGTGGCGGTGATCGGGTTTCCGTGTCCTTCGGGGGCGACTCGGGGCGCAGGAACCGTATGTCTTTCAGCGCCATGGTTCCGAGGGACACTGTGGTGGTGCAGCACATCGGTTCGGCCGTTGCTCCCGCCTAGGGTGCGGGCATGACCGCGTCCCACTCCCCGAACCCGCTGAACCCCCTGAACTCCTGGAACCCTCCGGACCCTTCCGATCCGCGCCCCCACCCGGTGGCCACCGCGCTCGACCTGCGCGGGCGCACGGCGCTGGTCACCGGGGCCGCGGGCGGGATCGGAGCCGCCTGTGCCCTGCGGCTGGCCGCCGCCGGAGCGCGGGTCCGTGCCCTGGACCGGGACGCCTCCGGCCTGGACGCTCTCTGCGCACGGGCAGCATGCCTGCCCGGCGCCGTCGAGAGCGTGCTGCTCGACCTCACGGACCTCGACGCGGCCGAGGAGGCGGCTGCCGGCACCGACATCCTCGTCAACAACGCCGGCACCCAGCTCGTACGCCCCATCCAGGACTTTCCGCCGGAGAAGTTCCGCGCCGTCCTCACCCTCCTCCTGGAAACACCCTTCCGGCTGCTGAGGGGAGCCCTGGCACACATGTACGAGCGGGGCTGGGGCCGTGTCGTCAACATCTCCTCCGTGCACGGGCTGCGGGGCTCCGCCTATAAGTCCGCCTACGTCGCCGCCAAGCACGGCCTCGAAGGGCTGTCCAAGGTCACCGCTCTCGAAGGGGCGCCACACGGAGTCACGTCCAACTGTGTGAGCCCCGGCTACGTGCGCACCCCCCTCGTAGAGAAGCAGCTCGCCGACCAGGCGGCCCTCCACGACATCCCGGCCGAGAGCGTCCTCACGGGAATCCTCTTGGCGGACTCGGCCCTCAAGCGCCTCATCGAGCCCGGCGAGGTCGCCGAGGCCGTCGCCTACCTGTGCGGACCGCACGCCTCCTTCATCACCGGCAGCACCTTGACCATGGACGGCGGATGGACGGCCCACTGAAGGACGGGCGTCCGCTGAGCGGAGGCGGATCACCGAAGGGCAGCGACCGCCCGCAGACCGGTGATCGCTCACTGACCGGGGGCTGCTCACTGACCGGGGGCCGCTCACAGACCGGCGATCGCCCAATGTCTGGCGCGCCGTCGGCCGGCGGCGGTAAGCCTGTGCCCATGTCCGATGATCACACCGAGACCCCGTACCTCGCGCTGCTCGCCCGCGGCGCGCCCGCCGGGGAGTACGAGCGTCCGGTGCTGCGCGCCCGCGCCGACGGGGCACCACCGGACCGGCTCGCCGCCCTCGAGCGGGCCAAGCACCTCGCCCTGCGAGTACGGGCCGAGCTGGAGGACCGGCGGCGGCGCGAGGCCGAACTGTCGGCCCTGTTCGCGACCGCCCACGACCTGGCCGGCCTGCGCGACCTCGACGCGGTGCTGCAGGCCATCGTGCAGCGGGCCCGCTCCCTGCTGAGCACGGACGTCGCGTACCTCACCCTCCATGACCAGGCCGCCGGCGACACGTACATGCGCGTCACCGACGGCTCGGTCTCGGCCCGCTTCCAGCAGCTGCGGCTCGGCATGGGGGAGGGGCTGGGCGGCCTGGTCGCCCAGACCGCCCGCCCCTACGTCACCGACGACTACTTCGACGACCCTCGCTTTCAACACACCCGGGCCATCGATTCGGGAGTCCGCGACGAGGGCCTGGTCGCGATCCTCGGCGTGCCGCTCAAGCTCGGCAGCCACGTCATCGGGGTGCTCTTCGCGGCGGACCGCCGCGCCCGCGCATTCGAACGCGGGCAGACCGCGCTCCTCGCCTCGTTCGCCGCACACGCCGCCGTCGCCATCGACACGGCGAACCTGCTGGCCGAGACCCGCTCCGCCCTCGCCGGACTGGAGGCCGCGAACGAGATCATCCGCGACCGCAGCGCCGTCATCGAGCGCGCCTCCGACGTCCACGACCGGCTGACCGCACTCGTCCTGCACGGCGGCGACGTGCACGACGTCTCTGCGGCCGTCGCGGAGAGCCTCGGCGGGAAGGTCACTTTCCTGGAGGCTGGCCAGTTCCCCACGGCCGCCGTCGACCGCTCCCGCGCCGTACGCCACGAGGACGGCTGGTACGCCGCCGTCTCCGCAGGCGGCGAACTCCTCGGAGCCCTGGTCCTGCACGGACACCCCGAGCTCGACCCGGTCGACCAGCGCACCTTGGAACGGGCGGCCATGGTCACCTCACTCCTGCAACTCGCAAGCCGCCAGGCAGGCGAGGCCGAACAGCGGGTACGGGGCGAGCTGCTCGACGACCTCCTCGACGCGCCCGGCCGCGACCTGCGCCTGCTGAGGGAGCGAGCCGCACGCTTGCGCGCGGATCTGGATACGCCGCATGTGGTCCTGGCGGCGAGGGTGGTGGAGGGCACGGCGGATGCCGCGCGCGGCTGTGCCCTGAGTGAACTGAGTCCGGCGAATGCGCTGGGCCCGGGGAACTCAGCGTGTCCGGCGAGTCCGGCGGAGGAAGGAGAACAGGCAGACGACGGGCCCGCGACCACATGGCCCCCACCCGCGGACCACCGGCAACGGCTATGGTCCGCGGCGTCCCACCTGGCGGCGACCCGGCAGGGCCTGGCCGCGGCCCGAGACGGGGGCACGGTGCTGCTGTTGCCGCACGACGGGCGGCACAGCCCGTCCGAAGCGGCCCGCCGCGCCGCCCGCCAGCTGGGTGCCGCGGTCCCCGGCGGCGTCACGGTGGGCGCCTCCGCGCCCGTACCCGCTCCGGGGGCCGACCCCGCAGCCGTGGCCGGCGCCTACGCCGAGGCGAGGCGCTGCCTCGACGTGCTGCACGTACTCGGCCGGGACGGAGAAGGCGCGGCGTCAGACGACTTCGGCTTTGTAGGGCTGCTGCTCGCCGGGGCGGGAGACGAGGGCGGGGGAGGGGACCGTATCGGCCGGTTCGTGGCCCGCACCATCGGGCCCGTCGTCGACTACGACACGCGGCGCGGCACGGCGCTCGTCCCCACCCTGGACGCGTACTTCGCCGCCGGCATGAGCCCGGCCCGAACGAAGGACGCCCTGCACGTGCACGTCAACACCGTCGCCCAGCGTCTGGACCGCGTCGGCCGTCTGCTGGGGCCGGACTGGCAGACGCCCGCCCGGTCCCTGGAGATCCAGCTGGCGCTGCGGCTGCACCGTCTCGCGGCCCCGCCGCCGTCGGATCCGCGAGCGGGCCGTCGAGGTCACGGTGACGCGTCTCAGGCGCGAGACCGACCGCGACCAGAGTGAGCACGACGGCGGCGATCACGTACAAGGCGACCGGCGTGCCGCTGTCGTACTCCGCAATCAGCGCCGTGGCGATCAGGGGCGCCGGCGCGCCGGCGGCCACGGACGCGAACTGCGCGCCGATCGAGGCACCCGAGTACCGCATCCGGGTAGCGAACATCTCCGAAAAGAAGGCCGCTTGGGGAGCGTACATCCCTCCATGAAGCACCAGCCCGACCGTGACAGCCACGAGCCCGCCGAAACTCCCGGAGTCCACGAGCGCGAAGAACGGAAAAGCCCAGAGCCCCACGCCCGCGGCTCCGATCAGATACACGGGTCGCCGCCCGATCCGGTCCGAGAGGGCGCCCCAGGCCGGGATGGCCGCGAAGTGTACGGCGGAGCCGATGAGCACGGCGTCGAGGGCGGTCTGCTTGGACAGCTGGGTGTGCTCGGTGGCGTAGACGAGGATGAAGGCGGTGATGACGTAGTAGCTGATGTTCTCCGCCATACGGGCACCCATGGCGACCAGGACGTCGCGCCAGTGGTCCCGCAGCACCGCAACGAGCGGCGGCTTCTCCGGCTCACCCGTCGAGGCCCGCGCGAGGGCGGCCTTGAACACCGGCGACTCGTCGACCGACAGCCGGATCCACAACCCCACGATCACCAGCAGCCCCGACAACAAAAACGGCACCCGCCAGCCCCACGACAAAAACGCCGCATCGGACAACAGCGCCGTCAGCGCGGACAGTACCCCGCTGGCGAGCAACTGCCCGGCAGGAGCCCCAGTCTGCGGCCAAGCAGCCCAGAACCCCCGCCGCCGAGCATCCCCATGCTCGGACACCAACAACACGGCCCCACCCCACTCCCCACCCAGCGCAAACCCCTGCACGAGCCGGAGCAGAGTCAGCAGCACGGGCGCCAGCGACCCGACGGCAGCATGGGTAGGCAACACCCCAATGGCACACGTAGCACCCCCCATCATCACCAGACTCACCACAAGCAACCGCTTCCGCCCCAGCCGGTCCCCGAAATGCCCGAACACCAACGCCCCAACAGGCCGCGCAACGAAGCCGACGGCGTAGGTGAGAAAGGAAAGCAGAGTCCCGACGAGCGGATCGGACCCGGGAAAGAAGAGCTTGTTGAAGACGAGCGCAGCGGCGGATCCGTAGAGGAAGAAGTCGTACCACTCGATGGTGGTCCCGATGAGGCTTGCGACGACGATCTTGGGGAGGGAGTTGGGGGTGGGTGTGGGTGGTGCGGGGGTGGCCATGGTCATCACTTCCGGGTGGGGGAGGGTGCGTCATTGCGTCGCCATACCGTAGGAAGTAGCAGGTGGGGGGCCTATGTTGTGAGGATCCATAGTTCGGGGCCGGGATGTGAGGGCGGCCGCCATGCCGAGGTGCGAGGGGTGACGTCAGGAGCCCAACTCGTATTAGAAAATCCGAGAGAGCTCAAGAAATCGATTGCCCTGATTTGAGATCATTTGTTGATGCGGTGCTGACTCCCGTGCTGATTTCGTGCTGACTAAAATCGCACGTCAGCACCCCTGCGAGCCTCTCCCGTGCTGACTTTGTGCTGACTACGGAGCGTTGAACTTCGACATTTGGCTACAGGTCGGGCGGTGCGGAGGGTGTGCCGACCGGACGGTCGCGAGGGTCCCCAGGGGGTCCGCTCTGGAAGATCGTCAGCGGCACACGTGGCGTCCTGGAAACAATCGTGAGTCCGCCGCCGTTGCGGCAGACGGGAGCGAGGAGGAGCAGGGTGTCGGGTGGTCTGAGGCTGTTCAGTATCGGTGACGAGGGCGTGGCGGAGATCACCGCCCGCGGTGCGGTGCGTGAGCGTCATCTGCAGGATCTGGTCGAGGCGAACATGGAGGCGTTGCCAGGGGTGCGCTTCCTGGCGAGCGAGTACAGCACCGGTGCCCGGCACCGCGGACGGATCGACTCTCTCGGCCTTGATGAGAACGGCGCTCCGGTGATCGTCGAGTACAAGCGTGAGCGGGGCGCCAACGTCATCAGCCAGGGACTGTTCTATCTCTCCTGGCTGGTCGATCACCGGGGTGAGTTCCAGCTCCTGGTCCGCGAGCGCCTCGGGAAGGAGGCCGCCTCCCAGGTGCTGTGGTCCGCCCCGCGCGTGATCTGCATCGCGGAGAACTTCACCCGCTACGACCTCCACGCCGTCCATGAAATGGGCCGCACCATCGACCTGGTCACCTACCGCTGCTTCAGCGACAGCCTCCTCACCCTGGAAACCGTCGCCTCCGTCCAGGAACCCGGCACCGCCCGCCGCACAGCCCAACAGCCGGCCAGACCCGCCGCACCCACAAGCGGGGAGTCGGCAGAGGGATCGCTGGCGGCGCTGCGGGAAGCCTTGCACGACACGCTGCTCGCGCTCGGGGAGGACACCCAGCAGGTGGAGCGCCAGACCTACGACGCCTACCGGCGCCTGCGGAACTTCGCCTGTGTGGTGAACACCCGCCGGGATGCGATCGTGATGTACCTCAAGGCTGGCCCGGACGAGTTCGACCTCGTCGACGGCTTCAGTCGCGATGTCCGCGGGATCGGTCACCACGGCACCGGCGACCTGGAGGTCCGCCTGCGCTCCAGGGCGGACCTGCAGCGGGCTGACGAGATGGTGCCGCCGGTGGTGGTGGGCGGCCTCAGGGCTCCACGCATCCTGGTCCTAGGCGCAGCCCGAACGATCGGTGGTCGCGCTCAGGTGGTTCCGATCAGCTGCCGTGGCGCAATTTGCCAGAAGCAACCTTTTGGAGAAGTCGCTCGTGCGTCCTGAGTATGAAGGTGGAGTCGTAACCTTGCTTCAGGCCCCCGGTGGTCAGGGCCTGGCCAGGACGCTGGTGGGGCGAGCGGGGAAGAAGCCGGGGCGGTCTCCGCTACCGCTGAACGTGATGATTCGCGCATGCTCGAGGACGTCGGGGGGCGGGGGCGCGTTTTCGACGACGATCGCCTGGCCGGGGAAGGCCAGGATTGAGCGGTAGAAGTGGTCGATCACGTTCGGCGGGATACGGTCGGCGTCATAATCAGGCTCCTTGTACGTCACCAAAGGTGAGTCCAGAACGAGGAAGCCGAGGTGCGGGAGCCGGCGGTCCAGGCAGTAGCGGGCCAGGGCAATTGAGAATGCGGCATGCAGCAGCGCCCGCATGCCCCTGCCGTGCCCCGCACGAGTGGTCCCACCCGCACTTACGTCCCCGCCGTAGGGGTCGAAGCCGGCCGCCTCGACGTTGGGGATGCGCCAGGAGTCCAGGGTGCTTTGCAAGACGCCGTCGAAGGAAGTCAGGATTCTGCCCGCGATGAACGCTTCCACGCGTTTGGAGGGTAAAGCCCCTTGGGAAACCAGCTCGGAGCGGTGCTCGTCCAGTTCGTCGATCCGGGCACGCAGTTCCAGGTCCCTCTCCACGCGCAGCCGTTCGGCGACAACCGCTTGCAGCTCCTCATTGAGGGGAGCCAGCCGCGCTTCGATCTGCGCCAGGACACTGTCCGCCTCGCCTGCCTGTCGCGTCAAAGCGTTCCGGCGTTCGATTAGTTCGTCGCGCTGGGCTTCCAGGTCCGAGAGAGTCAGCAGTAGATCAGCGAGCAGGGAGTGGGTCTTGGTGGACTCGACAACGACGGCCTCATGTAGCTGCGTGGTCTCCTGGTTGCCGTGCTGGGCATGCTGGTGCTCAGGGTCTGCTCCGCAAAAGACACAGCGACCGACCTGGAAGTAGCCCAGGAGGTTCCCGGCTTCACTGACCATCTCCAGGCGTGCCAGGTCCGACTCGTACTGCTGACGCAGGATGTCGAATCGTCCCAACAGGTCGAGCACCTCGCCCAGACGTGTCTCCAGCTCGGCGTCTGTCTGGGCGAGTTGCGCGCGAGCAGCGACGGCACGGGCTTGCTGTTCGGACTCACGGGCCAAGGAACGGGCCATATCTTCCAGCGTGCCTTCCAGAAGAGCCAGCTGCTCTCGCAGCTCTGCTGGGGACTGGTCGCGGGAGAGCTTGGCGTGTAAGTCCAATGCCAGCGAGTCGATCAGGTTGATCTTGCCTCTTTGGACACGACGTTGAGACGCATTGGGGAGCGTCGTCGCTGGAGGCTCATCCTCACCGGTCAACATCAGCTTCATGACCGAGCGCGCGGCGGTCCGGGCCGCAGTGCCGCGCGTTCGCTGCGAGGGAGGGTTTGGATCGATCATGCGCGTGTCGGTGACCACGGAAAGGTGTGTCAGGTCGGCAAGTTTGAGCAGTTCGGTATTGCCGGACTCATTGGTGCGGATGTACCTGTCGTCCAGGCCTACCTTGCTGAGTAGATAGTGCGAGATATCTCGGCGACTGCGGATCCTGCGGGCCGAGACGACGGCGTCGGGTGTGTCGTGGACCATGCCCCGCAGGTCGGCTTGGTGTACATGGATGCTCTTGCCACCGGGCTTGCGTACGAGTGTCAGGGGACTTCCGTCGGGCAACAGCAGCCCGAGCAGGATCTGCCCGTAGCCCTCAGCGCGTGGGATGTACGGGCGCACATGGCCGCCGAGCATGTAGTCGATGGAGTCGACGATGAAAGTCTTCCCGGTGTTGGAAGATCCGTAGATGACCGTGAACGTGGGGTCGAATTCCACGCTGGCAGTGGGCAGCCCCGCGCCTGCGTATGTCAGATGCGTGAGGGTGAGGCTACCCATGGCTGATCCCCAGGTGTCGTGTGCAGGCAGTGAACTCGTCGTGCCAGCGAGCGGTGATGTCGCGTGTGGCGGCCACAACGTCCGTGGCTGACGCGAACTGGTCGATGGCCCACTGCGCACGCAGGCTCAGTGCATCGACGTACGGCGCCTCCAGAATTCCCACAAACCCCGACCCGCGCTGCGTGACCTTATAGACCAGCCCGTCACCGGTCGCCTCGACCGTGGCAAGACCGGCGCGCATCAGGACCTCCAGCCCTTCCTGTACCAGATGGCGCTTCATGCCAAGCTCGCCCGGCTGGGCCGGTAGCTGCGGGTGGAGGCTCGGCGGGCCGTCGAACTGACCGCTGTGCAGCATGGCGTGATCCAGCAGGACAAGCCAGGAAAGGTCCAGTGGGTCGGGATGGCTGCGGGCCAGCAGAACCAATGCTCGCATCCCCAATTCAACCGGGCTGTTGAGCGGATTCACCGGCAACCCCCCTTGCACCACGTCAACTTATCGTCGTTCGCCAGCTGGTGACACATACCCTTTCGCTGGCTGTTGCGGAAGTGCGACACCAAGTGAGTCAGCAGGGGCGAGCCAGTAGGGACCAGTTGCCCGGACGCTTTCAGTACCTCCTGCAACCGGTCCCACCCCGAGGGGAAGTCCATGTCAATCACCTCAATCAGGTTGGCCAGCACGTCGTCCTGTAACTCCTCGTAGGCATCCCCTGGAACGCTTTCCCGCGCATACATGCGGAGAGACTCGGCATCGAAGAATGCCACACGCTGTCGCCCAAGATGCTGTCCCGAAGACGGGTGCTCGAACGCGTCCTCAACGGTCGCGATATCCACGCCGAACCTCTCCTGGTAAACGTCCAGGAGCTTCTGGAGGTAGCGCGCCTCATTGCCTTGAGGAACGGGCGGAGGGAGTAATTTGCGGGGTTCGCCGGTGGGAGGGAGGTTGAAGCGGGAGGCGAATAGCTGTGACTTGCTGTACACCTCCAAGACCTCGTCAAGGTTTACGGTCCAGAACATCGAGAAGTCAGTGCGGACCGCCAGCTCGCGCACTGCCTCGCGGGTCGCGGAGGGCAGCGCGGCGACCGGCCGTGTCCGTCCGTCCATGTAGGCCAGGAACCGCTTCTTCAGCTCGGCTGGCGTCAGTACGGTGTCCTTCAGACGGGGGTGGATCCTCGGCGCAACGAAGGTGTATCTGGTAGGAAGAGTCCTACTTGTCTCCAACGTGGCCACGAACGGTTTGATCATCTCGGGCAATGCGTCGTCGAGCGTCAGGTCTGCGGAGTGGTGCTTGCACTGGTAACAGTGCCAAACACCGTTCAGCCTCTGGTCGCTCATAAAGGCCACTACATCGGCGCCGCGGTCGTTGGTCCCTCCGACGATTTCGACACCGAGGTAACCGAGCTCGTCCCTGCGCATGCGGACCCACTCACAGGTGAACTGCTCCCACTGGTCTGGCGTCCAGTAGAAGACCTGTTGCAGTGGTGTGCGTGTGTCGAACCGGTTATGTGAAACCGCCGATGGCAAAGGCGCATACTGCGACACAGACACGTTCTCCGCGCCCGTCGAGCCGCTGCCCTGCGGTAATGCGTCCACCCCTACCCCCCGTGCGCCATCCCCCATACGAACGCCGGTGTTCATTTTTACCACCGGAAAACGTTCATGGACAGGCCAACCTTGAACGATCGGCCACCCGAGTCTCCTGTGGAGAGCTGCTCCAGGCATCAGCAGTAGGGGCACCGGGGCCATCTGCATCTGGACCTGGTGCTGCAACCGTGCTTGTTGTGACGGGTGAGCAGCAGTTGGTGGGTCGTCACCGTGAGGTATGGGCTGGCTGTGGGTGGGGCCTGGGGGCGGCGGGCTGCGGTGTTCTGGCATGGGCCCAGGTGGTGGCGCGAGCACTGGTGATTCTCTCCCGCAGGCGTGCGGTGATCTGTGAGGGCAGTGCGGAGACGGATGTGGTGTGGATCTTCTGGGTGGCAGGGACGTGGTCGCGGGGGCGTAGGAGGGGTTCGGGGTCGGCGAGGGCGGTGGTGAACGCGGCGACGAGGTGCATGGGCGTGTGGTGGCTGAAGACGGCCTCCCATTGTTTGCCGTGTTCGGTGTGGGCGGTGGCCCACCAGATGGCGGTGCCGGGCTCCTCTTGGTGGAAGCGGATGGTGGCGGTGCCGTCCGGGCTGGTGGCGGTGTGGTGCCCGTCCCGGTTGTCCGTCCGCCAGTTCTGTTCTCTGAGCGGCGCCCACACGTTGGGGGCGTGGGCGCGGCGGGGCTGGGTGAGGGCGTGGGTGACGCCGGCGACGATCTCAACCGGGATACGGGAGCTCAAGGTGGCGTGCCAGGCGGGCTGATCTGGCGTGGCTTTGCCGGAGATGGTCCAGCCGGGCGGGGTGGTGGAGGGGTCGTATCCGAGGCGGACGCTGTGGTCGGGGCTGTCGAAGACGATGGGTGTTCCGGCGCGTGAAGCGTGGTCTTTCCAGCCGCTGGCCCGCAGGTGCTCGGTGATGTAGGCGAGGTTGCCGCCGCCGGCCAGGTGCCTGGGGCGGACGAAGTAGTGCTGCTCGGGTGTCTCGGGGCTCCAGGTGGCCCACTTCTGCCGCTTCACTGGCGCGCCTTGGGTGCCGGTGTGCGCTGGGCGGTGGCCGGGGCGGCTGGGAGGTGCGATGGAGTGGGCGGGGTGTGCAGGGCGGCAAGGATCTGATCGGTGCCCGTGAGCGCGGTGGCGTGGTCGTGGAGTGCTTCTCCGGCCTGGGAGAAGCTCTGCCACAGGTCGCGGTGTTCTTGGTTGCCCGAGGCGTGGTGGTAGGTGCTGATGCATGCGGCGTCGAGGACCAGGGATAGACGGTCGAGCACACCGTGCCGGTCGAGGATCGGTGCCAGGAGTCGGGCTGCTTCGTGTGCGGAGATCTTGCTGTCGAGCCTGCGGGCGAGGCGTAGCAGCGTATGGGAGACCTCGCGCACCTCGTCGGGAGTGATCACATCGGGGGCGGGAGGCACAGCGTTTCCTTGAATTCAGGGCGGGTGTTGGAGGCCTGCAGACGAGCTCTACCGGGTGCGTACGGTGATGCGTGGTGCATTGGCTGTCGGTGGTGGGCGGCCGCGGGGGCGGGGAGTGGGCGGGGGTGTGGACCGGCCGGTGGGGGCGGCGCGGTACTGGCCGGGGTGGGTGCGGTGCCAGTGGAGCCGGACGGCGGTCAGGTCGCCCAGGGTGCGGTGGGTTGCGGTGATGAGCTGGTGTGGTGTGAGGGTGGGGTCGGCGGCGAGGTGGCCGATGCGGCCGGCGGTGGCGGCGGCCGTCTCCAGCAGGGAGTGGCGCAGGATGCGTGAGGCCCAGTAGGCGGGGTCGGCTCCCGAAGGGGCGCAGGCGGTGAGGATGGCCTCGGGTGTGGTGTGGGTGAGCAGGCCGCGGTGCTGGGCTTCCCAGACGACGGTGACGGGGTCGATCGCCTCACCACGGTGAACCAGCGCGGCCAGACACCCGAAGAGCCCTGCGTGTACGGGGTCCGCGAAGTCCTCCGCGTGGAGGTAGGCCCGGACCTCTTTCAGGGCGGCCGGCTGTGTGGTGGCAGCGGAGAGGAACGCCCGCTCGTCCTCGAGCCGCCCCTCCTCCCGGCCCTGAACGGCGGGCGGTGGAACGGAGACGATGCGGGTGTGTGAGCCGGGATACGGGCGCCACTGCTGGGCGAATCCGTCGAGAACACGGGCCAGGCCGGCATCCACGTGATGAGCCGCTACGCTACCGAGCCCGCCACCGACCTCACCTGAAGCCGGTGGGATGCCCCGCCCCCAACCCGAACAGCGCAGCCGGGGCGCTCTCGTCCCGTCGTGTGACCCACATCATGGGAACCCGTACCTCCTACCGGACATATCAAGACGTGACGTCAATACACACCCGCATCAGGGACGGCGACCCGGACTCGTTCCGCCATCTCTTCCGCTCACACGCCCAGATCGTCCACCGCTACGCCATCCGCGCCACCGGCGACCGGTCCACCGCCGAGGACATCGTCTCGCTCACGTTCCTGGAGGCCTGGCGCCTGCGCGCCCGGCTTCCCGAGGAGCCGGACGGCGCGAAGGCCTGGCTGATGGGCATCGCGGTGAACATCCAGCGCAACACCAACCGTGCCGCCCGCCGCCACGCGAAGGCCCTGGCCCGCATGCCCGCCAAGGAAGCCGTGCCGGACATCGCGGGTGAAGTGGTGGGCAGGATGGCGGACGCCGAACAGCTCACCGCCGCGAAGAACGCCCTGGGGAAGCTGCGCCGGTCGGAGCGCGAGGTCGTCACCCTCTGCGTCTGGTCCGGCCTGAGCTATGCGGAAGCGGCCGAGGCTCTGGGCGTGGCCGTCGGCACCGTACGGTCGCGGCTGTTCCGGGCCCGCGAGCGCCTGCGCAAGCTCACCGAACAGGAGCTCCGGCAACACGCTGCCGAGATGGCGGCCCGGCGGCCCGAGCGCCTCCACCTGCACCTGAACCTGAACCGGCCGAACGAGAAGTGGAACCGATGATGCGTATCTCCCGGCGGCCCCAAGAGCCGCTCGACCACGGCGACTTCGACCTGCTGCTTCCCCGGCAGGACGAGACCGCCCTGCCCAAGGCCCGGCAGGACCTGCTCGAAGAGGCCCTGTGGGCCGAGGTGCACCGGACCGCCCTGTGCGCACCGCGCTCCCTTGCGCGCCGCACGGCCTGGATTGCGCTGCCGGCCGCCACAGCCGTGATAGCGGGCGCCGTGATCGTTGCCCCGGGCAGCTCGGGTACCTCGGGTACGGACACCCGCCCGCCGAAGGCCGGTGCGAAGCTGCAACCCGGCACCTCCAAAGGCCTGTCGGCGACCGTCGACCGCATCTCGCTCGCGGCGGCACGGCAGCCGGCCCTGGAGCCCCGGCAGGACCAGTACATCTACGTGGAGAGCAAGGTGACGGGCGGGCGGGTCGACAGGGCGGGCGGTAAGGAGAAGCTCGCGGTGACTCCGCTGCACTCGCGCCAGGTCTGGCACTCGCCCGACGGCCTCAAGAGCTTCATCTATGAGCCCGGCCATGAATTCATGGACAAGAACGGCGAGGACCTCGACCTCGAGCGTGCCGATGACGTCACCGATCGGGGCTCCTACAACAGCGTCAAGGCGCTCCCCACCGACCCCGACGTCCTGCTCAAGCGCCTCTACCAGGGGGGCAGGATGGGCGACCCGCAGGCCGACTGGACGGCGTTCGGGGAGATAGGCCAGCTGTTGGAGGAGCAGATCGCGGCGCCGAAGATCAGCGCCGCACTGTTCAAGGCGGCTGCCAAGATCCCGGGCGTCACGCTCGTGGACAAGGCTGCCGACGCGACCGGCCGGCCCGGTGTCGCAATCACTTTTACCGGCCCCGAGAGCCGTCAGGAGTGGATCTTCGACAGGAACACCTATGCGTACCTCGGCCAGCGTGACGTGCTGGTCAAGCCGTATCGGGGTCTCGAACCCGGCGCCGTCACCTACGAGACCGTGGTCATCAAGCGAGCCGTGGTCGACGCGAAGAAGGAACTCCCCGACGGCACGACGCTCTGAGCTGATCCGGACCCCGAGCGTCTGGATCAGCAGCCGCACCTGCCCGAGGGGCCTCGCTCGCCGCGGCGGTTCCGGGCCGGCTACCGGTCCCTGCTCGCTTCCCCGCCATGTCAGGTGTGGTCGCGAGCGATGAAGAGCTTGAACAACTTCGCCAGCGAGGTCTTCCCCGTGTTGTTACGGCCGACGCACAACGTCACCTTGTCAGTGAAGGAGAGCTCGGTCTCACGTAGCAGCCTGAAGTTGGCGATGACGGCCTTGGCCGGCCGGGGTGGCGTCGAAAGGCTGAGGCCGGGTGACCCGGCAAAGCCGTCTCGCTGCCCCGGAATGGCACTGCCTGCACTGGTCTGAGTCATCTCTCGGCTCCCGGTGTGCTTTCACCTCTGGGGCAACCAGGGAGAACGTGGCGAACGTACCGAGGAGCCCGTGTTATGCCACAGGCTCCGGGGCCGCATCCTGCCACCAAAGGCCCGTAATTGAGCAATTCGCACATTGCGATCAATTCCTATCATGTCGACTCGGTGGTTAACGCCAAATGCCCAAATGATGCCAAATGTATTCGCGGCGCACTGTGCCCTTGGGCTCCTTACCGCCCATTTGGCGTGAGCGGCCCCGGCCTCGGTCCCCGCTGAACCAGCACTCGGCTATCGCTGCCGGTTGCGTCCGCTTTCAGCTGTCAGTACCTCGTGGCCGCCCTCGAGCCCGAGCACCAGATGGGGGTGTAAACAGCCCAGTGAGCGGGGCTCGGGGCGTGTTGTGGTGGTGGGCTTCGGGGGTTGGTGGTCCATAGGCTTGTTGGGGGCGAGGTAGAGGGTGCGGGTTTCGCTGGTGTTTGTGACGCTCGCTAAGACGAGCTTGTGGTCCTTGACGTGCCAGGTGCTTCCCTTCCCGCCGACGGCCTGCGCTTTTTCGCCTTGGATGGTGAAGGTGTGGACGTCTGAGTGCACGTGCCAGCGTCCTGTGGTGCAGCGAGTTGCCCGTTCGTCTGCCGGAAGGGCGGGGGCGATGGTGACGAAGCGGTGGGCTGCGAAGAAGCTCGCAACGATGATCAGGACACCTGCCGTGGTGATTGCGGTGATCAGGCGCCACCGGTCACGCGGCCGGGTAGCCGGCGGCGGGGTGGTGATTGCGGGGCGGCGTAGGAGGCGGGCCAGTGGGGCGGTCACAGCGAGGCTGAGCAGTGGTGCGGTGACCATCGTGGCGGCGACGTCCGCGTTGGCGACTGCCCTTGCCGGCGGCCAGAAGTAGCAGATGATGGGCACGAAGGTGACGGCTCACCACAAGACAGTCACGGACACCGCGTGGAGTACAGGTGCGCGGTAACCGAATCGGGCGGCCAGGGCTTGCCGCAGCGCATCACCCCCTGGGCGCCGCGGTGCCCACCTGGCCGGTCGTGGGCAGGCGCCAGGGGGCGCAGCCGGGACTGCTCGCCGGGGCTGCCGAGGTTCTCGGGTGCTGTTCGCGTGGCCGGTGTGCCCGTCTGCCATGCCGGAGCGGTGACCACGATCCACCGGCACAGCAATGCCTGCAGAACGGCCAGGAGGGCGATGAAGCACACTTCTGCCAGCCAGAGGCGGTCGGTGTCCATGAATGTTCAGAGCCGCAACCACGCACCGGTACGGTCCCGGTGAGCTGCCAGACGCCACATGGCCGGCCCGATGACCGCTGCGATGATCAGCCCGATCGTCAGGCCCTCGATTGTTGAGCGGCCCAGGCGGGCGGTGTCGTCGGTCACCACGGTGAAGGCGCTGTCGAGGGGGAAGACCGCGATGCCGGCCGCCACGCCGGTGGCGGCTGCCCGCCACGGACTGGACCGGTCCACCACCCACGGGTCGGCCGCGGCCGCCCGACGCTTGCCGGGACTGGGGTGGACCCACGGGAAACGTCCGGTCGGCAGGCACGCCCAGACCCTCTCCGGCAACTTGGCGCGAGCATCGGCTTGCAGCTCCCGTGTGCGCATGACGGAACCGAACAACAAGAACACCACCACGCCCAGGGCAACCAGGCGTCACAGGTCCTTGCCGAGATAGCGGCTCATGTCATCGGCCCCCACCGCGACAAGGTGGGGCAGCACCACGACGGGGACGAACGCCAGCGCCATGCCCACCGCCAGCCGGCTGACCTCTACATCCCGCAGCATCAGGCCTCGCAGATAACACCCACCCCACCGGCGCCGCTGATCCCGCCGCGGGAGCGAGGCGAACACATCCGCAACGAACTCCGTCAACTCACCCCGGAGCCGTTCCACCTAGTCCTGGTCATTGGCCGCCGGCGGCCAGGATGCGCGGTCACGCAGGTGGTTGAATTCCACCAGTTCGCGGGCGAGGACGTCGAAATGGGGGAGCGGGGCCCACAAGCTGCGCTCACCGATGACGTAGAGGCGGCGCTTGGCACGGCTCGCGGCGACGTTGAGCAGATGGGGGGTGCGGGCCGCCCACTCGCGGGCCCCGGGACGGCCTCCGCCGAGTATGAGGATGACGACGTCGGCTTCCTTGCCTTGTGCTCGGTGGACGGTGGCGCAGCGGTCGTCGAGGAGTTCAGCGGTCCAGCCTTCACGGCCGCGGCAGACCTTCTTGCACTCGGCGACGAGGGCCCGGAACGGGGCGATGACGCGTACGCGCTCGACGCCGACGCCGTGCCGGTCCAGAAGGCCGAGGACGAACTCGAAGGCACGGCGGTCGCGTTCGCCCCACGG
This sequence comes from Streptomyces roseifaciens, assembly GCF_001445655.1. NCBI lineage: Bacteria > Bacillati > Actinomycetota > Actinomycetes > Kitasatosporales > Streptomycetaceae > Streptomyces > Streptomyces roseifaciens. The sequence continues at coordinate 809,934 of NZ_LNBE01000002.1, forward strand.
GGCGTCAGCCGGGCGGGCGGGGTCGTCTGTGTTGAGCCAGCGGCTGGGCAGCAGCCCGCCCCGTTCCCCGTCGGGGAACGCCTGTTGCGCGGTGCCGTAGACCATGAGGCCGTCGTACGCGACCTCATTGCTGACGGTGAACATCGGTTCTTCGCAGCGGCGGTGGACTCGCAGCGGTGAACCCACCCAGACGTGGTCGTCGTCCCCGTCCGGGGCCGGCAGGTAGGTGCCGTAGCGGTTGGACCGGTCGGCCACGGCCTGGGCCGAGGTGGCCGAGGGCAGCCACCGCTCGTCGACGCCGTAGGCGCGCAGCAGCCGGCGTTGCAGAGCGGTGGGCATGGTGACGACGGGCTCGAGCTGGAGAGGATCGCCGACCAGAACGGCACGGCGGGCGCGCCACAGTGCGCCCACGGCGGCCTGCGGGGTGGCCTGCCCGGCCTCGTCTACGAGCAGCCAGCCGATCGACTCCCGGCCGAGACGCGCGAACATGCTGCCGACGGAGGAGAACGTGGTGGAGACGACGGGCACCATGAGGAAGAGAGTCTGCCAGGCATGCTCGACCTCTTCGTCGGGCAGGGGTCCACTGTTTCCCGCCATCAGCTCCATCAGGACCTGGAGATTGCCGCGGACCCTCTTCGCAGCCCCGGCCACGAAGGCGCGGTGCAGGTCGAGGGCGCGCAGGAACAGGTCGCTGCGCGCGGTGGACCACGCCTCGTCGGACCAGGGGGAGCCGAGTTCCTGGTCGGCTTCGTCGAGGTGGAGCCAGTCGAGCGGCAGTGAGGGCAGGCTCCGAGCCGCCTGTTGCAGTTCGTGGTGGCGTTCGTTGAGCTCGGTTATGGCGGCCCGCAGGTCGTGGCGGGCTGCTTCAGCGGCCTGCCGGGCCCGCCGCAGTGCGGTGTCTGCCGCGGCCTGCCGGGCGCGCGTGGTCTGTTCGTGCGCGAGGGCGGCGGTGAGGCCGGCGGCGGCCTCGTCGACGGCGATGGCGGACCGGGAGTTCCGGCCCTCGGCCAGAGATTCGGCGCGTACGGCTGCGGCGACCTGCTCCAGGGAGTCGTCAAGGGCGGCGCGCTGCTGGACGAGCAATTGCGCGTTCTCGGCCCGGGCACGCTCTTGCTGCTCTTCGGCGGCCTGCCGGTTGGCGGAGCTCTGAAACAGGTGCCGTAGTCCGCCGCGCAGGCCCCGCTTGGCGGTAGGCGGTGTGTCCTGGCGTGCGGTGAGCACCGTGACGTACTCGCGGTGGTGCGCGGCCAGCTCACGAGCGGCCGACAGGTCCGCACGGGCGGCGGCAAGCTCCTGCCGGGCTCGTGGTACGCGCTCGGTGGCCGCCCGGTGTCCGGCTTCGGCCGCCGCGGTGGCACTCCGGGCCGCGCCGGTGGCGACGGTGGCCCGTTCCAGGGCGGACGTCGCGGCGGTGACCTGCTGGTCTGTGCGGAACACGGCGGCTTCCAGGTCCGCGATCCGCTGCCCGGTCGACGGAGACTCGACGGCTATCAGCGCCGAGGCCAGCCGGGCACGCTCGGTACGCAGGCGCTCGACCTCGGCCTGGGCGGTGCGGAACGCGGCGACGGCGGCGGTCCACGACGGCACGGGCTCGGCGGGCCCGGCCGCCGAGTCCCGGTTCGCCGCGTCCCGGTCCGCCGGGGCGGCGGGGCGCCGGCTGCCGGGCGGAGTCCTCGGCGGGATCCAGTCACTCAGGACAGCCTGCATGCCGCGCAGTGGTGGCAGTCCTGCTGCGGACCGGGCGGCAGCCTCCTTCTCCGGCAGCCGGCCCCACCAGAACCGGTCGCCGAACTCCTTGCGGTTGGCCTTGTTCCCGAGCACCGCCGCGACCAGGCCCCACGCTTGGCCGCCGAGGAGGGCGGAGGCGAGGTCGGAGAAATGGTCGGGGCCGCCGTGCCAGTGCTCACCGAGCGCGCCGATGCCGGGCAGCTCGGCGGTGATGTTCTCGACCGCGCCGTTGTTGGAGGAGGCGACCACGATCTCGAACCCGGTCAGCCGAGGGTCGAGCCGCGACACGAATCGCGCGTGTTTGCCCTGCCGGTCCTTGCCTCGCCACGCCGGACCGTTAAATGCCTGTGCGGGCCGGTCGAACGTCGCCAACACCGCTGCCCGCTCGACCACCAGCGCGGCGACCAGGTCGCGCAACATCGTCGTCTTGCCCGTGCCGGGCGGGCCGTTCACGGAGAACATCCCCCCTTCGGTGCCTGTGCGGTCGGCGAGCATCCGGTCGACCGCGAACTGCTGGCTCAGCGCGAGCGGGAACCGCGCTGGTGCGGGCCACCGCCCCGGCGGAACCAGCTCCGGACTCACCCCGGTCAGGACGACTCCCCGCTCCTGGCGCACATCAGTCCGCATCCCCACGGCAATGGCATCGTGCTCGGTCAGATACGCGTCCAGTGCCGGGCCGACCCCCTTGCCGAGGGCCCCGGCGACCCGGGCGAGATCCGGAGGGAGCAGGCTGTTGAGGAAAGGCGCTGCGGCGGCGACCTTCGCCTGTGGGTCCCGAGGCCGGTGGACCAGCCTGCTCCGCACCCTGATCACCTGGGGCCGCAGATGGTCCTGCACCCCGCACAGGTCGGCGATCTGCGCGGTCAGGGCGACGAGATCGGCGAGCGTGAGCGCGCGGGGACCAGAGCCACCCCTGTGCGCCTCCGGCATGTCCGCAGGGTCGGCCGGCGCCCGCTCGGGAACACTCCCGCCACCCTCCGGATGCCCGGACTCGGCATGGTCCCCGGCGGGCCGGCGGGCCGCTGCCCAGTCGGCGGCGCGGCGCACCAGGGGTTCAGCCGCGCCCTGCAGGACGGCGCCGACGACCTCGCCGAACAGGGCCCCGACCGCGCCGACTGCGGCTTCGCCCAGGATCTCGCCGAGCAGTCGCTGCCAGCTCACGCGGCCGGCCCCGGCCCCGGCCGCAGTTCCCGGCCCACGGCCGGAGCCGGGCCGCTGCCCGTACGCCGTGCCGTGAGGCGGGGCGGCGGAGCCGTAGGGAATCGCGGTGGCCGTCAGCTCGTCGATCGCCGTGCCGAACGCGTCGTCGAGGTCCTCGAAACCGTCCAGCCAGCCCGGCGCGGAGGGTCCCGGATCGAACAGGCGGCCGGTCGCCCAGGCACAGGCGGAGATCACGGACGTGTCCTCGACCGGTCGCCCCTGATCGTCCAGGACCAGGGCGAACATCGCGCTCTGGCCCGGCAACGTCAGCTCGGACTGCGGCACACCGGGATCCGGATCAGTCCCCGCGGGCAACACCGCGATCATCGCCTGACGGAGCAGCTCCAGATCGAAGACCCCGCAGTAGATTTCGTGCCGCCACATCCGGCCGTACGGCGCCCGGGGCGCGCCCGTCTCCGGGTGGTCGGCATCCCACGGCAGGTGCGGTGGTATCCGTCCCGGCAGCGGCGTCAGGTCGACGACGTACTCGTCCCTCGGGCCGGACCGTGCGGCGGAGCGCCGCCGGGGCAACGCCGGGATGCTCGGCGGTCCGAACAGCTCGATAGCGCGCCAGCACTCCAGCAACGCTTCCCGGCGGCGGTCCTGCCCCTGTCCGCTCCGCACCCCCCGGCCCCCTGTCCAACGCGCGGCACCCGGCCGCTCCCCTTGCCGATCAGCTGTCCGTCGAATCTACCGGACCTCCATCAGGCCGGGTCCCGGCAAGCTGGGATACAGCTCGGCGACAAGTACAAGTACGTGTGTCGGCTTCGGCTCGGCGAGCACATCTGCCGGACGCGCCGCGGTAATCGATTGCCGGGAGTGGATGGTCGCGTCCGGATGCGGATAAGGCGGAGCGGTGGCGGCTCCTAGTGCTGTGACCGCATTGGTTCGCCGGGTTGCTCGTTGTGCTGGTAGGAAGCAACGGCCAGCGAGGGGCGGGGATGGCGGCACTGGTCAGGGTTCGTCGGTTGACCGAGCAGGAGGGGCAGAAACTGCAGCGGATCGTGCGGCTGGGCACTACGAGTGCGGTGCGGTTCCGGCGGGCGATGCTGCTGCTGGCTTCGACCGGCGGGAACACCGTCCCGGTCATCGCGCGTCTGGTCCAGGCGGACGAGGACACCGTCCGGGACGTGATCCACAGCTTCAACGAGATGGGGCTGGCCTGTCTGGACCCTCGGTGGGCGGGAGGCCGTCCCCGCCTGCTCAACCGTGACGACGAGGACTTCGTCGCCGAGACGGCCACCACTCGTCCGACCATGCTGGGCCTGCTCGTCCGCCGCGGGATCTCCTTCCAGCGGACCAAGACCTGGAAGGAATCCCCGGACCCGGACTTCGACGTGAAGCTGGACCGGATCGAGTACGCGATCAACGAGCGGCCGGACCGCACCTTTGCTTTCGACGAGTTCGGCCGCTCGGTATCCGTCCGACCGGCGGCTCGTGCTGGGCACCGGCCGCCCGGACCGGCTGTCGGCCACTTATCGCCGCACCCACGGGATCACCTATTTCCACGGCTGTTACTCGGTCGGTGACGACCGGCTCTGGGGCGTTGTCCGACGGCGCAAGGGCATCGACCACACCTGGGCGGCCCTGCGGTCGATCCGCGCGGCTCGCCCGGACGGCGCCCCCATCTTTCTGGCGGCCGAATTCGCCCGGGCCGGTGTCCTGTAGGCTCGCATTTCGCCTGCCCCTTTCTCATTGACCGTGGCCTTTGTCCGGCCCAAGGGACGGCGGGATGAGACGAACTCCCCTCTGATCGTTGACTCGTGGTAGTGCTGATCCCGGTCTCGGTCTATGCAGCGGCTCTCTCCAACCTGATGGTGGAGACGCCGCAGCCGATCGGGACCGGGGTTTCTGCTCCCAGTTCTTGCTGCTCGGGGGTGGGGTATGTCGCGCGTGGTCGGCGAAGTCTCGATGAGCCTCCGTCGTACGGACGGGAAACCCGCCAGACCTCTGAGGGGATCAAAAAAGAGTGGGGTGGTTATGCCCTGATCGGCAGTCTGTCGATGCCTTCGAACCCGGTGACACCACCCCGAGCCGGGGGAGAGCTGCTGAGCCGCCGGCCGGTCTTGGCCGGTCGGCGGCGAGGCAGGGCGTGGGGGCGAGGGGTCAGGGTGTGGTGGTGAGGGTGGGCCAGAGGGCGGCGGCGGTGAGGGGACGGGCCAGGCGGCGTGCCCAGTAGGTTTCGTCACCGTCTTCGTCGCGCCAGGACCACAGGCGGGTGGTGGCGAGGTGGAGCGGGCTGAGCTGGGTGATGCCGATGGCGCCGTGGAGTTGGTGGGCGATGCGGGCGATCTCGGCGGCCGAGGCGGAGGCCTGGGTCTTGGCGGCGGCGATGGCGACGTGTGCGGCCGGGCCGCCGAAGTCCAGCGGGGCGGCGGCCTGGACGGCGGTGCGGACCAGGGCGGTCTCCTCGATCAGCCGCGCTTCTTCCTGCTTGACGGCCTGGAAGTGACTGAGCGGACGGCCGAACTGAGTGCGGGCGGTGGTGTGGGCGACCGTCAGGTCGACGCAGCGTTCGGCGGCACCGGCGATCAGGGCGGAGCGGGCCAGGGCCGCGCGGAGCCGGGCCTCGTCGAGCAGTTCGGGGGAGATCCGGCGGACCCGCGAGGCGGGGATCTCAAGGGTGGCAAGGTACAGGTCGTCGCGGGGTTCCTCGGCGAGGTTGCCGCCGGGGGTGAGGACGGCCTGGTCGGGTGTGAGAGTGAACAGGACAGGGCCGAAGGGGGCGGTGGCCAGCACGACCACCGCGGTGGCGGAGCGGGCCCATGGGACGCGGCGCAGAGTGCCGGTGACCAGCAGGGTGTCGTCGTCCCCGGAGGAACCGGCCGAGCCGACGGCGGAGGCGGCCGGGTGGGCGTAACGGATCGTCAGCTCGGGGGCGATCGCGTAGCTGAGCGGGCCGTCCGGGACAGGGAGGCCGACGCAACGCAGCAGGGGGCGGGCGACCAGGGCGGTCTCGGCGAGAGGGGCGGGGACGGCGCGGTGTCCTGCTTCCCTGGCGGCGGCGAGGAGTTCGGCGGTGGAGGCGTCCTCGGAGGGGAGGGCCACGGCGTCGGGGGCGGTGGCGTTGGTGACGATAGCGATGGCGTCCGCTTCGGCGTAGAAGGCAGCGGTGTCGTAGGCGTCCGCGGGGATGAAGGGGGTGCCGGTGTCGACCGTGTGGGTGTTCATCAGTGCTGCTCCAGACCTCGAGTGATGATGCCGCGAAGGATTTCGTTGGTGCCGCCGCGCAGGGTGTAGCCGGGGCTGTGCAGCAGGGCGAAGGCGAGCAGTTCGGGGTGGCTGCCGGGGGTGGCGTGCGGGTCTGCCGGGGTCGGCAGGATGCTGCGGACGGTGTCGACCAGCGCGCCCTCCAGGCGGGTGCCGAGGTCTTTGACCAGGGCGGCCTGGGTGTCGGGCGAGTGTCCGGCGTCCAGGGCCGCGGCCACGCCGAGGGACAGTCGGCGGATGCTGTGCAGACGGGCCGTCAGGATGCCGACCTGAGCGAGCTGTTCGGCCGTGGCCGGTTGCTGCTCCAGTTCGCGGAGCAGGGAGACCAGCAGGGGGAAGGTGGACAGGTAGCGTTCCGGGCCGCTGCGTTCGAAGGTGAGTTCGCCGGTGACCTGCTTCCAGCCGTCGCCCTGCTGCCCGAGCAGCATGCCGTCGGGGACGTCGACGCCTTCGAGGTGGACGGCGTTGAAGCGGTGCTCGCCGCTCATCAGGTGGATCGGCTCGACCCGTACGCCCGATGCGCGCAGGTCGACGATGAACTGGCTGAGCCCTGCGTGCTTGTCCTCGGCGTCTTCGGTGCGGGCGAGGACGATGGCGTAGTCGTTGACGTGGGCGCCGCCGGTCCACATCTTGGTGCCGGTCAACCGCCAGCCATCGGCGGTGCGTTCGGCGCGCGTGGCGACCGAGGCGAGGTCGGAGCCGCTGTTCTTCTCGCTCATGCCGATGGAGAAGAAGCACTGCCCGGCGGCGATCCGGGGCAGGAAGAAACGGCGCTGCTCCTCGGTGCCGTGCTGGAGGATGGACGGGCCGGCCTGCCGGTCGGAGACCCAGTGGGCGCTGACCGGGGCTCCGGCGGCGAGCAGCTCCTCGATCACCACATAGCGGTCCAGGAAACCGCGGCCGGCGCCGCCGTACTCGGTGGGCAGGGCCATGCCGACCCAGCCGCGCTCGGCGAGGCGGCGGCTGAAGCCGGGGTCCCAGCCGGCCAGCCAGGAGTCGGGGCGGCCGAGCACGGTGCCGCGGGCGCGCTCCTCGTCGACAAAGGCGCGGACCTCGGCGCGGAGCCTGCGGGCCGATTCGGGCAGGGCGACATCGGGGAATGCGATCGGTGAAAGCGTCGAGGTCGGTGAAAGCGTCGAAGGCGACATGGCTCATTCGCTCCCGGGTTGGTGAATTGATTGATGCATTTCTTCGCGTTACGGAGCTTCGTTACGGAAACCGGTCAGCCCGTGGGGTGCAGCAGGGAAGGGTCGAAGCCGGCTTCGCGGAGCACCTCGTCGGTGTGCTGGCCGATGCCCGGGCAGGGCCGCAGCTCCGGCTCCGGGTCGGCCGAGTAGCGCACCGGGCGGCCGATGACCCGGTAGCGGCCCTCGGTGGGGTGTTCGGCCTCGTACAGCAGGCCGCCCTCTTGGGCGTAGGCGGTGGTGGCGGCGGAGGCCAGGTCGAGCACGGGGGCGGCGGCGATGCCCGCCCGGTCGCAAAACGCCTGCCACTCGGCGCTGGTGTGCTGCGGCGTCAGCTCCGCGAGCAGCGGATAGAACGCGTCGGCGTTGCGGGCCCGGTGGGGGCCGGTGGAGAAGCGCGGATCGGCGGCCAGTTCGGGGCGGCCCACGAAGGCGGTGAAGTCCCGCCAGTTGCGGTCGCTGTGCGGCAGGATGCACATCCAGCCGTCGGCGGTGCGCAGGGCTCGGCGCTGCGGGCTGAGCGAGCGGGCCGAGCCGAAGGCTCCGTCGGCCTCCAGGGCGGCCGCTCCCAGGTGCTCGACCAGGTTGAAGGCGAGCATGGTGTCGGCCATCGGGACCTCGATGTGCTGTCCGGTGCCGCCGTGCTCCCGGTAGTGCAGCGCGGCAAGTACCGACTGGGCGATCTGCATGCCGCAGATCTTGTCGGCGAGGACGGTGGGAACGTAGTGCGGTTGGCCGGAGACCTGGTGGTTGAGCCAGACCAGGCCGCTGGCCGCCTGGATGATGTCGTCGTAGGCGGCGTGCGTGCCGTAACGGCTGTCGCTGCGGAAGCCCTGGGCATTGGCGTAGATCAGGCCGGGGTTGACGGCCGCGGCCTCGTCGTAGCCGAGGCGCAGCTTCTCCAGGGCCTGCGGGCGCAGGTTGGTGATGAAGACGTCGGCGGTGCGCAGGAGGGCGAGCAGGGCGTCGCGGCCGTGCGGGGCCTTGAGGTCGATGGCGGCGCTGCGCTTGTTGCGGTTCAGGTTGAGTGCCGGGCCGCCCATGCCGGGGTGGCGCCGTGGCGGGTAGTGGCGCGTCATGTCGCCCGTGGGCGGTTCGACCTTGATCACGTCCGCGCCCAGGTCGCCGAATTCCTTGGCGGCGTACGGGGCCATGATCACGCTGGCCAGTTCGATGACGCGGACTCCGGCGAGGAGTCCGCGGCCGGACGGGCCGCTCGGCTTCTCGGGCATCTTGCAGTTCCTCCTGGGGTATCGGGTGGGGCGGGCGAACGGAGGTGCGTGGACCGCGGCAGTGGCGGGTCCCGGAGAACCCGGAGAAGTGGCCTAGCGCCACTGGAGCGCGGCAGACCCGAGCGGGGAACGTCGGCCGGCCTGTGGGACCGTGCGCCCGCTGTACGCGAACGGTGTCGCCGGTTCGGTGAGCGGGCCGAAGTCGGTCTCGGCGGTCGACAGCGCGGCGAACGGCGTGCGCCCGGGCCGGGGCAGGTCGAGTACGTCCTCCCGTGCAAGCAGCCCGAGTTCCTGCACCCAGTGGCAGACCCCGGCCAAGGTCACGCGGATCCGCCAGGAGCCGCCCTCGGTAGCACGCCGGCGCAGGACCGTTGCCACGGCGGCGGCCCCGAGGTAGGCGGCGAGGTAGTCATTGAGCAGGTACGTCGGCGGCAGCGACGGCCGGTCGGTCCACTCCTCGATGGCGAATCCGGTTGCCGAGCAGGCGAGTTGGTCGAACCCGCCGCGTTCGCCCCAGGGTCCTTCGGCACCCCAGGCGTGATATTCGAGGGTGATGAGTCCGGGGCGGCGCCGGACGAGTTCCTCGGTCGACGCCCCGTGCCGGGCGAGTCCCCGGTAGGCGTGTACGAAGACGTCCGCTTCCTGGAGCGCGTCGTGGAAGGCCGCACGGTCGTGATCGTCGCGCAGGTCGCAGTAGGCGTTGCGCTTGCCGCCACCGGTCATCGCGATCATCGGGATCGGGTCGGGGCGGTCGGGACGCGTCAGGTGCAGCACGTCGGCGCCGAACTGGGCGAGGAGCCGCGCCGCGACGGGACCCGCGATGACATGGGTGAGATCGAGCACCCGTACGCCCGCGAGCGCCTCATCGGCCTCACCGATCGGCTCCAGCGGCCGGACCGGTCCGTCACCGACGCGTTCGATCTCGACGACCGGACGCTGGGCCACGTACCGCCCGGCGGGGTGCGCGAGCCACTCGTCGCGGGTGCGCACGACGCAGGCGACGCCACCCCGCGCGCAGATGGCCTCCTCCAGCGTGAAGGCGTCCCAGTCGGCCGCGGCCTGCGCGATCCCCACCTTGTCGAGCCCGCACCTGAGCACGGAGCAGACCGCGTCCCGCAGATGCGGATAGGTGGTGATGATGAAGATCCACCGGCCGTCGCGCGCCCGGTAGAAGTCGTTGTTGCCGAGCAGCGCCGGATCGTCGAGCAAGACACCGATCGGACGTCCCGACAGCGTCGTGTGATACGTGGCCATGAGCTGGTCGATCGCGGCCCCGGCCTGCACCTCCACCTTCTGGTGCTGGTGACCGCGCTGTTCGCCGACCGCCGCCGTCTGCCGCCCGAAGACACCGATCGCGGCGGACATGGCATCGGCGAGGCGGTGCACCGAGGGCACCAGGGGATCGGCTCCGACGACGGTGATGTCCTCGGCTCCCCGGGCCGGATCGGGGTCGCCAAGGGCGTGCAGCAGCCGGGAGAGCATCTCGCCGACAGAGGTCGGCGAGATCGTCTCGGTCGTGGTCAGCGTGTGCGAAGTCATGCCGGGATGCTCGTTCCCAGCGCTGCACGAGTGCCCGGATTCACGGATATCCGTGAATCGATGCGGATGTCACGTCCGCCTCTCCTGGATGTGCGCGAGCAGCCGGGCCGCCGCCCGGTCCAGGCGCAGCCGCTCCGAGCGGCCGCGACGCCGGTGCGTCAGCACGAGGGCGCCCGTGACGACGGGGCCGTCAGTGACGGGGATCGCGAGCGCGCTGACCTCAGGATCGGCCAGACCCTCGCTGCGGCTGATGCGCGACGCGCGGATCGCCGGAAGGGCGCGGCGGAACTCCGCGACCGCCTCGGGGTCATGGCGGGCGAGCTCGTCGAGCAGCCCGTGGCGCTCCGCCTCGTCGGTGAAGGCCAGCAGCAGCCGGCCCGCGGCGGTGCGCAGCAGCGGCCGGGCCATGTGCTCGTCGGCAAGCGGCAGGAGGCGGGGGATCTCGTCCTCGCCGCCGCGCGCGAGGTGCACGGCGTCGAGCCCCACCCGCACCGTGAGCAGCACCGGGGTACCCGCGACGCGGCTCAGCTCGTCGAGCTCGGCCTGACTGATCCGCGGGACGACCCGGCCCGCGATGAGGTTGAGGACATGCGGGGCGGGCCCGAGCCTGAAGCGCCCGCGTTGTTCCAGCAGAAAGCCGGTCGCGGCAAGGCCGTTGACCAGGTCCTGCACCGAGCTCGCCGGCGCCCCGACCGTCCGCGCCAACTCGGCCACGGTCACCCCGCCCGGCTCCCGCGCGGCGGCCTCCAGGATCCACGCGACCCGGTCCACCGTACGGTGACGCCGCCGTCGGCCGTGCTCGCTCATCCCGCCCCCACCTTGTCTTTCTTGTACGTCGCCGGCCACTGGCGCCGACACGGCCCGTCGATCCTTTCCCGCACCACCCCGACGAGCAAGCCGTCCCCGGCCCCGCAGACGTCACAAGCCCGGCAGCAGAAGGTGGTTCACGCAAAGGCGGAAGGACCGTCTCCGGGGCGAAGCCGTCTGCGAGCCGATTGACGTTCGCCGAGACGGCCAGGAACTGGCAGGAGGGTGGACCCGGCGCCACGCGTGGCGGGACGGAAGCTGTAGAGCAGGACGCAGTCGCCCGGTTCCAGTGTCGTTTCGTGGACTTGCCGGGGCGCCGGGGCGAGTTGGCCGGCCAGGCCGATCGGCGGCTGCGGGGGGCTGTCCAGCGCCCCGTCGAGCACCCGCTCGCCACGGATCAGCAGCGGCGGCGGGTGACCGCAGTTGACCCAGCGCAGCACCCCGGTGAGCGCGTCGAGCCGGCACAGCACGCCGGTGCAGAAATGGTCGGGCAGTCACTGGGCGAGCGCCTGATCGACGGAGCCGACGATGTCGGCCAGGTCGCCTCCGCCGCGGCGGGCGTTTCGCGCCGCCGCCATAGCGACCGACGTGGTGAGGCCGGAGTTCAGATCGTGACCCATGGAGTCGAGGATCATCGTGTGCAGGATGTCCTTGACGACCGAGTGGTCGAAGGCGTCACCGACGACGTCGTACGCCGGTTCCAGGACCGCGGTCGACACGCACCTGCTGCTGCCGATGGTGTGGGACGGCAGGAAGGCCCGCAGCATCTCGGTGGGCAACCGCATGGTCGCGGTGCGGGCGCGGGCGGCGAGCCAGTCGCTGTAGGCGCGCTTGGAGGTGATCAGCATGGCGAACAGGTATGCCAGCATGCGGCTGCGGCGCATCCGCACCCCGTCGAGCGAGGCGGTCCGCACCGCCAGCACGCCCAGCCGCTCCGCACCGTCGACCAGAGGCATCCAGATGATCACGTCGTCGGCGGCGTCGTCCACTCGCGGAGTGACCGTGCGGTACGCCCAGCCGGCCAACGAGCCCTCCACCAGCAGCGGCTCCATGGTCTCGTCGAGTGGGATGAGCAGCTGTTGCTGCAGGTCGACGAGGTAGATCAGCGCGGTGCCCAGGCCGAGGGCCGAGGCGCACCGGTTCGCCAGGTCGGGCAGTTCGAACGGCAGGGATGTCTGCGCCTCGATGATCAACTCTTCCAGTCGAGTCTCGTCGACGGCGGTGCCGGGACCGGCGGGCGCATGTGGTGGGTCCACCGATCCCGGCTTCTCTCACATCGGGCACGATTGCGGTTCACGCCGGGCACCATCGCGTGGGCGCGCGCTGATCACCGCGATCACGGGGCAGGACGGCTCGTACCTCGCCGGGCATCTGCTCGCCGAGGACTACCAGGTGTGGGGCCTGACCTGAGGGCAGGCCGATCCGTGCAAGGACCGGGTGGTCAAGCTGACACACGACCTCTCCTTCGTGGACGGTGATGGACCAGGGGAACCTGGTCCCGGCCGGGGGCACGCTGCCCTCCGGTGGACAGACGGCGCTTCCGCATGGACGAACGAGAAGGCAACCTGCGAGCCGAGACAGAATGGCTGCTGCTCGTCGCCCAGCCATGCGCAACAGCGACGTCGTGCGCGCGACCACCACCGAGACTGTCCAAACAAGGAAGCCGTTCCCACACCATGAGCGACCCGCTGTCGGCCCCGGAGTTCCTCCAGAACCCCTACCCCTTCTACGACGAACTCCGGGCGACAGCCCCGGTGAGCCAGGTAGTCACCGGCTCCGGAAGCCGGTCCAGCTACCTCGTGACCGGCTACGCCGAAGCGAAGACAGCCTTCACCGACCCGCGCCTGTCCAAGGACACCGCCCGGTTCTTCGCCGGCCGTACCTCCGGCCGCAACCTGCACCCCGCGGTGGCCCACACCATGCTCGCCACCGACCCGCCCGAGCACACCCGGCTGCGCCGTTTGGTGACCAAAGCGTTTACCTCCGGCGCCGTCGCCCGCTTGCGCCCGTATATCCAGCACACCGTCGACCACCTCCTCGACGCTCTCCCGAAGAATGGTGAGGCGGACCTCGTAACCGGTCTGGCCGTCCCGCTGCCGGTGACGGTGATCTGCCAGATGCTCGGCGTGCCCGAGAGCGATCGGTCCCAGGTGCGGATCTGGTCGAACGACCTCTTCGCCGCCGGGCAGCCCCAACGGATCGACGCAGCCTCCCACGCCGTGGCCGGCTACATGGCCGACCTCATCGAGGCCAAGCACCGCACTCCGGACGACAGCCTGCTGCACGACCTCATCACCGTCCGGGAGGAAGGCGAACAGCTCAGCGAAGACGAGTTGGTTTCTCTCGCCGTCCTGCTCCTCGTCGCCGGTCACGAAACCACCACGAACTTCATCGGCAACGCCGTCCTGGCACTCCTCCAACACCCCACCCTCCTCAGCAATGCAAGAAGTAATCCCGCCCAGATCGACAGCATGCTGGATGAACTGCTGCGCTATGACTCACCGGTCGGGATCGCCACCTTTCGATACAGCACGGAAGCGATCGCACTCGGCAATACCGAAATCCCCGCCGGCGTCCCGGTGCTCATCTCGCCCGCAGCGGCGAATCGAGACCCCGCCCGGTATCCGGCTCCCGGCTGCCCCGACGCCGAGCGCGACGCCAGAGGTCACCTGGCATTCGGTCACGGAATCCACCGTTGCCTGGGAGCACCTCTCGCCCTGGCCGAGGCAGAGATTGCCCTCCGTGCACTTCTGACCCGGTTTCCTGGGCTCCGCCTGGCGGTCCCGCCTGACGGATTCCGGTGGCGGCTTACACGACTTATGCGGGGCCTGGAGTCCTTGCCGGTGTTCACGGTGTAGAGCGCGGCTGACGGCAGCACTCTGCAGCCGGAGGGCCCTGAGACGGACGGCGGCGGAGGATCACCCAGACCGGAATCCGGCAGCGGGGGTGTCCCACTCTCCCGGGTTCCCGGCGGGTACGGTGTCGTCGACCGGCTCGCCCGGATACCGGGGAACCGCGGGCCGTTTCTTCCGGAGGGCAGAGGATCTCGGCATCGTCGTCTACGACGGTCACCGAAACCCCATGGTCACGGGGAACGGGGAGGTCAGCCAGACCGTAGCGGCCCCGAGCGGTGGCGGTGCATCCACCGGAGGAGCATCGGTCCGTGACTGTCACAGGGGCACGGGCTCTCGTACACGCGGCAGGAGTGGACGTTGGGCTTGGAAACCGTGCTGGTTCGGTGCTGACTTTTGGGCCCGCGAGTAGGAAAACCGCAGGTCCTAGCCCTGTCCGGATGGGTTGTCGTACCACTCGATAGTGGTCCCTATGAGGCTCGCGACGACGATTCTGGGGATCGAGTTGGGAGTTGAGATGGGTGGGGGAGGGGCAGCCATGGCCATCACTTCCGGGTGGGCGAGGGGCGCGTCATCGCGTCGCCACACGGCAGGAAGCGGCAGGTCAGGGGCCTATGTGGTGGGGGTCCACACTTCGGAGGCGGGGTGTGAGGGCAGCACCCATGAGGGGGCCCTGCGGGCGCCGGCGTATCACTCAACTCGATTTAGGAATCCGCGCGGAGTAATGTCGTGATTGGAGTGATCTGGCGCTCGGGTGCTGACTCCCGTGCTGTCTTGGTGCTGGCCACGCAGCGTTGAACTAGGGCGTACGGCGTGCATCACCCCGCTGCTGAGCGGGCGAAGGTGTTCTTCCGTGGATGTGATTGCCCGGGGCGTGGGGTGCGGGCCCGGCGGATCGCCCGGCTCAGATCTTCAGTGCAAGACGTCCCGCCCCTGCCTGTTACGTCAGGGAGAGGCAGCCGGACGTAGGTGAACACTCTGGGTCATCCACATCGTGGGCCCGGTGTTTCAGGTTTCAGGCGGAGACGAGAGCCTTCTTGCCTCCTGTTACCGGGAGGCCCTCCGCGTTGCGGACGAACTGGGCGCGAAGTCGGTCGCGTTCCCGGCGATCTCCACGGGCGTCTACCGGTGGCCCATGGAGGACGCGGCCCGCATTGCGGTCGAGACGGTGCGGCAGACACCGACCTCGGTGGAAGAGGTCCGCTTCGTCCTCTTCGGCGAGCAGGCGTACGAGGCCTTCGCCGGCCAGGTGGGGTGACTAACCCGCGTCTCTGCCGAGAGCGTCTGCCCGACCCGAGCCCCCTTACAGAGCCGCCGGGATGCCGCCGAGCCATCAGGCTGCGGCATCCCAGCGGCCTTGTCTTCGAGGACGTTGATGAGCATTTTCATGGCAGGTTCCTTCAGTGACGGATGGTTGGGCCGCTGATCTGCATTTCAGCAGGTGTTAGTGGCCAGTTGGAATTCCCCACAGGCGGCCAGTTGGTGGGGAGGTATCTGGCCGCCGCTGATCACTCAGCGTGGTGGTTGTCGATGGTGGGCGGCGTGCTGGTCGTGCGCCGGGATCGCCGACGTAGGGTTGCCGCCCCGGTCTGCCTGCTCGTCGGGGCCGACCGGCTCACGGCCAGGTCGGGGATGGCTACTGTGGGACTTCGCCGAAGATCATGCGGTGCCCGCGGACTGTGTCCACGTATTCGCGGACCCGGTGGATCAGCTCGTCCCGGAGCTCGAAGACGAAGCAGTAGTCGTTGGTGTAGTGGTTGCCGTTGGCGAGCGTCGCCGTCATGGTCGCCTCCACGGTCACCCGCTCGCCGTCGGTGTGGGACCCGTGGAAGGAGACGGTGACGTCACGCACGAACAGGCGGGGGAAGTCCTCGGCGAAGAAGCGCACGATCGCCTTCCTGCCCACCATGTGGTGGGTGGCCTCGAGCGCGACGGCAGTGGCGTTCCCAGGGGGCGACAGCCATTCGGCGTCCTCGGTGAGGACTGCGGAGATCCGATCGGGGTCGTTGCTGGCGAGCGCCTGGAATGCGTTTTGGATGATGGTGTGGCTCATGAACCCACTGTCACCGTCACTGCGCGCCGGCGTATTGGACAAATGTTCCGGTCGATGTCCTCTTAGCATGGGGTCATGCGATCCGCTGCGCACGAGCGTGGGGCTGTGGCCGGGTGGGGCGTCGTGAAGTCGCCGAGGCCCAGCCGGGTAGCCGGTGTCAGCATGGCCGGGTTCCGCGGCGGCAGCGCGGGCCCGGTCGACGTGCGGGTGGTCCCGCACCCGGCGGTCACGCTGGTTCTGGAGTTCGGTAACGGCCCGCTCGTCGTGGATGTCGCCACCGGTCGGCAGCAGCGGGGAAACCTTGTCGCCGGGTTCTTGCACGGCGCTGTTCGCGTGCGAGGCGAGAACATCGAGTGCGTGCAGGTGCGCCTGTCCCCGGTGGCCGCACGCGCCGTGCTGGGCGCCTCCCCGTCGGAGCTGGACCGTACCCTGGTCGCCCTCGACGACCTGTGGGGCCAGGACGCGGCACGGATTGGACAGCAACTCGGGGATGCCACGTCGTGGCAGGACCGTTTCGCGTTGGCGGAGGCGTTGCTCGCCCGCCGAGCAGAGACGGGACCGTCGGTGGATCCCCAGGTGGCCTTCGTCTGGGACCGGATCCTCGTCAGCCGCGGCCAGGCCCGGGTCGAGGACCTGGCGGCCGAGGTCGGGTGGAGCCGCAAGCGCCTGTGGTCCCGGTTCCGGTCGCAGATCGGACTTCCTCCCAAGCGCGCCGCGAGGCTGGTCCGCTTCGACCATGCCGCCCATCGCCTGGCCGCCGGCGAAGGTGCGGCCAGGGTCGCGGCCGACAGCGGCTACGTCGACCAGTCTCACCTGCATCGGGACGTTCTGGCGTTCACCGCAATGACTCCGGCGACCGTGGTCGGCCAGCCATGGCTGGCGGTGGACGGCATCGCGTGGGCGGAGCACGGCGTCGGTGAGACGGGCTGACATCGCACCCCGTGCATCACGCGCCGCTCGGCACGGGCGCAGAGATGGCCTCCACCCTGTGGAGCGCAATCTGCGTTCGTTCGCTGACGACCGTCCGTGAACCCAAAACTGGCCGTACGTGGGGAATTCGAACTGGCCGCTGTCAAGCAGGTCAGCTGTTGGTGGAGCTAGTGGTTGATCTTGGCGGGCTCTGGTGGTCTGTGGCGGTCTGTGGCGGTACTGGTGCTGACCTAATGCTGACTTTACTGATGGTTCGTCAAGTAAATCGCTACTACTCAGCGTGATGGGTCCCAGGGTGCTGAGGCTGCCACCCTGAGGAACTCCGATGCCTCAAGAGCCGAGCCCCCATCAGGTGGAGACGCCTGGACAGCTGTGGCGAGTGCGGCGGCCGGAGTGACTGCGGCGATATTCGGTGTGCACCTGATCGCGTGCGCCGACGGGAGTGATCGGATGGCGTTCGTCCTTCAGGTCCTTTGGGCTCAGGAGGGACGACTCGCAGTGCATGCCGCGGCGAATGTGGTCTGCAGGCGCGGCTACGATCAAGCCCCCGTGGTGTGGCTGCGATTGCCCTCGGCGCTGACGCAGAGACCTCACTCGGTGGTGTCCCCGCGGCGCGCCCGGGCCAGGTCGCCCCGGCCATCTTGCCGCCGCTTCTGCCTGTCCCACGGGGGTGTGGTCGAGGGCTGGATACCCGAGTCGGGACAGGCGCTGAACAGGCGAGCCGCTGGCGCAAGCCTTGGTGGGCGTCGGCAGGCCCATTGCGGAGTTCGGGGCTGGTGGGCGGCCGTTTCCGCATACCGTCACCTTGAGCAGGCGCCGTGACCGCCGGGTCTGCTGCCATGGAGTACTCAGCCGACTTCCCCACGGCGTCTACCAGGAGGAGATCCGCCCGGCCGTGGAGCCTCCCGCCGGGGCGCACCGGCGGCGAGGGCTACCCGTATCGGTCGACCCCGCGCCCCCCGGTCGAGCCCAGGGCGCTCACACGGAGGAGGGGGCTCCGGCTCGTTCGGGGGTGCCGAGGATCGCTTCGAGGAGGCCGGGGAAGCGGGTTTCCATCTCGTCGCGGCGGACGCGGACCACCCGTTTGCGGCCTTCGACGACCGTCCTCGTCAGGCCCGCCTCGCGCAGGACCCGGTAGTGGTGGGAGATCGTCGGGTTGCTCAGGCCGAGGCCGGCCCGTTCCACCAGGATCGCGCAGTCGATCGGTTCTACGGAACGGTAGAGCGCGCCCATCAGTGTGCGCCTCCCCGGATCGGCGAGCGCGCTCAGGATGACCGTCAGATCGAACGAGTCGACCGACGGTTCGGGCAGCGTGCGTGGCACCGCAGGCTCCTCTCAACTCTTTGACCGGCATCGAATCGTAGTCTAATCTCAGTCGTGTGACGATTCCACAATCATCGAATTCATCGAGTTCATCGCTGACCTGGCGTCTGGTCATCCTCGCCATGGGTACGTTCGTGCTCGGGGTCGACGGTTTCGTGCTGCCCGGGCTGCTCCCGGAGATCTCCTCGGACCTGTCGGTGAGCACGACGAGCGCGGGCCAGCTCACCACGGCCTTCGCCATCGCGTACGCGATCGGGTCGCCGGTGATCGCGACGCTGACCGGACGGATGGACCGGCGCGCCGTCATCGGCGTGGGTATGGTCGCGTTCCTCATCGGGATGGTGATGCAGGCCGGGGGGCCGACCTACGAGGTCGTGCTGGTGGGCCGGGTCGTCGCGGCGTTGGGCGCGGCGGCGTTCCAGGCCAACGCCTTCGCCGTGGCCGGGGTGCTGGCCCCGCCCGAGAAGCGGTCGAGGGCCTTCGCGGTGATCGGCGCGGGGTCGAGCCTCGCCGCGGTCCTCGGCGTCCCCTTCGGCTTGCTGATCGGCCAGTTCTGGGGCTGGCGCGGCACCCTGTGGACGATCGTCGTCCTGGCCGCGGTGGCCGCGGTGCTCGCAGGCATCGGAGTGCCGTCGATGACGCTGCCGGCGACGACGATGCGGGAACGGCTCGCGGTGCTGGTGAACCCGCGCATCCTCGTCCTGCTCGCGGTGAGCGCCCTGGTGCTCGCGCCGCTGTTCCTCATCACTTCCTACGCCGCTTCCGTCGTCGGGGTGAGCACACCGGACAACGACAACGCGATCCTGGTGGCGCTGCTGGTCTACGGCGCGGGCTTCTTCCTCGGCAACCGGCTGGTCGGCAAGTTCGCGGACCGGTTCTCCCCGCTGACCGTGCTCACCGCCGGGATGGTGGTCATCATCGCCGGGTCGGCCCTGCTGGCCGCCGTCCAGCACTGGTTCGTGCCCACGCTTGTGGCACTGTTCATCCTCGGTCTGATGGGTTCCGCGTTGTTCATCCCCCAGCAGAGCCGGGTGTTCGTCGCGGGCGGGGACGTGGCCCCGATCGCACTGAGCCTCAACGGGTCGATGAACTACGTGGGTACGGCCATCGGTGCGGGCGTCGGCGGTGCCGTGCTGTCCGTCGGGGGCGTGCTCTGGCTCGCCCCGGCCGCTGCCGTTCTCGCCGCCTTGGTGGTAGGCGTCGCACTGCTCACCGCGCCCGAGCGCAAGGCGAAGAAGGCGTCCGCAGCGCCCGCCGCGGCCGAACAGGGGGAGCTCGCCCCGAACGAAGCCTGACGGAAGCCTGACGGACCGGCCCGGCCGGGCCGCAGCGGTGAACCGGTGCCGGGCGTTCCGCCCGACGCACACGGGGAGGCGCGGGGTGCACCACCGCCCCGCGCCTCCCCGTGTGCCGTGCGGCGTTCAGGCCGCGATCATGCGGACCGGCATCTCGGTGATGCCGGTGAACTGGTAGGAGCGCAGCCTCGGGGTCGGGCCGGTGATCTCGATGCGGTCGACCTTTTCGGCCAGCGCCTTGACCATCAGCTCGATCTCCAGCACGGCGAGGTGCTTGCCCACGCAGAAGTGCGGGCCGCCGCCGCCGAAGCCCAGGTGCGGGTTGGGGTCGCGGCCGATGTCGAAGGTGTCGGGGGCGGTGAAGACCGTCTCGTCGCGGTTGGCCGAGACGATGTGCGCCATGATCTTCTCTCCGGCCTTGATCTGCCGGCCGCCCAGCTCCTGGTCGACGACGCTGGTGCGCCGGAAGACCTTGGTCGGCGACACCCAGCGGACGATCTCCTCCGCGGCCGTTCTGGCCAGGCCCGGGTCGGCTTTGAGGCGCGCCCACTGGTCGGGGAACTGGGCGAAGGCCTCGACCGCGCCGGCCAGCGAGTAGCGGGTGGTCTCGTTGCCCGCGACGGTCATCAGAACGAAGAACGCCTGGAACTCCTCCTGGGTCAGCTGGTTGCCCTTGTCGTCGGCGCTGACCATCCGGGTGATGATGTCGTCCACCGGGCAGCGCAGCCGGTCCGAGCCGAGTGCCGCGGCGTAGTCGGACATGTCCGCGACCGCGCGCCGCGTCCCCTGCGCGCCGCCGTTCTCGTCGTCGGTCTGCCCGGCGATCGCCGTGGACCACTCGAAGATCCGGTGCCGGTCGGCGCGCGGGATGCCCATCACCTCGGCGATCACCACCAGGGGCAGCTCCGCGGCGACGGTACGGACGAAGTCGCACTCGCCCTGCTCGAGGGCGGACTCGACGATCTCCGCGCACTCGGCCTCGATGCTCGGCCGCAGCTGCTGCACCACGCGCGGGGTGAAGCCGCGGGCGACCAGCGAACGCACCCGGCTGTGCCGGGGCGCATCCTGGTGGATCATCATGCGGCGCTGCACCTCGATGACGCCCGCGTCGAACTCCTGCGGCTGCGACCCCTTCAGCTCCGAGGAGTACAGGGCGGGGTTGCGCGCGACGTGCACGACATCGGCGTGCCGGGTGACGGCCCAGTGGCCCTCGGGCACCTCGGGGTCGGGGTTGCGGAACACGGGGGCTTGGCTGCGCAGCACGGCGAAATCCTCGTACGGCGGGCCATCGAGATAGCGTTCCTGGTCGAAGACGTCCATCTGGTCCAGGGTTGTCAACGGACCGACTCCTTTTATACGTGGAATTATTGCCGCCACGACGCGCTCGCGAGCGCGAATTGGGCGAGATATTCCGGGACGCTACGCGGCGCCGGCCGCCCTCGCCCACCCCTAATCGGCGACCCCGGTGCACCCCTAATCGATGCCCCGAAGGGGCCCGTCCGAGCAAGGGTGGGCTAGGGGTTGAGGGGGCGTCATGCCTGGACAAGCATCGGTTTCCACAACACGCGGTCGTTCGGCCCGGCGCCGTGCCAGGCTCATGGTGAGGAGCACGATGCTCAGCGAGGGAATTCCGTCCACGAACGCGGTCGCGATAGTAGGGATCTCCTGCAGGCTTCCCGGAGCACCCGACCCCGACGCGTTCTGGCAATTGCTCGAAAACGGCCGCAGCGCCGTCACCGGCCCCCCGGCCGACCGCTTGCGCGAAGGCGCACTGCCGGCCGCCGGGGGATTCCTGGACCGGGTGGACGGCTTCGACCCGGATTTCTTCGGCATCTCGCCGCGCGAAGCCGCGGCCATGGACCCCCAGCAGCGCCTGCTGCTGGAATTGGGGTGGGAGGCACTGGAGGACGCCGGCATCGCGCCGCCCGCTCTTGCGGGCAGTGCGGCCGGCGTGTTCGTGGGAGCCATCGCGCACGATTACGCCACGCTGGTGCACCGCGACGGCGGCGCGATCACCCGCCACACGCTCACCGGGCTCAGCCGCGGCATGCTCGCCAACCGGATCTCGTACACCCTGGGGCTGCGCGGGCCGAGCCTCACGGTGGACACCGCTCAGTCGTCGGCCCTGGTCGCCGTGCACCTCGCGGCGGAGAGCGTCCGGCGCGGGGAGTGCTCCGTGGCGATCGCGGGCGGAGTCAACCTGATCATCACCCCGGAGAGCACGCTCAGCGTCTCGGAGTTCGGGGGCCTCTCGCCGGACGGCCGCTGCTACACCTGCGACGCGCGGGCCAACGGCTACGTGCGGGGCGAGGGCGGCGGCCTCGTCGTGCTCAAGCCGCTGTCGGCGGCACTCGCCGACGGCGACCCCGTCTACTGCGTGGTGCGCGGCAGCGCGATCAACAACGACGGTGCCACGGACGGCCTGACCGTGCCCAGCGGCGAGGCCCAGCGCGCCGTGCTGCGCCGGGCCGCCCAGCGGGCGGGCATCGCCCCCTCGGCCGTGCAGTACGTCGAACTGCACGGCACCGGCACGCCGGTCGGCGACCCGATCGAGGCGATCGCCGTGGGCGAGGAGTTCGGCCGGGGCCGGTCCGGACGCCCGCTGGTGATCGGGTCGGCCAAGACCAACGTGGGCCACCTCGAAGGCGCCGCCGGTGTCGTGGGCCTGCTCAAAGCCGCGCTGAGCCTGCGCCACCGGAAGATCCCCGCCAGCCTCAACT
The DNA here is from genome assembly GCF_001445655.1 of Streptomyces roseifaciens. Lineage (NCBI taxonomy): Bacteria > Bacillati > Actinomycetota > Actinomycetes > Kitasatosporales > Streptomycetaceae > Streptomyces > Streptomyces roseifaciens. The sequence continues at coordinate 832,007 of NZ_LNBE01000002.1, forward strand.
TCGACACCCCCAACCCGCGGATCCCCTTCGACGAGCTGAACCTGGCGGTCGCGCGCACCACCGGGGCGTGGCCGTCCCCCGACCGGGAACTGGTCGCCGGGGTCAGCTCGTTCGGCATGGGCGGCGCGAACTGCCACGTCCTGCTGTCCACCCCGGCCCTGGCCGCCGAACCGCCCGCGACCGGGGGCGGCCAGGACCCCGCCGTGCTGCCCTGGGTGCTGTCCGCGGCCAGTGCCGACGCGCTGCACGAGCAGGCCGGACGGCTCGCCGGCCACGTCCGCTCCGTACCCGGCCGCAGCGCCCTCGACCTGGGGTACTCGCTGGTGCGCACCCGCGCCCGCCTGGATCACCGGGCGGTGGTGCTCGGCGGCGACCGGACGGAGCTGCTCGCCGGGCTGGACGCCCTCGCCGGTGGCACCCCGTCCGCCGCCGTCACCAGCGGGCGGGTGCCGCGCGGCGCCGCGGGCGGGCCGGGCGGCACCGCGTTCCTGTTTCCCGGCCAGGGCAGCCAGCAGGCCGGGGCCGGGCGCGAACTCCACCGGGACAGCCCGGTGTTCGCAGCCGCCCTCGACGAGGTGTGCGCGCGGCTGGACGCGCACCTCGACCGTCCGCTGCGCGACCTGCTGTTCGCCGAGCCCGGGTCTGCCGATGCCGCGCTGCTGGACGAGACCCGCTACACGCAGCCTGCGCTGTTCGCCCTCGGCATCGCGCTGTTCCGGCTGGCCGGGCACCACGGGCTGCGGCCGGACTTCCTGGCCGGTCACTCGGTCGGCGAGCTCGCCGCCGCAGCGGTCGCAGGAGTGTTCTCCCTGGAGGACGCGGCCCTGCTGGTCGCCGCGCGGGGCAGGTTGATGCAGTCCGCGCGGCGAGGCGGGGCGATGGTCGCGATCCAGGCGGACGAGGGCGAGGTCGCGCCGCTGGTCGCCGCGCAGGCGGGCCTGTTGTCCGTCGCCGCCGTCAACGGGCCCGGTGCGGTCGTGGTGGCGGGCGACGCGGACGCCGCCGCGGAGCTCGCCGCCCGGTTCACCGCCCTGGGCCGCAAGACGCGCAGGCTGCGGGTGAGCCACGCCTTCCACTCCCCGCACATGGACTCCGTGGTCGACGAGTTCCGGTCGGTCGCGGCCGGGGTCACGTTCGGCGAGCCGCGGATCCCTGTACTGTCCAACGTGACCGGCCTCCCGGCCGGCGAACGGCTGACCACTGCGGACTACTGGGCCGAGCACATCCGCCGGCCGGTGCGGTTCAGCGACTCCGTCGCGTACCTGGACCGGGCCGGGGTCACCGGCTTCCTCGAACTCGGCCCGTCCGGCGTGCTCACCGCGATGGTCCGCCAGGGCCTCCCCTCGCGGTCGGACCGGCCCGCCCTCCGGGCCGCTGCGCTGCTGCGGCCGGAGAGGGCGGAGTGGCGCTCGGTACTGGAGGCGTTCGCACAGCTGGAGATCGCCGGCAGCGGGCCGGACTGGACCACGGCCCTGGGGGGCGGCCGCCGGGTGCCCCTGCCGACCTACCCCTTCCAGCGCGGCAGCCACTGGACGACCACCGCCCGGACGACGCCGCCCGCGCCGGACGTGCCGGCTGCCCGGCTCGCCCCGGACGGGGAGGCGCCCGGCCGCTCCGCCGGCAGGACCGGCCTGGCCGCCCGGCTGGCAGGCCTGACCGGCGAGCAGCAGGACCGGCTCGTGCTCGACCTGGTGCGCGCCTGCGCTGCGGCCGCGCTGGGCCACGACGACCCCGCCGGTGTGGCGGTGGACCGCACGTTCACCGAACTCGGGCTGGACTCGCTCGGCTCCGTGGAGTTCCGCGACCGGCTGAGCACCGCCGCGGACCTGCCCCTGCCGTCGACCCTGACGTTCGACCACCCCACCCCCTTGGCCGTGGCCGCGGCCGTGCGCGCGGCGGTCGACGGCGACGACACCCCCGCTCCGGCCGCGCGCCGGGCAGCCGTCGAGGACGAGCCGATCGCCGTCGTGGCGATGGCGGGCCGGTGGCCCGGGGGCGTGGAATCCCCCGAGGCCCTGTGGGAGCTGGTGTCCACCGGATCGGACGCCGTGGGCGGCTTCCCCGGCAACCGCGGCTGGGATCTGGACCGGTTGTTCGACCCGGATCCGGACCGGCCGGGGACGACCTACGCCCGCCGTGGCGGGTTCCTGCACGACGCCGATCTGTTCGACGCCGACTTCTTCGGGATCAGCCCGCGCGAGGCCACCGCCATGGACCCGCAGCAGCGGTTGCTGCTGGAACTGGCCTGGGAGACCTTGGAGCGCGCAGGCATCCGGCCTGCGGCCCTGCGCGGCAGCGCCACCGGGGTGTTCGTCGGCGCCACCCAGCAGGAGTACGGTCCGCGGCTGGCCGACCCGGCGGGCGACGGCGGCGGCCACCTGCTCACGGGCGGCACCAACAGTGTCGCCTCCGGCCGGATCAGCTACGCGCTCGGCCTGACCGGACCCGCCCTCTCGGTCGACACCGCCTGCTCGTCCTCGCTGGTGGCCATCCACCTGGCCGGGCAGGCCCTGCACAGCGGGGAGTGCGACCTGGCGCTCGCGGGCGGGGCCACCGTGATGGCCGCACCGGGCATGTTCACCGAGTTCTCCCGGCAGCGGGGCCTGGCGCCGGACGGCCGGTGCAAGGCGTTCGCGGCCGCGGCGGACGGCACCGCATGGGCGGAGGGAGCGGGCCTGGTGCTGCTGGAGCGCCTGTCCGACGCCCGGCGCAACGGCCACCCGGTGCTCGCGGTCGTCCGCGCCACCGCCGTCAACAACGACGGCGCGTCCAACGGGCTGACCGCGCCCAACGGGCCCTCGCAGCAACGGGTCATCCGGCAGGCCCTCGAGCGGGCCGGACTGCAGCCGTCCGACGTGGACGCGGTGGAGGCGCACGGCACCGGGACCGCGCTGGGCGACCCGATCGAGGCCCAGGCGCTGCTGGCCACCTACGGTGCGGGCCACTCCGCCGAGCGGCCGCTGTGGCTGGGCTCGCTCAAGTCCAACATCGGCCATGCACAGGCCGCCGCGGGCGTGGCCGGCGTCATGAAGATGACGCAGGCCCTGCAGCACGGCGTGCTCCCGCAGACGCTGCACGTCGACGAGCCGACCCCGCACGTCGACTGGTCCGGCGGGGCGATCGCCCTGCTCACCCAGGCGCAGCCCTGGCCGGAGACCGGCCGGCCGCGGCGCGCCGCCGTGTCCTCCTTCGGCATCAGCGGCACCAACGCCCACCTCATCCTCGAACAGCCGCCCGCGCCCGCCCCCGCCCCCGCGCCGGAGGCGGGCCCGGACCGGCCGCTGCCCTTCGTCGTGTCGGCGAAGAGCCCGGCCGCCCTGCGGGAGCAGGCCGCGCGCCTGCAAGCGTCCGTGGAGGGCGGTTCCGCGCCGCTGCCCGGGATCGCGCAGGCCCTGGCCACCACCCGGACCGCCTTCGAGTACCGGGCCGCGGTCGTGGCCGGGTCCCGCCACGAACTCCTCGCCGGCCTGGCCTCCCTGGTGCAGGACGGCACCGCGCCGCACGTGGTGCGCGGCGCAGCCGCCAAGGAGGGCAAGGTCGCCTTCGTCTTCACCGGCCAGGGCAGCCAGCGCGCGGGCATGGGCCGTGAGCTCTACGAGACCTCCGCGGTGTTCGCCACGGAGCTGGAGAAGGTCTGGGCCGAGTTCGACCGGCACCTGGACCGCCCGCTGCGCGAGGTGATGTTCGCCGAGGCGGACGCACCGGATGCCGGCCTGCTGCACGAGACGGCCTACACCCAGCCCGCCCTGTTCGCGCTGGAGGTCGCGCAATACCACCTGCTGCGCGCGCACGGACTGGCCCCGGACCACCTGATCGGGCACTCCGTCGGCGAGCTGGCCGCCGCGCACGTGGCGGGCGTGCTCGGCCTGGCCGACGCCTGCGCGCTCGTCGCCGCCCGCGGCCGGCTCATGCAGGAACTGCCCGCAGGCGGCGCCATGGCGGCCATCGAGGCGTCCGAGGACGAGCTGCGGCCCACTCTCGCCGAGCACGGGGGAGCGGTGGCCGTCGCCGCCGTCAACAGCCCCACCTCCACGGTCGTCTCCGGCACGGCCGAGCAGGTCGAGGCCGTCGCCGCGGCCTGGGCCGCACGCGGCCGCCGGACCCACTCGCTGCGCACCAGCCACGCCTTCCACTCGCCGCTGATGGACGACATGCTCGAGGAGTTCGCGCAGATCGCGGGGCGGCTGCACTACGCCGCGCCGGCCATTCCGGTGATCTCCAACGTGACCGGTGCGCCCGCGGCCGACGGCGACCTGACGACTCCCGCGTACTGGGTGCGGCACGCGCGAGAGGCGGTCCGGTTCCTCGACGGCATCCGCGCGCTGCACGCCGAAGGGGTCACCCGCTACGTGGAGGTCGGCCCGGACTCGGTGCTCACCGCCATGACCGGCGACTGCCTGGCCGACACCGACGGCGACCACGTGCTCATCCCCACGGCGCGCCGGGACCTGTCCGAGCGCACGGCGCTGCTGACCGCGGTGGCTCGCGCCCACGTGTGCGGGCTGCCCGTGGACTGGCCGGCGGTGTTCGGCGACGAGGCGGGCAACCCGGTCGGCCTGCCCACCTATCCGTTCCAGCGCACCCGCTTCTGGCTCACCGCCGACGCCGGCGGGCCGGTGGAGCTGGGCGGCGCCGGGCTGGCCGCGGGCGAGCACCCGCTGCTGCCCGGCGCGGTCGAGCTGCCCGACGGCGGGTGGCTGTTCACCGGGCGGATCTCCACCGCCACCCACCCCTGGCTGGCCGACCACGCCGTCGGCGGTGCGGTGCTCATGCCGGGGGCCGGATCCGTCGATCTGGCCGCGCACGCGGGCGCCCGGGTGGGCAGCCCGCACCTGGAGGAACTCACCCTGGAGTCACCCCTGCCGGTGCCGGACGAGGGCGCGGTACTGCTGCGGGTGGCGGTCCGCGCGCAGGACGCCACGGGCGCCCGCACGGTCACCCTGCACTCGCGCCCCGCGGACGGCGACGACCTCCCCTGGACCCGGCACGCCAAGGGCGTGCTCACCACCGTGGACGGCGAGCGGCACACGACGGGCACCCTCCCGCCCGCCGACGCGGAGCCGCTCGACGTGACCGACTGGTACCCGCGCCTCGCCGACGAGGGGTACCAGTACGGGCCGGTCTTCCAGGGGGTCGAGGCGGCCTGGCGGCACGGCGAGGACACCTACCTGCGGATCCGGCTGCCGGAGGGCGCCGACAGCCGTGGCCACCGCGTCCACCCGGCCGTGCTGGACGCGGCACTGCACCCGCTCGTGCGGGGCCGCGGCGACAGCGGTTCCGGCACGATGCTGCTCCCGTTCGCCTGGTCCGGGGTCTCCGCGTACGCCGCCGGCGGCACTGAATTCCGCGCCCGGGTGTCGCGGACCGGCCCGGACACCGCAGCACTGCTGATCACGGACCCGGCCGGGGCCACCGTGGCCGCCGTGCAGTCCCTGGACCTGCGCTCCGTACGCCGCGACCGGCTCGGTGCCGGCCAGGACCCGGCGGGCGCGCTGTTCCACATCGCGTGGCAGCCGGTCGAACCGCCGCGGCACGCCCCGCACCGCGCCATCGCCCTGCTGGGCGCCGAAGAGGCGGACTGGGCCGCATCGCTGGGCGCCGGCCACGCCTACTCCGAACTGGCCGCGCTCCAGGCGGACCTGGACTCCGGCACCCCCGTGCCGGACCTGGTGCTGACCGCCGTCACCGGCCCCGTCCACCGGGGCGGAGTCGTGGCCGAGGCACACGGGGCGACCGCCCGGACCCTGGCGCTGCTGCAGGGCTGGCTGGCCGACGACCGGCTCGCCGCGTCCCGGCTGGTGATCGTCACCACCGGTGCCGTCGCCCTGTCCTGCGCGGACGTGCGCGCCCTGCACGCCACCCCGGTGTGGGGCCTGGTGCGGTCCGCGCAGACCGAGAACGCCGACCGGTTCGTGCTCCTGGACGTCGACGACGACCCCGCCTCGCACCGCGCGCTGCCCGCCGCCCTGGGGCTCGACGAGCCGCAGTTGCACGTGCACGGCGGCCGGATCCGGGTGCCGAGGCTGGACCGGGCCGGGCGCGGCGAGACGCTGCCCGCGCTCGACTCCGGCGGCACCGTGCTCATCACCGGCGCGAACGGCGCCCTGGGCGGCCTGATCGCCCGTCACCTGGTCACCGCCCACGGCGCCCGGCACCTGCTCCTGGCCAGCCGCCGCGGCGGCGCCGCCCCTGCGGCGGCCGGTCTGGAAGCGGAGCTGCGCGCCCTCGGGGCGGAGGTCACCTGGGCGGCCTGCGACGTCGCCGACCGCGACGCGGTGGCAGCACTCCTCGGCCGGGTACCCACGGCCCACCCGCTGACCGCGGTGGTGCACGCCGCGGGCACCCTGGACGACGGCGTGATCGGCGCGCTGACCCCGGAACGCCTGGACGCGGTGCTGCGGCCCAAGGCCGACGCCGCCTGGCACCTCCACGAGCTGACCAGGGACACCGAGCTGTCCGCGTTCGTGCTGTACTCCTCGGTCGCCGGGGTCCTCGGTACGGCCGGGCAGGCCAACTACTCCGCGGCCAACGCCTTCCTCGACGGCCTCGCCGAGTACCGGCACGCACTCGGCCTGCCCGCCACCTCCCTGGCCTGGGGCCTGTGGGACAGCGGCATGGGGGAGCGGCTCGACCCGGCCGCCCGCGCCCGGATGAACCGCGCGGGCCTCGCGACGATCTCCCCCGAGCAGGGGCCGGCGCTGTTCGACGCGGCGCTGGCCGTCGACCGCGCGGTCGTGGTCCCCGCACCGCTGGACCTGGCCGCGGTGCGGGCCGGGGCGGCCACGGGTCCGCTGCCGCCGATGCTGCGGGGCCTGGTGCGCACACCGGCCCGGCAGGCGGAATCCGGCGGCGCGGCAGAGTCCGGCGGCGCCGCGCACCTCGCGGCCCTACCCGAGGCCGAGCGGGCCGCCTGGCTGACCGGGGCGCTGCGCACGCGGCTGGCCGAGGTGCTCCGTCACGAGAGCGCGGACGCGATCGACGTGCGGCGCGGGTTCCTGGACATGGGCCTGGACTCGCTGGCCACCGTCGAGCTGCGCAACCAGGTGAACGCGCTGGTCGGCCTCCGGCTGCCGACCACCCTGCTCATCGACTACCCCACCGTGGCCGCCCTGGTCGAGCACCTGCTGACCAGGATCGCGCCGGAGCCCGGCGCCGCGGCGGAACCGGTGCGGACCGGCCTGGACCACCTCGAGGACAGCCTGTCCGTCGCATCGCCCGCCGAGCGCGAACTCATCGCGGCCCGGCTGCGCGACCTGCTGAGCCGGTACGGCCGGGCCGAGGCCGGCGCGCCGGCCGCCGACCTGGAGACGGCCAGCGACGACGAGATCTTCGATCTCATCGACAACGAACTCGGCATCTCCCCCATCGAAGAGGACTGAACCTCCCGTGACCACACCTCCTGTGACGACCGAGCAGAAGCTCCGCGACTACCTCAAGCGGGTCACCACCGATCTGCAGCACACCCGCCGGCGCCTGCAGGAGACCGAGGCCCGGCACCGCGAGCCCATCGCCATCGTCGGCATGGCCTGCCGCTACCCCGGCGGGGTACGCGCCCCGGAGGACCTCTGGAAGCTGGTCGACGAGGGCCGGGACGCCGTGTCCGGCTTCCCGGCCGACCGCGGCTGGCCGGAGGACCTCTACGACCCGGACCCCGACCGGCCGGGAAAGTCCTACACCCGCGAGGGCGGCTTCCTGCACGACGCCGACCGCTTTGACGCCGACTTCTTCGGCGTGAACCCGCGCGAGGCCGCGGCCACCGACCCGCAGCAACGCCTGCTGCTCGAAGTCGCCTGGGAAACGCTGGAGCGCGCCGGAATCACCCCGGAGACCCTGCACGGCACCCGGACCGGGGTGTTCAGCGGAGTCATGTACGCCGACTACGGCGCGCGCGTGGCCCGGGCACCCGGGGACCTCGAAGGCTACGTGGTCGTGGGCAGCGCGGGCAGCGTGGTATCCGGACGGCTGGCCTACAGCTTCGGGCTCGAGGGGCCCGCGGTCACGGTGGACACCGCCTGCTCCTCGTCGCTGGTGGCCGTCCACCTGGCCGCCCAGGCGCTGCGGTCCGGGGAGTGCGAACTCGCCCTCGCCGGCGGGGTCACCGTCATGGCCACCCCGTCCACGTTCGTGGACTTCAGCCGGCAGCGCGCGCTGTCCGCGGACGGCCGGTGCAAGTCCTTCGCCAAGGCCGCCGACGGCACAGGCTGGGCCGAGGGGGCGGGCCTGCTGCTCCTGGAGCGGCTCTCCGACGCCGAGCGCAACGGGCACCAGGTGCTCGCCGTCGTGCGCGGCAGCGCGGTGAACCAGGACGGGCGCAGCAGCCAGCTGACCGCACCCAGCGGGCCCGCGCAGCAGCGGGTCATCAGCCAGGCGCTCCGCAACGCCGGGCTGTCGGCGGCCGACATCGACGTGGTGGAGGCGCACGGCACCGGCACCACCCTCGGCGACCCGGTCGAGGTGCAGGCCCTGGACGCCGTCTACGGCAAGCAGCGCCACCCCGGCGAGCCGTTGTACCTGGGCTCACTCAAGAGCAACATCGGCCACTCGCAGGCCGCGGCGGGCGTCGGCGCGATCATCAAGATGACCGAGGCGATGCGCCACGGAGAGCTGCCGCGCACGCTGCACGTCGACGAGCCCACTCCGCACATCGACTGGGACGACACCCCGCTGACCCTGCTGACCGAGGCCCGCCCGTGGCCGGAGACCGGCCGGCCGCGCCGGGCCGCGATCTCCTCGTTCGGCATCGGCGGCACCAACGCCCACCTCGTACTGGAGCAGCCGCCGGCACGGGAAGCGGCCGAGCCGACCGAGCCCGCCGAGCGGCCGGACGCCCGCGCCGTACCGCTGCTGGTGTCCGCCCGCAGCACGGAGGCGCTGCGGGCGCAGGCGGCCCGGCTCCGGGACTTCGCCGCCGGGCACCCGGAGCTCGAACCCGTCGACATCGCCCACGCGCTGGCCACCACCCGCACGGCCTTCGACCTGCGCGCCGCAGTCACCGCCACCGACCGGGACGACCTGCTGTCCGGTCTCGACGCCGTGGCCCGTGGCGAACACCCGGGGACGACCGCCTCGAGGGTGAAGGTGGCCTTCCTGTTTACCGGGCAGGGAAGCCAGCGCATCGGCATGGGCCGGGAGCTGTACGCGGCCCACCCCGTCTTCGCGGCGGCGTTCGACGCGGTGTGCGCGGAGCTGGACCGGGGTCTGGCCGGGCATGTGGAACAGCCGCTGCGCGACGTCGTGTTCGGGGCGGACGACGCCGGTCTGCTCGACCGGACGGTCTACGCACAGACGGCGCTGTTCGCGGTGGAGGTGGCACTCTTCCGGCTGCTTGAGTCGTGGGGCCTGCGCCCGGACCGGCTGGCGGGCCACTCCGTCGGCGAGCTGGTCGCGGCGCACGTCGCCGGAGTGCTGACCCTCGAGGACGCCTGCACCCTGGTGGCCGCGCGGGCTCGGCTGATGCAGGCCCTGCCCGCCGGCGGCGCCATGGTCGCCGTGCAGGCGGACGAGGAGGAGGTGCGCTCGGCGCTCGGCCGGCACGGCGGCCGGGTGGACGTCGCCGCGGTCAACGGCCCGGCATCGGTGGTGATCTCGGGGGACGAGGACGCCGTCCTGGCGGTGGCCGGATCGTTCGCCGCGCAGGGCCGCAAGACGCGCAGGCTGCGGACCAGCCACGCCTTCCACTCCTCGCACATGGACGGGATGCTGGAGGAGTTCCGACGGGTCGCCGGGGAACTGCCGCACGCGCGACCGGCCGTCCCCGTACTGTCGAACCTGACCGGTGAACCGCTGCCGGAGTTCTCCGGCGGGTACTGGGCCGACCACGTCCGGCGGACCGTGCGCTTCGCCGACACCGTCGAGCGGCTGTGGTCCGAGGGCGTGCGCTGCTTCGTCGAACTCGGTCCCGACGGAGTCCTCACCGCCATGGCCGCCGAGACCCTGGCCGCCGGGCAGGCCGGGACGGTGCCGGTGTTCGCCGCGGCGCTGCGCCGCGACCGGCCCGAGGCGGTGACCCTGATGGACGCGGTCGGCCGGAGCGCCGCCGCGGGAGCCGCGGTCGACTGGGACGCGCTGTTCGCAGGCCTGGCCCCGCGCCCCGCCGACCTGCCCACCTACCCGTTCCAGTACCAGCGGTACTGGTTCGACCCGGCCACGGACACCGCCGGGTCCGCCCCGGCCGCCACACCGGGGGACGAGTTCTGGAGCATGGTCTCCGCCCGGGACCTCGACGCGCTCGCGGGCGAGCTCTCCATCGACGACGCGGACCACCAGGCCGCGCTGGGCACCGTCCTGCCCACCCTGGCCGACTGGTGGGACCGGCTCGCCGCACGCTCCGCGGTGGACGGGTGGCGCTACCGGCCCGCCTGGCGACACGTCGACGCAGCCCCCTCCCCGGCGGGCGGCGACTGGCTGCTGGTGCTGCCCGAGGACCCCCGGGCCCGGGCGTGGGGCGACGCGCTCACCACCGCGCTGGGCGCCGGCGCCCGGTGCGTCACCGTCGACCCGGCCCGCACGAACCGGGACGCGCTGGCGGCGGAGCTGGCCGGGGCGATCGGCGCGGAGCCCCTCACCGGCGTCGTGTCCCTGCTGTCCCTGGTGACCACCCCGCACCCGCAGCACCCGGCCGTGCCCGGCGGGCTGGCCGCGACCATCGCCCTGGTACAGGCGCTGGAACAGCTCGGCACCCGGGTGCCGCTGTGGTGCGTCACGACGGGCGCGGTGTCCACCGGACCGGCAGACACGGTGACCGACCCCGCCGGTGCACTCGTGTGGGGCCTCGGCGCGATCGTCGCGGTGGAGTGCCCCGCCCTGTGGGGCGGCGTGCTCGACCTCCCGGCCGAGCCCGGCCCGGCCGTCCTCGACCACGTCCGCGCTGCCCTCGGCGGGGCGCACGGTGAGGCCGAACTGTGCGTGCGCCCCGCCGGGCTGACGGCCCGCCGGCTGGTGCCCGCCCGGGCTGGTGCCGCGGCCGCCCCCTCCTGGACCCCCTCGCCGGGCACGGTGCTGATCACCGGCGGCAGCGGTGCACTGGCCGCGCACACGGCGCGCTGGCTGGCCGAGCAGGGCGCCGAGCACCTGCTGCTGGTCAGCAGGCGCGGGCGGGAGGCCCCCGGCAGCGCCGGGCTGGAGCAGCAACTGACCGGCCTGGGCGCCCGGGTGACCTTCGTGGCCTGCGACGTGGCCGACCGCGCGGATCTGGCCCGGGTGCTGGACTCGGTACCGCCGCAGTTCCCGCTCACCGCCGTCGTGCACGCCGCGGCGGTACTGGACGACACGATGCTCGGCGGGCTGACCCCGGAACAGGTCGAGCGGGTGCTCCGGGTCAAGACCGGCGGCGCCCGCAACCTGGACGAGCTGACCCGCGACCACAACCTGTCCGCGTTCGTCTTGTTCTCCTCGGCCGCGGGCGTGTGCGGCCTGCCCGGCCAGGGCAACTACGCGCCAGGAAACGCCTTCCTCGACGCGCTGGCCGAGCACCGGCGGGGCCTCGGGCTGCCCGCCACCTCGATCGACTGGGGCCTGTGGGCGGGCACCGGCATCGCCGACGACCAGGCCGCCGCGCAGAGCGAGCGGTACGGGTTCCGGGGCATGCCGCCGGAGCTGGCGATCACCGCCCTGGGCACCGCGCTGGCCGGCGGGGACACCCAGGTCATGGTGTGCGACGCGGACTGGGACCGGCTCGCGGGCGGACGGGCGCACCCGCTGTTGTCCGAACTGGTCACGACGGCGGCGCCGGCCGAGGCGCACGCGGAACGGGTCCCGTTCGCCGAGCGGTTCGCTGGCCTCGCGGCTCCCGAACAGCAGCGGATGCTGGTCCGCCTGGTGCGCAAGCACGTCGCGGGCGCGCTCGGCCGGTCGTCCCCGCAGGCGGTCGACGCCGACCGCCGCTTCCGCGACCAGGGGTTCGACTCGCTCACCGCGGTCGACCTGCGCAACCGGCTCAGCGCCGAGGTCGGCGTGGCGCTGCCCGCCACGGTGGTCTTCGACCACCCCACCCCCACCGCGCTCGCCGCGTACCTGCGCGGCGCGCTGCTGCCCGGCGCGGACGACCCGGCCGGGGCCGTGGTCGCCGAGCTCGACCGGCTGGCCTCGGTACTGGCCGAGGCGGGCCGGGACGAGCGCACGCGGGCGACGGTGGACGACCGGCTGCGGGCGGTGGTGGCCGCCTGGGAGGCCACGGGCCGCGACACCGGCTCCGGCCTGGCGGACGCGCTGGTGGACGGGCTGGCCGACGCCTCCGACGACGAGCTCATCGACTTCATCGGCAACGAACTCGGCATCTCCTGACCGGGAAAGGCAAGACATGGACGACGACCAGATCAGGTACCTGCTCAAGCGGGTTTCCGCCGAGTTGCACGACACGAGGGGCAAGCTGCGCGAAGCCCGGGACCAGCAGCACGAGCCGATCGCCGTCGTCGGCATCGGATGCCACTTCCCCGGCGACGTCGACTCCGCCGAGGACCTGTGGCGGATGCTCGTCGACGGCCGCGACGCGGTGACGGAGTTCCCCACCGACCGCGGCTGGGACATCGAGCGGCTGTTCGATCCGACGGCGGAACGCTCCGGCACCACCTACACCCGCAACGGCGCCTTCCTGCGCGACCCCGGCCACTTCGACGCCGACTTCTTCGGCATCTCCCCGCGCGAGGCGCTGGCCGCCGACCCCCAGCACCGTCTGATGCTGGAGACCACGTGGGAGGCGTTCGAACACGCCGGGATCGACCCGAACGGGCTGCGCGGCAGCCGCACCGGGGTCTTCGTCGGCACCAACGGCAACGACTACCCCTCCACGGTCACCGCCCCGCCCCCGGACCTCGAGGGGTACCTGGCGATCGGCAACGCCGCCAGCGTCGGCTCCGGGCGGATCTCGTACAGCTTCGGCTTCGAAGGCCCCGCCGTGACCGTGGACACCGCCTGCTCGGCGTCGCTGGTGGCCCTGCACCTGGCGGTGCGCGCGCTGCGCTGGGGCGAGTGCGACCTGGCCGTGGCGGGCGGGGTCACGCTGATGTCCTCGCCGTCGATCTTCGTGGAGTTCTCCAAGCAGCGGGGACTGTCGCCGGACGGACGGTGCAAGGCCTTCGGGGCCGGGGCCGACGGCACCGGCTGGGCCGAGGGCGCGGGTGTCCTGCTGGTCGAGCGGCTCTCCGACGCCCGGCGGCTCGGCCACCGGGTCCTGGCCGTGGTGCGCGGCACCGCCATCAACCAGGACGGCGCCTCCAACGGGCTGACCGCGCCCAACGGCCCCGCCCAGCAGCGGGTCATCCGCCAGGCGCTGGCCGACGCCCGGCTGACCGGCGGCGACGTCGACGCCGTCGAGGCGCACGGCACCGGCACCGTCCTCGGCGACCCCATCGAGGCCCAGGCCCTGCTCGCCACCTACGGCCAGGACCGCCCGCAGGACCGGCCGCTGTGGCTCGGCTCGGTCAAGTCCAACCTGGGGCACACCCAGGCGGCGGCCGGCGTCGCCGGGCTGATCAAGATGGTGATGGCGCTGCGGCACGGCGTGCTGCCCAAGACCCTGCACGCCGACGCCCCCACACCGCACGTCGACTGGTCCAGCGGCGCGGTGCGGCTGCTCACCGACAACCGGCCGTGGGCGGGCGACGGTGCGCGACGCGCGGGCGTGTCCGCGTTCGGCGTCAGCGGCACCAACGCGCACGTCATCCTCGAGCAAGCGGACCCCGAGCAGGCCGATGCCGAACAGACCGGTGCCGGGCAGGAATCCGGGCCCGCAGCCGGTGCGCTCGGGCGCGAGGCGGTCGCCTGGACGGTGTCCGGCCACTCGCCCGAGGCGCTGGCGGCGCAGGCCGGGCGGCTGGCCTCGGCCCTGGCCGACGGCACTGCGGATCCGGCCGACGCCGCCCGGGTGCTGACCACACGCGCCGCCCTGCGGGAGCGGGCGGTCGTTGTCGGCGGCACACAGGAGGACCTGCTGAGCGGGCTGCGCGCGCTCGCCGCGGGCGAGCTGCCCGCGGACGTGGTCCGCGGCACCGCCACCCCCGGCCGCAAGACCGTGTTCGTCTTCCCCGGGCAGGGCTCGCAGTGGGCCGGGATGGCCGCCGGACTGCTCGACACCGCGCCGGTGTTCGCCGAGCACATCGCCGCGTGCGCAGAGGCACTCGCCCCGTTCGTCGACTGGTCGCTGCCGGACGTGCTGCGCGGCGCCGAGGGCGCCCCGTCGCTGGACCGGGTGGACGTCGTGCAGCCGGCGCTGTGGGCGGTCCTGGTGTCCCTGGCCGAGCTCTGGAAGTCCTGCGGGGTCCGGCCCGACGCGGTGATCGGCCACAGCCAGGGGGAGATCGCCGCCGCGTACGTGGCCGGGGCCCTGTCCCTGTCCGACGCCGCCCGCGTCGTGGCCCTGCGCAGCCGGGCGATCCTCGCCCTGCCCGACGGCGGGATGATGTCCGTGGCCCTGCCGGTGGCCGCGGCCGAGGAGCGGATCGCGCAGTGGCCGGACACGCTGTCGGTCGCCGCCGTGAACGGCCCGGCCAGCGTCGTGGTCTCCGGCGAACCCGCGGCGCTGGACGCGCTCGCCGAATCCTGCCGAGCCGACGGCGTGCAGACCCGGCGGCTCCCCGTCGACTACGCCTCGCACTCCGCCCAGGTCGAGCACATCCGCGAGCAGGTGCGCGACGCGCTGGCCGGCATCCTCCCGCAGGAGGGGTCCGTCCCGCTGCTGTCCACGGTGACCGCGGACTGGCTCGACACCACCGGCATGGACGCCGACTACTGGTACACCAACCTGCGCCGCCCCGTGCGCTTCGAGGAGGGCGTGCGCGCGCTCCTCGAAGCGGAGCACGACGTGTTCGTCGAGCTGAGCCCGCACCCGGTGCTCACGGCACACCTGCAGGACACCGCCGAGGACGCCGGAGCCGACGACGTCGCCGTGACCGGGACCCTGCGGCGCGACGAGGGCGGCTCCGGCCGGTTCCTGACCGCGCTGGCGCACGCCCACGTGCGGGGCGTCGAAGTGGACTGGCCGGCGGTCACCGGCGGGAGGCCCGCCTCCTGGGTCGACCTGCCCTCCTACGCCTTTCAGCGGCGCCGCTACTGGCTGCCGGACCTGCCCGGCGCACTGGCCGACGCGCCGGGCCTGGGACTGGGCGCCGCCGGGCACCCCATGCTGGGCGCCACGGTCCGGCTCGCTGACAGCGGCGGCCTGCTGTTCACCGGCCACATCTCGGAGCGGACCCACCCCTGGCTCGCCGACCACCGCGTGCTGGACCGCGTGCTGGTGCCGGGCACCGCGTTCGTGGAGTGGGCGATCCGCGCCGGCGACGAGGCCGACTGCGGCACACTCGACGAGCTGGTGATCGAGGCGCCCCTGGTGCTCACCAGCCGGTCCGGAGCGCAAGTCCAGGTCACCGTAGGCGAAGAGGACGGAACCGGGCGCCGGCCGATCGCCGTGCACTCGCAGACGGGCGGGGGCGAATGGACCCGGCACGCCGGCGGGTTCCTCCGCCGGGACGACGCCCCGGCTGCGGCCGCCGGAGGGGACTGGCCGCCCGCGGGCGCGACACCGGTCGGAACGGACACCCTCTACTCCGCACTCGCGGACCTCGGCCTCGACTATGGACCCGCGTTCCAGGGCGTGCGCGCCGCATGGCGGCGCGGGGGAGAGGTGTTCGCCGAAGTCGAGCTGCCCGAAGCGCAACGCCAGGACGCCGGGGCCTTCGGAGTGCACCCGGCCCTCCTGGACACCGCGTTCCACGCGTGGGCCCTGGGCGGGGGCGGCGAGCGGCGACTGCCCTTCTCCTGGAACGGCGTGCGGCTGCACGCGTCCGGCGCCACCGCCCTGCGGGTGCGCCTCGCCGAGACGGGCGGTGACGCGCTGTCGCTCACGGCCACCGACGAGGCGGGCGTCCCGGTGGTCACCGTCGAGTCCATGGTGACCCGCGCGGTCACACCGGATCAGCTGAACGCGGCGGGCGGCACGGCCCTCGCCCCGCTGCGGATGGACTGGGCCGACCTGCCCACCGGCGCGGAACCCGTCGCATCCGAGGCGTGGGACCTGGTCGAGGTCGGCCTGCCGGACGCCGGCGGACCGGACCTGCCCGAGGCCCTGCGCGCCACCACCCGGCAGGTGCTCCAGCACGTACAGGAGCAACTCGCCCGCCCCGCGGACACCGGTCCCCTCGTGCTGGTCACCACCGGCGCGATCGCGGCCGACGACGCGCAGGCTCCCTCCCTCGCCGCGGCCGCAGCGTGGGGGCTGGTGCGCTCGGCGCAGTCGGAGCAGCCTGGCCGGCTCGTACTGGCCGACGTGGACGGCACCGAGGAGTCCCGGCGCGCCTTGCCCGCAGCCGTCGCCTCGGCCCTCGCGGCGGGCGAGTCCCAGGTGGTGCTGCGCAACGGCGCGGCCACGGTGCCGCGGCTGGCGCGGACGGCGCCCGAACCGGAGCGCCCGGGCTGGTCGTTCGCCCCGGACGGGACCGTGCTGATCACCGGCGGCCTCGGGCTGCTCGGCCGGCTGCTGGCCGGGCACCTGGTCCGCGAGCACCGGGTACGGCACCTGGTGCTCGTCTCGCGGCGCGGGCCGGACGCGCCCGAGGCGGCGGACCTGGTGGACGAGCTGACGGCGGAGGGCGCACAAGCCACCGTCGTGGCCTGCGACGTGGCCGACCGCGAGGCCCTGGCAGGATTGCTGGCCGGGATCCCGGACGAGCACCCGCTCACCGCGGTCGTGCACGCGGCGGGCGCGCTCGACGACGGGCTGGTGGAGGCCATGACCCCGCAGCGCCTCGACGCGGTGTTCGGGCCGAAGGCCGACGCGGCCTGGCACCTGCACGAGCTGACGGCCGGGCTCGACCTGTCCGCTTTCATCCTGTTCTCCTCGGCCGCCGGTGTCCTCGGCACGGCCGGGCAGAGCAGCTACGCCGCCGCGAACGCCTTCCTGGACGCGCTGGCAGCGCACCGGCGCGCCCGGGGACTGGCGGCCACCTCGCTGGCCTGGGGCCTGTGGGCCGATGCCAGCGGCCTCACCGGACACCTGCGTGGCACGGACGTCGGCCGCATCGCCCGCCAGGGCGTCCGGCCGCTGCCCACGGAGGACGGACTCGCGCTGTTCGACGCGGCCGGCCGGCTCGACGACCCGCTTCTGATACCCCTGGCCGTCGACTCCTCCGGCACGGACGGGCCGGTCCCGCCGGTCCTGCGCGGGGTGCTGCGCTCCCGGCGCCCCGCCGCCCGCTCCCGCGCGGGGACGGCAGCGGGCCCGGCCGCCCGGTGGCGCAGACTGCCCGAGGCCGAGGTCGAGCGGGAAGTGCTCGACCTGGTGCGCACCGAGGCGGCGACCGTGCTCGGGCACGCGGACGGCGCGGGCATCGGCTCCGCCCGGCCCTTCAAGGAGCTCGGCGTCGACTCCCTGACCGCCGTGGAACTGCGCAACCGGCTGAACGCGGCCACCGGGCTGCGCCTGCCCGCCACAGTGATCTTCGACCACTCGACCCCGGAGGCGCTGGCCGCGCACTTGCGGGCCCGGCTCACCGGGGACCGCGCGGACACGCCCGCGGCCGCCGCGGTGACCGATGCCGGCGAGGCGATCGCCGTCGTGGGGATGGCCTGCCGCTACCCCGGCGGCGTCACCGACCCGGACCGGCTGTGGGAGCTGGTCGACAGCGGCACCGACGCGATCAGCGCCTGGCCGGCCAACCGCGGCTGGCCGACCGAGGCGCTGTACGACCCGGACCCCGACCGGCCGGGCAGGACGTACACCACGCAGGGCGGGTTCCTTCACGACGCGGACGAGTTCGACGCCGCGTTCTTCGGCATCAGCCCGCGTGAGGCCCTCGCCACCGATCCTCAGCAGCGGCTGCTGCTGGAGACGACCTGGGAGGCGCTGGAGCACGCGGGCATCCCGGCGGACACCCTGCGCGGCAGCCGCACCGGGGTCTTCACCGGCGTGATGTACAACGACTACGCGAGCAGGCTGCACGAGGTCCCCGGCGAGCTGGAGGGCTACCTGCCCAACGGCAGTGCCGCCAGCGTCGCCTCCGGGCGGATCAGCTACGTGTTCGGGTTCGAGGGGCCCGCGGTCTCGGTCGACACCGCCTGCTCCTCGTCGCTGGTGGCCATCCACCTGGCCGGGCAGGCGCTGCGCAACGGCGACTGCGACCTCGCCGTCGCGGGCGGGGCCACCGTGATGTCCTCGCCGGACGGCATGGTCGCCGCGTGCAGGCACCGCGCACTGTCCCCGGACGGCCGGGTGAAGGCGTTCGCCGCCGCGGCCGACGGCACCAGCTGGTCCGAAGGCGTCGGGCTGCTCCTGCTCGAGCGCCTCTCCGACGCCCGGCGCAACGGTCACTCGGTCCTCGCCGTCATCCGCGGCACCGCGATCAACAACGACGGCACGTCCAACGGGCTCACCGCACCCAGCGGGACGGCCCAGCAGCGCGTCATCCAGCAGGCGCTGGCCAACGCCTCGCTCCAGGCCGGTGACGTCGACGCCGTCGAAGCCCACGGCACCGGCACCCCCCTCGGTGACCCGATCGAGGCCAACGCCCTGTTGGCCACCTACGGCGCCGCCCGTACCCCGGACCGGCCGCTGTGGCTGGGGTCGCTCAAGTCCAACATCGGCCACACCCAGGCCGCGGCGGGCGTGGGCGGGGTGATCAAGATGGTGCAGGCCATCCGGCACGGTGTGCTGCCCCACACCCTCAACGTCGACGAGCCCACCCCGCACGTGGACTGGTCCGACGGAACGGTGCAGTTGCTCACCGAAGCGCGTCCTTGGCCTGCCGGCGACCGGCCGCGCCGGGCCGCCGTCTCCGCTTTCGGCATCAGTGGCACCAACGCCCACCTCATCCTCGAGCAGCCCCCCGCCACGGACACCCCGGCCGCAGGGGAGACCGACACTCCGCTGCCGTTCCCGGTCTCGGCCGCCTCTCCCGCCGCGCTCGGCGACCTGGCGGGCGACCTCGCCTCGTACGTCGCCGGCGACCCGGCGCTCGACCTGGCCTCCGTGGCCCACTCCCTGCTGCGGAACAGGGCCGCGCTCGACCACCGCGCAGTGGTCGTCGCGCGCGACCGCGCCGACCTGCTGGCGGGGCTCGCGGCGGTCGCGGACGGCGAGCCGGCCGACCACGTCGCACGGGGGCGGGCCGAGGGCGCGCCGAAGACCGTGTTCGTGTTTCCCGGCCAGGGCTCGCAGTGGCTCGGCATGGCCGCCGAACTGCTCGACACCGCACCGGTGTTCGCCGACCACGTCGCCGCGTGCGCCGAGGCGCTGGCCCCGTACGTGGACTGGTCGCTCCTCGACGTGCTCCGCGGCACCGAAGGCGCCGCCTCCCTGGACCGGGTCGACGTCGTCCAGCCCGCGCTGTGGGCGGTCAATGTCTCCTTGGCGGAGCTGTGGCGCTCCCACGGCGTGAGCCCCGACGCCGTCGTCGGCCACAGCCAGGGCGAGGTCGCCGCGGCGTACGTCGCCGGGGCGCTGTCGCTGGCGGAAGCCGCGAAGGTGGCGGCGCTGCGCAGCCGGGTGGCGCTCGAACTGGACGGCCACGGCGGGCTGCTGACCGTGGCGCTGCCGGTCGCCGACGCGGAGAAGGCCATCGCCCCCTGGGCGGGGGAGCTGTCCGTCGCCGCCGTCAACAGCCCGGTGAGCGTGGTCGTGTCCGGCACGTCCGACGCGCTGGACGAGCTGGCCGCCGCCCTCTCGGCCGAGGGCACGCGGAACCGGCGGGTGCCGGCGGCCTACGCCTCGCACTCGGCCCAGGTCGAGCGGATCCGGGAACCTCTCATGACCGCCCTGGCCGGTCTGCACCCGCGCAGCGCATCGGTGCCCCTGTTCTCGACGATGGTCGACGACTGGATCGACACCGCAGTCATGGACGCGGGCTACTGGTACGACAACCTGCGCGGGACCGTCCACTTCGAACAGGCGGTCCGGACCCTGGCCGAGCAGGGCCACACCGTGTTCGTCGAGGTGAGCGCGCACCCGGTGCTGGTGCCGAGCATGCTGGACACCTTCGAGGCGGGGACAGCCGGCGAGGTGACGGTCACCGAGACCCTCCGGCGCAAGGACGGCGGCCTGACCCGGTTCCGCACCTCGGCGGCGGCGCTCGCCGTGCGCGGGGTGCCGGTCGACTGGACCACGGCGTTCACTGGGACCGGGCCCCGGACTGTGCCGCTGCCGACCTACGCCTTCCAGCGGCAGCGCTACTGGCTGGACACCGACTCGTCCACCACCGTGGTGGCCTCCGGGCCGGGCGCGGCACCGGACGCCGTCCACGAGGAGCCGAACGCGCTGGCCGCACGGCTGTCGGCCATGCCCGAGCCGGAGCGCGCCGGAGCGGTGCTGGACGTGGTGCGCGCGCAGACCGCCGCGGTGCTGGGCCTGCCCGGCCCTGGCGAGGTGGACGCGGACACCCCCTTCAAGTCGCTGGGGTTCGAGTCGCTGAGCGCGATCGGCCTGCGCAACCGGCTCAACGCGATCAGCGGGCTGCGCCTGCCGACCACCCTGGCGTTCGACAACCCCACCCCGGCCGCGCTCGCCGCGTTCGTGCTGGCCCGCCTGGACCTGTCCGCGGCCCCGGCCGCCGAGTCCGCGCTGGCCACCGTCGAACAACTGGAGGCGATGCTCTCCGCAGTGGCCGTCGAGGATCCGGTGATGGTGCAGATCGGCCTGCGGCTGCAGGCCCTGGCCACCCGGTGGGGCGGATCCGGCGCCCCCGGCGGCACGTCGGACATCGACCTGGACCTCGACGCCGCAACCGACGAAGAGCTGTTCGAGCTGATGGATCACGGCCGGGACTCCGGTGAATGAGGACACATGACCACTGAAGAGAAGCTGCGGCAGTACCTGAAGCGCGCGCTCGCGGACAGCCGGCAGGCCCAGCGGCGCGTGGAGGAGCTGGAGTCGGCCCGGAGGGAGCCGATCGCCGTCGTGGGGATGGCCTGCCGCTACCCCGGCGGCGTCACCGACCCGGACCGGCTGTGGGAGCTGGTCGACAACGGCACCGACGCGATCAGCCCTTGGCCCACCAACCGGGGCTGGCCCACCGAGGACCTCTACGATCCGGACCCCGACACCCCGGGCACGACGTACACCACGCAGGGCGGGTTCCTGCACGACGCCGACGAGTTCGACGCCGCGTTCTTCGGCATCAGCCCACGTGAGGCCCTCGCCACCGATCCTCAGCAGCGGCTCCTGCTGGAGACGACCTGGGAGGCGTTGGAACACGCGGGCATCCCGGCGGACACGCTGCGCGGCAGCCGCACCGGGGTCTTCACCGGCCTCGCGGGCACGGACTACCACACCCGGGCGACCGAGGTGCCCGCCGAACTGGACGGCTACCTGGGGGTCTCCAACCTCAGCAGCGTCGCGTCCGGGCGGATCAGCTACGTGTTCGGGTTCGAGGGGCCCGCGGTCTCCTTCGACACCGCCTGCTCCTCGTCGCTGGTGGCCGTCCACCTCGCCGCACGAGCCCTCCGCGACGGCGAGTGCCGGCTTGCCGTCGCGGGCGGTGTGTCCGTGATGTCGTCACCCAGCGGGTTCGTGGAATTCTCCCGCCAGCGCGGCCTGGCTCCGGACGGCCGGGTGAAGGCGTTCGCCGCCGCGGCCGACGGCACCAGCTGGTCCGAAGGCGTCGGGCTGCTCCTGCTCGAGCGCCTCTCCGATGCGCAACGCAACAAGCACACGATCCACGCCGTCATCCGTGGGACCGCCATCAACAACGACGGCACGTCCAACGGGCTCACCGCACCCAACGGGACGGCCCAGCAGCGCGTCATCCAGCAGGCACTCGCCAACGCCGGGCTGTCCCCTGCCGACGTCGACGCCGTCGAAGCCCACGGCACCGGCACCCCTCTCGGCGATCCGATCGAGGCCAACGCCCTGCTGGCCACCTACGGCGCCGCCCGTACCCCGGACCGGCCCCTGTGGCTGGGGTCGCTCAAGTCCAACATCGGCCACGCGGCCGCCGCGGCGGGCGTGGGCGGGGTGATCAAGATGGTGCAGGCCATCCGGCACGGTGTGCTGCCCCGGACCCTCAACGTCGACGAGCCCACCCCGCACGTGGACTGGTCCGACGGAACGGTGCAGCTGCTCAGCGAGCCCCGGCCCTGGCCCGCCTGTGACCGGCCCCGCCGTGCCGCCGTCTCCGCTTTCGGCATCAGTGGCACCAACGCCCACCTCATCCTCGAACAGCCCCCCGCCACGGACACCCCGGCCGTCACCGAGGAAGCGGTGGCCCGCCCGTGGCTGCTCTCGGCGAAGTCGCCCGCCGCTCTGCGCGCCCAGGCGAACCGCCTGCGCCCGTCCGTGGCGGACGGCCCCCTGGCCGCCGCCGCGCACACCCTGGCCACCCGGCGGACCCACCTCGACCACCGGGCCGTCGTGATCGCCGGGACCCGGGAGGAGCTCGACGCAGGGCTCACGGCCCTGTCCGAGGGCCGGCCGACGGGCACCGTGCTCAGCGGCTCCGCGAAGCCGGGCGGCAAGCTGGCCTTCCTGTTCACCGGCCAGGGCAGCCAGCGCCCGGGAATGGGCCGGGAACTGCACGCGGCCTACCCGGTGTTCGCCGACGCCTTCGACACCGTATGCGCGGAACTGGACCAGCACCTTCCCGGACCGCCCCTGGCGGAGGTCGTGCTCTCTCCCGGCCACGGTGACGTGCTCGACCGGACGGAGTTCACCCAGCCGGCCCTGTTCGCGGTCGAGGTGGCGCTGTTCCGGCTGCTGGAGTCCTGGGGCCTGCGGCCGGACCTGGTGGCGGGCCATTCGATCGGCGAGCTGGCCGCCGCGCACGTGGCGGGGGTCCTCTCGCTGCCGGACGCGGCCGAGCTGGTGACGGCGCGGGGCGGGCTGATCCAGCGCCTGCCGTCCGGCGGGGCGATGGTCGCGCTGCAGGCCGGCGAACCGGAGGTCCGGGAGGCGCTGGCCGACGGGCCTGCGGGGGTGGGCATCGCGGCGGTCAACTCGCCGCGGTCGGTGGTCGTGTCCGGCGACGAGGAGCCGGTCCTGCGGCTCGCCGAGCGCTTCGCCGCGCTCGGCCGCCGCACCTCCCGCCTGAAGGTCGGTCACGCCTTCCACTCGCACCGGATGGACGGCATGCTCGCCGGGTTCCGCGAGGTGGCCGGGCGGATCGTCTTCGCCGCACCGGCCGTTCCGGTAGCCTCCGGCCTGACCGGGAAGGTCGTCACCGCCGAGGAGATCGGCAGCGCGGACTACTGGGTCGACCACGTCCGCGAGCCCGTCCGCTTCGCCGACGCGGTGCAGGCCCTGCACGAGGCCGGGGTCACCCGGTTCCTCGAAGTCGGCCCCGACGCCGTGCTGACCGGGATGGCCGGGGAAGTCCTTGAGACGGAGCCCGCGCTGCTGGCACCGGCCCTGCGCCGGGGCCGGCCCGAGGCGGCCACGCTGCTCGCGGCCGTGGCCGCGGCCCACGTCAGCGGCCTGACGGTCGACTGGGCCGCAGTGCTCGGCCACGAGGCACCGCCGGTCACGCTGCCGGGCTATGCCTTCCAGCGCCGCCGCTACTGGCTCGGCGGGGACGCCGCGCCCACACGGCCGGGCACCACCGCGGCGCCCGCCGGGCCCGCACGGGAGGTTGTTGCCGACGACGCCCCCGAGCCGGTGCGCGCCGCGGCACTGCTGGACCTGGTCGTCGACGAGAGCGCCGCCGTCCTCGGCCACGCGCCGGACGAACAGATCCACCCGGACACCGCGTTCGCCGAGCTGGGCATGGACTCGCTCAGCGCACTGCAACTGCGCAAGCGGCTGGCGGCCGGGACGGGGCTGTCCCTGCCGGGATCGCTGGTCATCGACCACCCCACTCCCCGGGCGCTGGCCGGCTTCCTGACCGCGGGCGTACGCGACCGGACGGCCGGCACCGCGGCACCGCCGGCGCAGGACGCGCTGGCGGCGGTCTACCTCAAGGTGTGCGCGGCGGACGCCTCGGCGGCGAACCAGGTGCTGGCCGCCTCGGCGGCGCTGCGCCCGCGGTTCACCGCACGCGAGCGGGCCGCACACGCCCAGGCGCCGGTGCGGCTGGCAACGGGCGGCAGCGACCTGGTGCTGGCGTGCTTCCCGGCGCTCACCGCACTGTCGGGCCCGCACGAGTACGCCCGGTTCGGCCCCGCCCTGAGCGGCCTGCACGACACCTTCGTCATCCCAGCGCCCGGGTACGGGGCGGGCGCCCCGGTGCCCGACTCGATGGATACCTTCGTACGGTTGCAGGCCGACGCGGTCACCGAACTGGCCGGTGACCGTGCTGTCGCGCTCGTCGGCCGGTCCCTCGGCGGGTGCGTGGCGCACGCCGTGGCCGAGGAGCTGGAGCGCCGCGGGCGCACTCCGGCGGGCCTGGTGATGGTCGACACCTATCCGGTGGACACCCCCGCGAACCCCGAGATGGACTGGTGGCTGCCCGCCCTGATGACCGGCATGCTGGGCATGGTCGACCGGTTCGACCTCGCGCTCGGGGAGGCGGGCCTGACCACGATGGGCGCCTACCTCACGGTCCTCGGCCCGTGGCGGCCGTCACCGGTGCGCACTCCCACCCTGCTGCTGCGGGCGCGGGACCCGCTGCCCGGCATGCCCGGGGACCGGGACTGGCGGGCCTCCTGGCCGCTGCCGCACCGCGCCGCGAACGTCGCCGGCGACCACTTCTCGGTGCTGGAGGACCACTCCGTGACCACGGCGGCCGCCGTGGTGGCGTGGCTCGACTCCCTCACCGGGCGCGGATGACGGCACACGCCGAAGGGGGCGGGGGGCGGCACCCGCGCGGTGCCGCCCCCCGCCCCCGGCCGGGCTCAGCCGCTCCGGTCCCCGGCACGCACGAGGCCCGTGCGCACGGCGTGGTCGACGAGGTTCAGGGACGCCAGATCCGCCCGGCCCTTGACCTGCAGCTTCCGGTAGGCGCGGGTCAGGTGCTGCTCCACGGTGCTGATCGTGATGTACAGCTCCTCGGCGATCTCCCGGTTGGTCCGGCCCTCGGCCGCCAGGACCACGACCCGGCGTTCGGCCGCGCTCAGGGCGTGCTCGAACACTCCGCCCCCCTCCGACGGCCGCGGAGACGGCACGACCGGCATCCGGGCCCCCACCGGGCCAGCGCCGCCGGCCAGTTTGCGCAGCAGCGGTTCCAGCCGGCCCTCGACCGCGATGCCGAGCGCCCGCTGCACCGAGGTGCGGGCGTGCCCGCGCTCACCGAGCAGCTGCTGCGTGTCGGCCAGGTCGCTGAGGGCGTATGCCAGCTGCACGCGGTCGCCGCCGCCCTCCAGCGCGTCCAGCGAGCACAGCAGGGTGCTCTCGCGCTCGCGCAGGTCCTCCTGGGTGGCCGCCAGAGCGCGCAGCGCCATGCCCCGTACCCGCGGCTGACGGACCGCCGGCCGGGTCAGCTGCTCCTCCGCGAGCTCGCGGGCCCGGTCCACGTGCCCGAGCTTCAGCAGTGCCCGTACGGCGTCGGTGCGCCAGGGAACGAAGGCGGGCAGGTCGATGCCCCAGTCGCGCATCAGCCGCCCGCACGTGAGCAGGTCGTCCAGCGCGGGCTGCGGCCGGTTCGCATCCAGCTGCCGCCGTCCGCGGGCGTAGAGGTACTGGATGCCCGAGCGGGTCTCGAAGAAGCCGTCCGGCACGTCGGCCATCCGCAGCCCCGGGGCGTCGGCTTCGCCGAGCGAGGTGGCCACGTGCATCAGGTTGGCCACCACCGACCCGATGCACACGCCCCACGCCGGGCGCGGGATGAGGTTCAGGGCCGACCACCCGTAGCGGCGGGCGGTCGACAGGTCGCCGCGGCGCAGAGCGATCTCGGCCCGCGTGGACATGAGTAGCGCCTGCCAGGTGGGCGCCCGGCGGGCGAGGGCTTCGCGCAACCACGACTCGCACCACTGTTCGGCCAGATCGAGGCGGTCGGCGTAGACCAGGGCGAGCAGCGCCGACTGGATCGGGCACAGGGTGCCGTCGCCGAGAGGCGTGGTCTCCATCAGCCACTGCGCGGCCTTCGGGGTGCCCTCGTCGGGACCGTTGGTGAGCACCTCGCCCAGCAGGGCGGCTCCCTGCGCCGTCGGGTCGGCCACCACCATCGAGCGGGCCCCCTCCGGGAGCTGCTTCTCCGGGGCACGCGCGGCGGCCAGCAACCGCGGCTGCGCGGTGCTCAGCCACCTGCGGATGATGAACAGCTCGGCCGCGGTCCGGTCGTCGAGCCGGTCGGACGCATCGGTGAGTCGGTCCAGGATGAGTGCCGCCGCCTTTCGGTTCCCCTGCCACAGCAGCGGGCGCAGCAGGGCGATCATCTGGTCGTGGCGCATCCGGTCCACGCGCACCGCGCAGGTGACCATCCCCAGCTGCCGCATCGCCTCCGCCGGGTTGACGCGGAACTCGGCCTGGATGCGCAGGACGGCCACGTCAATGCGCTGTTCCTCGCTCTCGCAGGCGCTCTCCGCCAGCCGAAGGAACTGCGCGGCGGACTCGACGTCACCGCGGTGCAACTGCTCGCGTGCCGCCTCGATGAGGGTGGGCAGCGCCCACGGCCGGTCGGTGGACCGGGCCGCGACCAGGTGCAAGGCGATCCGTTGCGGTTCCGCGCCGACCTCGTGCAGCAGGCCGGCGGCCCGGCGGTGCAGCTCGGCGCGGTCGGTGGGGGGCAGTTCGTGGAGCACCAGCGACCGCGTGTCCCGGTGCCGGAAGTGCCCGGCCTCGAGGATGCCCGCCGCGTTCATCGCCCGGACGATGTTGCCGGTGCTCTCCGCGGTGTCGTGGA
Organism: Streptomyces roseifaciens; assembly: GCF_001445655.1. NCBI lineage: Bacteria > Bacillati > Actinomycetota > Actinomycetes > Kitasatosporales > Streptomycetaceae > Streptomyces > Streptomyces roseifaciens. The sequence continues at coordinate 858,697 of NZ_LNBE01000002.1, forward strand.
GCAGGTCGCCGAGCAGGTCGCACGACTCCGACTCCGCCAGCACCGCCAGAGACCGCGCGATGCTGAGGAACCACCTGCCGCCCCGGTGCAGGCAGGCCAGCGTGGCCCTGGCGAACTCGTCGCCGACCACCGGTTCGCCCAACTGGGTGAGGCCGGGCTCCGGTCCGGCCACGAGGCGGTCCTCCAGGAGCGCCTTGAGCAGGAACGGGCTGCCGCCCGCGACGCGGTGCCAGGACGCGGCCGCGGTGCGGTTGACCACCAGTCCGGTGCGGTCGGAGAGCAGCTCGGCCACGCCGTCGACGGACAGCGGGTCCGCGCGCAGGAGGCTGAAGCAGGGCTGCCGCAGCAGCTCCGTCACCAGCAGCGTCCGCTCCCGGTTGCTCGAACAGAGCGGGCGGTCGGTCTGGGTCACCACGACGGCCACCCGCGCTGACCGCAGCTGGGCGGCGAAGTAGAGCAACGACTCCAGTGAGGGCAGGTCGACGAAGTGCAGCTCGTCGACGGCGATCACCACGGGCACCTCCGTGGAGAGCTGTTGCACGCCCGCCCACAGCTGCTGGTTCGCCTGGTTCCGCAGGTACTCCGTGCCGGCCCTCTCCAGGGAGTCGGACAGCCGGGAAGCGCTGTCGTCCAGCAGCGCGCGCAGCCTGCGCTGTTCGGCCGAGCAGGGCAGGCCGCGGAAGAGCTGGTCCAGGACGCCGAAGGGCACGTCCATCTCCCGCTGGGTGGCCACCGCCTCCAGGACCATCCCGCCCTGGGCCTCCACCTGCTCGAGGAACGACTTCAGCAGTGCCGTCTTGCCCCCGCCGACCGGGCCCTTGATCAGTGAGATCCCGCTCCTTCCTGCTGCGCATTGCCGTAGCCGGTCGTTGAGCGCACTCAGCTGCGCTTCACGTTCCACCAGCACCTGGAACCCCCGTTCAGCCAAAGTCGTGAAGCGGGCGGCCCCGGAACGCCGTTGTTCTGGGAGCCCCAGCCCCGCGCGGAGATTCACGCGCATCCGGTGGTGCCCGAGTGGGCCAGGCACCGTATATCCGCTGAATGCGGGGGCTTGTAAAAACTACTCCGAGACGGTAGCAAGCGCGGCGTGAACGCGCCTGTAACTAAGGTCACAAGGGCACATGTTTCACGTTACACCGGCTGCATTGGGTCCCTTTTTGCGGATTCTGCCCGGGTGGTTTTTATATCGGTCGTCCGGTTTTTTGTTATGCCTTTACCGCCTGTAGGGCAGGTGTTGGTGGGCGGTTGCCGGGCGCCTTGCGGACCCGGGTGCCAGGCCCGTGGCCGTGGCCGGGTCCGGGCAACCCCAGTGGGACCCCTATTTTTTCCGGGCCAAGACGCATCCTTAACGGAATCGATCTGGGGTGGTCGCCTTCCGGGGCGCCTTGTTAGCGTCGGCCGTGCAAATTGTTTTCTTTTCATTGCGTAATCCGGTACGGCCCGGGCGTGCATTTCTGCACGACGTCAGATGAGGGTGGAAAAAGACATGAAGGACAAGGCTGGGCCGGCGTGCGGCGTCGTGCTGATGACCGGAACGTCGTCCGGGATCGGGCTGGCGTCCGCGGTCGCCGCCGCCGGGGCGGGGTTCACCGTCGTGGCGACGCTGCGCGACCCCGGGCGCGCCGACGCCCTGCGGACGGCCGCGAGCGAGGCGGGCGTCGAACTCGACGTCCGCCGCCTCGACATCACCGACGAGGCGTCCATCGCCGGAACGGTGGCGGAGGTGCTGGCGGCGTACGGCCGGCTGGACGCGGTGGTGAACAACGCGGGCGTGGGAAGCGTCGGCACCCTGGAACTGCTGTCGATGGAGCAGATCCGGGCCGCCTTCGAAGTCAACTTCTTCGGCACCATCGCGGTCACCCAGGCGGCCCTGCCCCACCTGAGGGCCAGCCGGGGCCGGCTGGTCACGGTCGGCAGCGCCTACGGGGTCGCCGGGCAGCCGTTCAACGAGCCCTACTGCGCCTCGAAGGGCGCGACGGAGGTGTACCTGGAGAGCCTGGCGCCCGTGGCCGCCGAGGTCGGAGTGAGGGTGTCCGTCATCGAGCCGGGCCCGGTGTCGTCGTCCTTCGTGGCCAACATCCCCGTCGACCGACCCGCGATGCTGGCCGGCGCCGGTGACTACGGGCCCGCCTTCCGCAACTACCTCCAGCACGTCCCCCGCATGATCGCCTCGGCGGTGCAGACCCCGCAGGAGGTCGCCGCGATCGTGCTGGACGTACTGACCGACCCGGCGCCGCCGTTCCGCGTGCAGACCTCGCCGTTCTCGGAGGACTTCGTGGCCGGCAAGCTCGCCGACACCGACGGTGCAGCGGTGGTGTCCACCGCGCGGACATGGCTCGGCGCCACGCATGCCGAATGACCGGAACGAGGGAGCCTGTCCCGTCCGCTCGCACAGGCTGCCCCGCATCGGCGCCGCCGTCGTGGCGGTTGCCGTGCTCGTCGCGGGCTGCGGTGCCGGCGGGCGGGCCGGTTCCGGTTCCGCCGCACCGGATGCCGGGGACACGCTGACCTTCGGCATCGACGCCGTGCCGGCCTGCTTCGACGTGCACGCCACCTCCGCCGACAGCGCGGCGGAGATCCAGCGCAACGTGCTGGACTCCCTGGTGTCCGAGGACGCCGGACACGGCTTCCACCCGTGGCTGGCCACGTCGTGGACGGTGTCGCCGGACTTCACCAGCTACACCTTCCACCTCCGGCACGGGGTGACGTTCACCGACGGCACTCCGTTCACCGCCGAAGCCGTGAAGGCCAACTTCGACCACATCGTCGCGCCCGGCACCAAGTCGCAGTACGCGGTGAACCTGATGGGTCCCTACGCGGGCACCACCGTCGTCGACAGCCACACCGCGCGGGTCGACTTCTCCCGGCCGTTCGGGTCGTTCCTGCGCGCGGCGGGCACGCCCTACCTCGGGTTCTACTCGCCGAAAGTGCTGGCCGAGCGCGCGGGCGAGCTGTGCGCGGGCGGGCCGGCGGACGTGGGGACCGGGCCGTTCGCCTTCACCCGCTACACCCAGGGCCAGAGCATCGTGCTGACCCGTAACCCCCGTTACGCCTGGGCGCCCGGCACGGCGGACCACCAGGGCCCGGCCCGCCTCCGCTCCGTGGTCCTGCGGATCCTCCCGGAGGACTCCACCCGGGTCGGGGCGCTGTCGAGTGGTCAGATCGACGGCGCCCGGAGCATCCCTCCGATCCGGGTCAAGACCCTGGAGGCGGACTCGAACCTGTCCCTGATGCGCAGGGACCAGCCCGGGGCGACCTACGGCATCCACCTGAACACGACCGCGGCGCCGCTCGACGACCAGCGGGTGCGCCTGGCCGTGCAGCAGGGCGTCAACGTCGGCCTCGACGTCGGAGCGGTCTACTTCGGCCAGTACGAGCGCTCCTGGGGCCCCTTGTCACCGGCCACCCCGTTCTACGACCCGTCCCTCAACGGCTCCTTGCGGCACGATCCCGTGGCTGCCGGGCGCCTGCTCGACCAGGCGGGCTGGACCGGGCGCGACGCCCAGGGCTACCGCACCCGCGCCGGGCGGCGGCTGACCCTGTACTGGCCCGCCCTGCCCGCAGGCGCCGGCCGCCAGCAGCGCGGTCTGCTGGACCAGGCCGTGCAGGCCGACCTGGCCCGCATCGGCATCGAGGTGCTGCACCCGAACCTGACCGCCGGCGAATACAACGCGAAGCTGGCCGCGGGCAAGTACCACCTGTTCAGCGTCAGCTGGGCCGGGGCCGACCCGGACCTGCTGCGGCTGTTCTTCAACGGAGCGCACCGGCCGCCCGCCGGCACCGACGTGTCGCTCCTCGACGACGCCGCCGTGAACCGCAGCACCGACGCCGGCGCCGCCACCGCGGACCCGGCGGTGCGCGGTGCCGCCTACGCCGGGGCCCAGCAGCGGGTGCTGCGCCTCGGCGCCGTGCTCCCGCTCTACGTTCCCGCGTCCATCAACGGCTTCTCCCGCGACGTGCACGGCGTCGCCTTCGACGTGAACGCGTGGCTGATGTTCCACGGGGCCTGGAAGGCATGATGGCAACGACACGTCAACCAGCACAGACCGCACCGGAACAGGCTGCACCGGCGCCGGCCCGGACCGCGCCGGCACGGGCCGGCGCGGCACGGGCAGGCGCTGCGGCACGGGCGGTGGGCAAGCGGCTGCTCGCGGCGGTCGCGGTAGTCTGGGGAGCGGCCACGCTGGGCTTCCTCGCCCTGCAGTCGCTGCCCGGCGACCCCGTGGACTGGTTGCTCGGGCCGAACACGATGGCGACGCCGGCGCTGCGTGAGCAAGTGCGCGCGGACTTCGGCTTCGACCGTCCCGTGCCGGTGCAGTACCTCGGCTACCTCAACGACCTCGCGCACGGCCGGCTGGGCGAGTCCTACCAGCTGCAGCAGCCCGTCGGCGAGCTGATCGGCAGCAGACTCTGGCCCACCGCAGAGCTGGCCGCGGCCGGTCTCCTGCTGGCCCTGCTGGCGGCCTCGCTGGCCGCGGTCGCCACCGCGGGCAGATCCCGGACCGTGCGGGGGGCGGTCTCCACCGCCGAGCTCGTCATCACCGCCGCACCGCAATTCTGGGTGGGCATCGTGCTGCTGAGCGTCTTCTCGTTCCAGCTGCGGATCTTCCCGGTGGCGGGCGCGCGGGATCTGTCCGCGCTGGTGCTGCCCGCGATCACCCTGGCCCTCTCGGTCACCGGGATCCTCTCCCAGGTGCTCCGGGAGGGTCTGGAGACGGCCCTGGCCGAGCCGTTCGCGGTGACCGCGCGGGCCAGGGGGCTCAGCCGGACCGCCGTCCTGCTGCGGCACGCCTACCGTCACGCCGCGGTGCCGCTGATGACACTGACCGGCTGGCTGGTCGGCTCGCTGCTCGGCGGAGTCGTACCGGTGGAGACGGTCTTCGGCAGGCCCGGCATCGGAGCCCTGGTCCTGCAGGCCGTCACCACCCGCGACCTCCCCGTGATCATGGGCGTGATCGTGCTGTCCAGCGGGGTGTTCGTGGTGACCTCGGCCCTGGTGGACCTGCTGCACCTCGCCGTCGACCCCCGCGTCCGCGTCAAGGAGGCCGCCGCGTGAGTACCTTGGACACCACCCCGGTGGGTGCCGCGCCCGCGAGAAGGACGATCCGGCACCCCGCGAAGGCCGCCGTCGCCCTGTTGCCGGCCCTGATCGTCCTGGTGGCGATCGACCCCGGACTGTTCACCGGCACCGGCGCGAACGCGACGGACCTGGCGCACGTGCTGCGCCCGCCGAGCACCGCGCACTGGTTCGGCACCGACCAGCTGGGGCGCGACGTCTTCACCCGGGTGCTGTACGGCACCCGGCCCGCACTGGTGCTCGGGGTGCTGGCCACCGGCCTGGCGGTCGTCTGCGGCGCCGCGCTCGGACTGCTGGCCGGGCTCGGCGGCCGCCTCCTCGACCAGGTCCTGATGCGCGTGACCGACGTGCTGCTGGCCCTCCCCTCGCTGCTGCTGGCACTGCTGGTCATCGCGGTCCTCGGGCCGGGCACGGTGAACGTGGCGGTCGCCGTGGCGATCCCGTTCGTCCCGCTCTACGCCCGGCTGGTCCGCGCCGAGGTGCTGGTGGTGCGCCGCTCGGGATACGTGGAGGCGGCCACCGCCCTCGGTCTGCGGCGGTCTGCCGTGATCGGCAGGCACATCGTGCCCAACGTGGTGAGCCCGCTGATCGTCTTCGCCATGGTGGGGTTCGGCACCTCGCTGCTGTACTCGTCCGCCCTGAGCTTCTTCGGCCTCGGGGTGCAGCCGCCCACCGCCGACTGGGGCGCGATGCTCTCCGACGGCAAGGACGTGCTCGCCGTCGCCTGGTGGGTCGACGTCTTCCCCGGGGCGGCCGTGACCCTGACCGTGATCGCCGTGAACGTCGCCGGCCGCCGCCTGCGGTCGCGCTTCACCGGGAGGAATGACCTGTGAACCCCGCCAGCCCACCGCACCTGGTCGTGGACGGCCTCGAGGTGGTGTTCGGCAAAGGTGCCGAACGCGTGCACGCCGTGCGCGGCGTCTCCTTCGACATCGGGCCGGGGGAGTGCCTCGCGCTCATCGGCGAGTCCGGATCCGGCAAGAGCGCCACCGCCCGCACGCTCGTCGGCCTGACCGGCGCCCGGGCCCGCGTCAGCGCCCGGCGGCTGGCCTTCCGCGATCTGGACCTGCTCGGACTCGACGAGTCGCGGTGGCGGACGGTACGCGGACGGCGCATCTCGCTGGTCCTGCAGGACGCCATGGCCGCCCTGGACCCGCTGCGCCGGGTCGGCGCGGAGGTCGCCGAGGCCGTACGCACCCACGACGACGTCCGGCGCCCCGCGGCACGGGCCCGGGTGCTCTCGCTGCTGGAGGACGTCGGTGTGCCGGAACCCGCCCGCCGCGCCCGACAGTACCCGCACGAGCTGTCCGGGGGCCTGCGGCAGCGGGCACTGATCGCGTCGGCCGTCGCCGGGCGTCCGGAACTGCTGGTCGCGGACGAGCCGACGACGGCACTGGACGCCACTGTCGCTGCCCAGGTCCTCGACCTCCTGGGTACCTTGCGGGCCTCCGGCATGGCGATCCTGCTCATCAGCCACGACCTGACCGTGGTGACCCGGGCCGCCGACCGCGTGGCCGTGATGCACGGCGGGCGGATCGTCGAGCGCGGGCCGACCGGGCAGGTCCTGCGCCACCCGCGGCACCCTTACACCCGGGCGCTGCTCGCGGCGGCTCCGACCGGAGAGAGCCGGGGCACCCGGTTGTCGGCAGCGGCCCCCGCCGGGCACACCCCCGAACCGGCCGGCTGCTCCTTCGCGGCCGGCTGCCCGGCCGCCGACGCGCGCTGCGCCCGCGAGCTGCCCGGGACGGCCGAAGCCGGCCCCGGACACGAGTTCGTGTGCTGGCACCCGCTGCCCCGGGTGACGGCCCCGCCCGTCCGGACGGTCACGGCGGCCCCGCCGACGGGCCGGGTCCTCGTCGAGGCCGATCGCCTCACCAAGCGGTTCCGTTCCTCCGACGGGGACCTGCACGACGCCGTCCGCGAGGTCTCCTTCCAACTGCGCGCCGGCGAAGTGCTGGGGGTCGTCGGCGAGTCCGGATCCGGCAAGACCACCACCGCGCGCATGGTGCTGGGCCTGGAGGAGCCGGACGGGGGATCGGTCCGCTTCGACGGGCAGCCCTGGAGCGGCATCCCCGAACGCCGCAGGCGGCAGCAGCGCCGGCGGATCCAGCAGATCCACCAGGACGCGCTGGGCTCGTTCGACCCCCGGCTCACCGTCGAGCGCCTGATCGGCCAGGCGGTGCCCCTGAAAGGTGCCGCGCGCCGCGCCCGGGTCGTGCAGCTGCTCGACCAGGTCGGCCTGCCGGCCGGCGTGCTGGGCAGACGGCCGCGGGAGCTCTCCGGCGGGCAGCGCCAGCGCGTCGACATCGCCCGGGCGCTCGCACCTGCCCCGGAGGTCATCGTGTGCGACGAGCCGGTGTCCGCGCTCGATGTGACGGTACAGGGGCAGATCCTCGATCTGCTGACCTCGCTGCAGCACGACCTCGGCGTCGCCATGCTGTTTATTTCCCACGACCTCGGCGTCATCCACCACATCAGCGACCGGATGCTGGTCATGCGCGGTGGCCGGGTGGTGGAGGCGGGGGCGGCGACCGAGGTGTTCGCCCGCCCGCGCGACCCGTACACCAAGGAACTGCTCTCCGCGACCGGGCGCCGTAGCGGCGACCCGCCCTCCGCGCCCGGCGCGCGAACGGTTCCGCCGACCAGCCCACGAGTGGAGTCCGCATGACACCGCTGCGCCCGGCCGTCCTCGCCGTCGTCGGCGCCGGCCCCAAGGGAATCGGGGTGCTCGAACGCGTCTGCGCGAGCGCTCCGGAACTGCTCGGCGACCGCCGCCTCGTCGTACACCTCGTCGACCCCCACCCACCGGGCGGGGGCCGGGTCTGGCGCGACGACCAGTCGTCCCTGCTGCTCATGAACTCCAGAGCACAGGACGTCACCATGTTCACCGACGACACCGTGCAGTGCGAGGGGCCCACGCGGCCGGGCCCGTCGCTGGCGGAGTGGGTCGCACAGGTGCGGGCGGGAGAGCTGGACGCCGACGTCCCGCCCGACCTGGCGGAGGAGGTGCGCACGGGCACTCCCACGACCTTCCACACACGGCGCCTGCAGGGCGCGTACCTGCGCTGGTGCTTCCGGCGGGTGCTGGACACCCGCCCCGCCACGGTCGAGGTGCGCGTGCACGTCACCCAAGCCCTCGACCTTACCGAGGGGGACGGTGGCGAGCAGATGCTCGTGCTGCGGGACGAGCCGGAACCGCTGCGGGCCGATGCCGTCGTGCTCACCGTGGGGCACCTGGACGCCGAGCCCGGCGCATCCGGGCGCAAAACCGCGGAGTTCGCCCGCCGCCACGGCGGCAAGTACTACCCGCCCGCGTACACCGCCGACGTCGACCTCTCGGACATAGCCCCCGGCGAGACCGTCCTGGTACGGGGCTTCGGCCTGGCGTTCATGGACCTGCTGGCGCTGCTCACCGAGGGCCGTGGCGGCCGGTTCGACAGCGCGAACGATGGCACCCTGACCTACCGTCCGTCCGGCGCCGAACCGATGCTGCACGTCGGCTCCCGCCGTGGCGTGCCCTACCGGCCGAAGGCCGGGTACGCGCTGCAGGGCGAACCCGCCCAGTTGCCCCGGTTCTTCACCCCCGAGAACATCGACCGGCTCGCGCGGCGGCCCGCCCCCGTACGGTTCTGGCCCGATCTGTGGCCGATGGTGGCCAAGGAGATCGGCTGGGGGTACTACACCGAGCTGTTCACCGGCCACCCGGAACGGGTACGGATGCCGTTCGAGGAGTTCGCCGAGCGCTACGCCGGGCCGTCCTGGGCGAGCGGTGAGATGACCGCCCTGCTGGAGGAGGCCGTGCCCGAGGCGCGCGACCGGCTTGACCTCGACCGGCTGGACCGCCCGCTCACCGGGCTCCGTGCCGCCGGCGGGCCGGCCGGACAGGTGCGCGCCCACGTCGAGGCGGTGCTGGCCCGGTGCGCCGACCCGCAGTACAGCGCCGACCTCGGCGCCCTCACGGCGATGCTGTCGGTCTTCCGGCACATGTCGCTGGCCGCGGCCACCGGCAAGCTGGACGCCGCCTCCCAGGTCGAGGACGTCGACGGCTGGTGGTTCAGCTTCTTCAGCCATCTCGGCAGCGGCCCGCCCGCCCCGCGGCTGCGCGAGCTGCTCGCCCTGGAGCGTGCGGGGATCGTGTCGTTCGTCGGACCCGACATGCGGGTGGAGCCCGACGAGCGGGGCGGCCGCTTCCTCGGCGGCAGCCCGCTCGCGTCCGGAACGGTCGTGGCGGACACCCTCGTCGACGCCTGGCTGCCCGGACCGGACATCCAGCACACCACCAACCCCCTGGTGCGCGCCCTGCACCGCCGGGGCCGACTCGGCATGGAGGTGCTCACCGGCGGTGGCACGGTGCCGACCGGCCGCATCCACACCTCCGGCATCGGCGGCCGGGTCATCGACGGCGCCGGCGAGACTGATCCGCGGCTGTTCGCGCTGGGGCCGCACACCACCCTGCGCATCGCAGGTGCCTTCAGCAGGCCCCGCACGAACGCCTTGGGCTTCCGCGAGACCGACCTCGTGGCCCGGCAGGCCCTCGCGGTGCTGCGAGACGCACCCGTGACGGACGCCGTAGCGGCCTCCTGAATCCCCGAAGACGTCAGAAGAACGTTCTTGACCCGAAAGGCAGACCCGTGATCCTCAAAACCTACTCCCGTGTACTCACCCCCAACATGGACGCCGCCTTGGCGGTCCTCGGCGAACTGGTCGGTGCCGAGCCTGACCTGCGGGTGCGGTTCCGCCGCTTCGACATCGCCTTCACCGGCGGCTTCTGCGTGTTGTCCGGGCCCCAGGAGGCGATGGACCGCTACCGCGGCACGGTCGGCCCGGTGATCGTCGACGACCTCGACGAGACCCGGGAGACGGTGCTGCGCCACGGCGCCGAGCTGACGATGCCGCCCTTCGAGGGCCCCGCCGGAATGGTCTTCCTGGCCCGCCACCCGGGCGGCGTCGAGTACGAATACCTTCAGTTCACGCCCGAACTGGGCAAGGCCGTTCTCGGAGAGGAGCACACCCCCTGACACGTCAGAGCCGGGGCCTGCGACGCCGACCAGGAACGAGCCGGTGCTGCACCACTGCCCTCTGCTCGCGTCTTCGACGCGTCCGCAGTTGAAGTGGGCCTGTAGGTCGTAGCAGTGCGGGGGGACCGGCGTGTGGCCCTTGCTCACCCTTTGCTGACCTGTTGGCTCTGGTCAGCCGCGGTGGAGCTAGTGGTTGATCTTGGCGTGCTCTGGCGGACTCTGGAGGTCGGTGGCGGTGCTGATGCTGACTTTCCTGATGTATCGTCAGCTAAATCGTTAAGCGGCTGCCCGCGCTGGCCCGGCGGCGGGTGAAGGACAAGCCGCTGCTGCCGCGCGAGGTCGACGACAAGCTGGTGCCGCCTCGCCCTCGCACCGCTGGTCCGACCCGAGGGCCCGGCTCCTGGACGGGGCGGCGTGGGACGCGGTGCGCGAGGACGTGCTGGCCGGGCTGAGCCTGGACATGCCCGTGCAGGAGCACCTGGAGGAGCTGGTGCGGGCCCTGGACGCGGGCTGGAAACAGATGGTCGAGCGTCTGGAGTCGGCGGGCAAGGACGCGAGGGTGTCCCTCGACGTCCTGCCGAACGGCCGGGTGAAGCTGAACGTGGAGAAACTGGGCGAACTCGGTGAGCCCAAGTCGCTGGCCTGGCTGCGCGAGTGAGTCGAGAAGATGCTCCCGAAGATCGACCTGCCGGACCTGCTGTTCGAGGTCCACTTCTGGACTGAGTTCCTCGACGCCTTCGTTCACCTGGGGGACGGCACCACCCGGATGAAGGACCTCACCACCTCGGTCGTCGCGCTGCTGGTGAGCGAGGCGTGCAACATCGGCATGACCCCGGTCACCAACCCCGGCTACGAGGCCCTTATCCGTGCCCGCCTGGTCCACGTCGACCAGTTCTACCTGCGCGCGGACACCATCGCCGCGGCGAACGCGATGCTGATCAAGGCCCAGTCCGAGGTGGCGATCGTCGCGTGCTGGGGGATGGGCTGCTGGCCTCGGTCGACGGGCTGCGGTTCGTGGTCCCGGTGCGGACCATCAGCTCCGCGCCGTCGCCGAAGTATTTCGGGTTCAAGCGCGGCATCACCTGGCTCAACGCCGTCAACGACCAGGTCGCCGGGATCGGGCAGATGGGCGTGCCGGGCACGCCGCGCGCGACTCCCTGCACATCCTGGACGCGCTGCTGAATCTGGACGGCGGGGTGAAGCCGGAGATGGTGGCCACCGACAACGCCTCCTACTCCGACATTGTGTTCGGGATCTTCCGCATCCTGGGCTACAACCTCAGCCCCCGCTTCAAGGACCTGGACGACCAGCGGTTCTGGCGGGCGACGATGCCCGGAGTGGAGACGGGGACGTACGGGGTGCTGGAGCCGCTCGCGCGGAACCGGGTGAACCCTGAAGAAGATCGCCACGTGGTGGCCGGACATGCTCCGGGTCGCGGGCTCCCTGGTCACCAACCAGGGCCGCGCCTACGACCTGCTGCGGATGTTCGGCCGCGAGGGCCACCCCACCCCGCTAGGACAGGCGTTCGCCGAGTACGGGCGGATCGCCAAGACCGAGCACCTGCTGCGGATGGTGGACCCGGTCGATGACACCTACCGGCGGCAGATGAACCGGCAGCTCACCGTGCAGGAGTCGCGGCACAAGCTGGCCCGGGAGGTGTGCCACGGCAAGCGCGGCGCCATCCACCAAGCGTACAGGGACGGGATGGAGGACCAGCTCGGCTCGCTCGGCCTGGTCTTGAACGCCGTGGTGCTCTGGACGACCCGGTACATCGACGCCGCCGTCACTCAGCTCCGCGCGGAGGGCCACGAGACCCCAGGTGAGGACATCGCCCGCCTCCCCCCTCAAGCACCGCAACCTCAACGTCCTGGGCCGCTAGGTGGGCGCAGCCGGTGAGCACGTCGTTGACCTGGTCCACGGCCTCTTGGAGCGTGAGCTCCTGGTGGTGCTGGGCGAGGAGGATCGCGTTGTGGAAGCCTCCCGCCCCTTGGTCCCGTTCCAGGGGCCACATGTCGTTGCACAGTCCGACGTACTCGCTGGCGGCGTCACGCAGGTCGCGGAAGCTGGACAGGCGGTGCACGGTTCCGGGCAGGTCGATGCCGACGGAGACTTCGACCAGGTCGAGCCACGTGTATGCGGCGATGGTGACGGCGCGCTGGCGGCGGTAGGCGGGGAGGGGGGATGCGGTGGGCGAGCTGGTCGATGAGTCCCCCATAGAACGACCACAGATAGTTTCCGATATCGTTTCGCAGCCGACGCGACCACGCTGCGGACCGGCCGGAGGTCAGGTGCTCCATGGTCTGGGCGAAGGCCCGTGCGGACGCGGTATCCGGTTTTTCCCCTCGTTCTTGACGGGGTGAGTGAGTGAGGAGCGGGAGGCCCGTCGCACGGTGGCCTACCGGGTCTCCGCCTACGACGGCCTGCCTCTGGCCGTACGGGGTCCGGCGGCCGCAGCCCTGGAAGCGGTCGACCAGGGCCTGGATGCCGCACGTGCCCAGGCCGCGACGAAGACCCTGTCCCTCACCGTCTACGACCACCGCAGCGGCCACTGACCCCTCCCGGGGCCCGGCAGGCGAGGGTGTCGGGCAATGCGGAACCGCAGGCGGCCGGGCCCGTAGGGGAACCGGCCCGCCTGGGCCGGCCGTACGTCGGCCCGGGCGGGCCGGTGGGGTTCACGAGTTCAGGGGTTCACTACCCTCCAGCGCTCGGCCGGGATGTCGTTGCACGTGGCGATGCGGACGTTGCCCCTGTCGGCGTCAGGGCCCAGCAGGCACAGGTGGTTGGCTTCGTTGCGATAGCGGACGGTGCCGTCCGCGTAGTTCTCGGCCTGCCAGCGCTGGCCAGCCCCGTCGACGCCGCGCGATTCGTCACACGTCCGCAGTACGGCATCCGTCAGCGAGGTGGCATGCTCATCGCGAGCGCCCAGGCACTGGTTGGTGCCGTCCAGGCTCTTGAAGCGCACGAGGTTGTCGTACGGGCTGATCTGCTCGATGTTCCAGCCGTAGTCGATGCGCTCCTGCCGCAGCCAGTAGATCCACCACCACTTGGACGGCGTGGGTGCGGTGTAGGTGCCGGTCCCGGACACGTTGCCCCTGCGGCGAAGTCGGCTGTGGTCGAGCCAGGCGGATTCCAGGCGCACGTTGCCGGCGGCCGTCGGCCAGTTCTTGGGCAGCTCGGCGGCGCTGTCCCACCAGAGCTGGCCGGCGTCATCGGCGCACGGCGTAGCGGTCACCTGTTTGTTGGACGGGGTCAGGCAGAGCTCGGGGACGGCTACGTTCCGCCACCGCTGCGGTCCGCCGTTGTCCTCGTTCCACCACACGTCTTCGTCCGGGTCGGTGAGCGTCCACCGCGCCCGCGGGTCGTCGCACGGTCCAGCGACGATCCGGGAGTCCACGTCCCTGTGGGCGTCCAGTGCGACAGAGGGGCAGTTCCCGCTGGCGCCTCGGAGGAAGCGGGTGTACGCGCCGCTGGTGTACATGTTCCAGAGTTGGTTGTTGCCGTGGCCGGGAGCACCGAGCCCGTACGTGCCGTCCGCGTTCTCCTGCATCACGGCACCGGTCGGTGTGGACAGCTCCATGGAGAAGGCGTGTGACGGGACGGCCGGCTGGGGCAGCGGTGGCGTCCGGCCGAAGAGCACCGCCGAGTGGTCGGCTCCGGCGCCATCGGGGCGGGTCGCGGTGAAGCCGCCGGGCAGGCCGTGGGTGACCGCGTAGTCCAGCTCACTCAGCCTGGTGCCGTTGATGTACGTCGGTTCATTGGTGCGCAGCAGGGCTTCGTCGGAGCGCAGGTGCAGCGACTGGTCGCGGGCCTCGGCGTCGCTGCGGTTGAGGATGTCCAGGTTGTAGTCGCCGACCAGGGCCCAGTTGGGGTGGGCAGTGTCCGTGGCGGCGAAGTCGCGGACCTGGCGAAGCAGTCCTTGGACGTCGCCGCCGCGTGCGTGGGTGTTCCAGTACCAGGTGTTCCCGAACCGCAGGCCGAGCAGTGGACGTGACCGGTAGGCGTCGTTCGGGGCGGACGGGTCCGGGTCGTAGGCCGGGTTCTCCAGCACCCGGACCTCGTCGGCCGGGGTGTCGCTGACGGTCGCCAGGTTCGTCCGGCCGCCTATCCAGACGTCCTGGCCGGTAAGCCTGACCCTGCGGGCGTCGGTCTGCAGGAAGTACACATAGCGGTAGACGTCCCGGCCGGCCCGCCAGCGCGTGTACGTGACGGTACTGGGCTGGTTGTGGGAGCGGGGCCCGATGTCGATCGTGCGGCGGTCGCCGGCGTCCCGGGTCGCCGGCGAGGGCGGCCCGGAGCCGGCCTCCTGCAGGGCCACCAGCGGGTTCCGTCTGGCCATTGGCGCCACTTCCGAGGTCCACCGAGCGCCGTTGTTGGTGCCGTCCATGTTGTACGAGGCGAACGCCGAACTGCCGTCCCCGTTCACGGCCTGCGCCGGCGCAGCGGTCAACGGAACGGCCAGCAGGGCCGCCACCGCGCTCAGGACGGTGGTCATGACGGTGATCCACCGTCGTGACCACCGTCGCATCATCGTGGTCCGCGAAGCCCCCGGGATCCGCGGACGTTTGTCTCTGCTCAATGGTCAAGCCTCTTCGCGTCGTTCGGCTCCCGCACCGGGCGGCGCGGGAGGCTACCGAGGCCGCCGCCTCCCCTTCGCGGCAGCGTGCTGTCGAGCGGGTGATGCACGGATGTCGAACGAGCGGTCGCCGGCCCCGTCGGTCAAAGGAGACCGCAGATCGAATCACGCGGGTCAGGGCCCCATCGATATCCAGCCCCTGACCCGCACCCCGCATCCCGCGCCGGTCGTCGGACGGCTGGCCAGTGCCAATGGAACGGCGCAGTTCGCACGTGCACCCGGCTTGACAGCCCGGCACCACGGCCCCGGATCATCCCGGGAAGCCGCCCCGGCCTGGCGATACACCGCGTCGGGCCGAACTCCAAAAAGTGGAACCGACGTTGTCCTATTCGGGTCCAGTGGAGAGAAGAGGGAAAGGGGACCAGTGGGACGGCTACTTTCTGCGGTACGAGGGTGGGTGTTGCACGGCCGGGCGCGGCACGCAGCCGACCAGCAGGACGCCCACGGAGCGGGGAGCGCTTCGCGCGGTACGGGGTGCGCGCCGCTGGAGGTCGGCCTTGGGGCTTAGCGTTAACCGCTGTACCGCTGTACCGCTGTACCGCTGTACCCCAAGGCCGGAGGCTGTGCAGGGCCGCGTTGGCGGCTGCCTTTCGTACTTGTCCGACGCGGCGACCACCTCCTCCTCGAGTTCCTGCAGGCGGTGCTTGACCTTGGCTGGTCGGGCTTTGGATATGCAGGTGGTGTAGACGGTGCGGGCGTCGAGATCCGGCTGGGGCACAGGCCACATCAGGACACTCCGTCGATCGCGTAGCGGCGGAAGCGGGTGTAGACCGTCCGCCAGGGCCCGTAGCGTTCCGGCAGGTCACGCCACGAGATGCCAGTACGGATCTTGTAGACCATCCCGTTGATGACCTGACGGCCTGCCACCCCTGGGCCGCCCGGTGACAGCCTGCGGTATCAGCGGAGCCAGCAACCCTCACTCCCGGTCGGTGAGTTCATGACGGCGCATCACCCCACCGTGATCCACGGCCTGGTGATCTTTGAACGCGGACCATAGCCTTCCGTCGGCACGAGGCCCGCCAGGAGAGACAGGTGCTCCGGCACCACACCGGCGATCTCCTCAGGCACCTGCTCCCACGGGCCCCGACGCAGCGCCTCGACCAGCACGAGGCGCCCCTGTGGGCAGGGGCCGAGCGACTGGGCGATCGCTGCGAGCGCCTTGCCGCAGTGCTCGGGCGCGGTGAGGGTATCGGCCAGGGCGCGGGCCGCCGTGCGGGCACCCACCTGGCAGAGCGCCTTGACGACGGCCGGCGTGGCCGCCTCGCGCAGGACAGCGGTGCTGATCTCCTCCAGCAGCGCGGCGGCACGGGCGACGTCCCCCGTGGCTGCGGCGCCCGCCGCGAGATAGCCGAGGCCGCGCTCGTCTTCTTGCCTGTCGATGATCCGCTCTGCTGCGGCCAGATCACCAGCGTCCACGAGCTCCTTCACGACGCTGGTGAGGAACTCGTCGACCGCGTCCTCCGGCAGGTCATCCTCCAGCCCGAGCGCCGCGTCGATATCGCCCGCCGCGAGGAGCGCACGGGCGGCAGCGTACGTGTCCCAGCGCCGGCGGGAAGGGCTGTCGGCGGTGCCTGCCAGGTCCAGGATCTCCCGAGCCAGCCCTGCCGCTCCGTCCGGTTTATCGACGCGGCCGAATGCCTTGGCCACCTGTTCCAAGCCTTCTGAGCGCTCCCCAGGATCTGCCAGGGTCCGGCTCTCGTGGATTACGCGGCGCAGGAGTTCGTCCCCCTCCACGGGGCGACCCGTGTGGTGCAGGCCCTCGGCCACCTCCGCGAGCTCGAGGACGCGTGCGTATCCGGCGGACGCGTCGGCGGCCTGCTCGGCGCGGTGGATGAGGCGAGCCGCTTCGACCCGCTGCCCGGAACGGCCAGCCGCGACGGCCAGCTTGACGAGGGTGCGCACCCCGGGCCCTCGCCCCCTCCGCGCCACGTTCGTCGCCCGCTTGACCACGGCGTGGGCGGCTTCCTCCTGGCCCGCCCGCAGCAGGAAGTCGGCGGTGTCGGCCGACAGCGTCACTCGCCAGTGGAGGTAGGGCACCTCGTCGGTGGCATCGCAGGCTTGCCGGGCCAGGCCCAGCGTCCGCGCCGGGTCACGGGACCCCGCCGTCATCCTGCCGGCGGCGTTGAGGACGCGCGCCCGGTAGATGGGTTCCTTGATCCGCTCGGCGAGCTTCAGGGCCCGGTCGAGGTCACCGGCTTCCGCGGCCGCGATGCCGATCTCGACCAGGCCGTCCTCCGGATCGTTCAGGAAACGGCTGACCAAGTCGATCGCCTGCTGGTGGTGCCCGGTCGCCTCCAGGCCCGCGGCGACGTGGGGGTAGAGCCAGTCCACGTCGTCGGGGTCGTCGATGTCCGCCGCCAGCCGGGCCGACGTCACGGCGAACTCGGCGGCCTGCGCGGCGAGTCCCGGCGCCGTGGACATCCCCCGGGCGAACAGGGCAAGGTACTGCGCACGCCGGACCACGTCACGGGAATCGGCCGAACGGGACACGACACGCTCCGCCAGCGCCAGGGCCCGGCGATGCTCGCCGAGCCGGGAGAGCGCGGCGGCCAGCGAGGCGCCCAGGGTGCTCCGGGAGACGGTGTTGGGCACCGCCATGACCGTGTCGACGGCTTCCATGGCCCAAGAGACCGCATCGGCGCCCCGGGCCCCGGCCTCCTGCTTCGCTGCCGCGGCGTTCCTCCCCACCTCGGCCAGGGCCCCCACGGCGGCGACGATAGCTTCCGCCCTGCGCTCCGGGTTGCTGATGCGGCGGGCTCGGCGCAGGGCCTCGGCGGGCCGGCCGGAGTCCGCCAGGCCCTTGGCGATCGCCGCCAGGAAGCGGTCCCGATCTTCGGTGCTGTCCGCTCCGTCGAGCAAAGCGGCCGCCTGATCTGGGCGCGCGACGGCCAGGGCACCGGCGATGGCGCTCAAGGCGGCCACCCGGTTCCACGCGTCGCGCTGCGACTCGGCCAGATGAACGGCGCGCGCCGGGTGCCCGCACCGGGCCCACAGGGCGATCAGATCGGAGGAGAGAAGCGCCACTCGATCGTGCAGCCCGTCCCGCGCGGCGGCGAGCCGCAGGGCCACAGACACGTCCTGATCGCCGCGGCGCCCGCCGTCCGTCAACACAAGGTCGAACACGGCCGACACCGCGCTGAGCGCCTCCAGGTCCGCCCCGGACGCCCGCCACAGCCGCTCCTGCCGCCGGGTATCGCAGGCCAGCGCCACCAGCCTGGAAACGTCCCCCTGCTCGCGCAGCAACTGGGTGTAGCCGCGCAACAGGTACTCGGGGGTCCCCTCCGGCCACCCGGCGCGCCGGTAGGAGTCCGCCCACCGGTGCAGACGATTGCGGTGGGCCGCCAGCTCCTGGTCCGTGACCAGTTCCGCCGCGCCGCGCCGGATCTCCTCGTGCGCGAGGAGAAAGACGGGCGGACCCGCGGACGTCCAGTGCCCGGAGCGGCGACGGAAGCTGCGGCCGTTCACCGCGGACAGCTCGCGCTCGACCAGCCGCGCCGGGCTCCCGGTCAGCTCCGCGAAGTCGGGTGCGCTCAGCCCGCCTCCGGCCGCGACGGTCAGAGCGGCCAGGTCCCAGCCCAGCCCGCCGCCGTCTCGCAGTCTCAGCAGATCCCGCTCCGCGTCCCAGCGTGCCGCGCGGGCGTGCGGGGACGGGTCCAGCCGGTGGTCGATCCGCGTGGTCCGCAGGGGATGGTCCGCGGGCACGTCCCCCGGTACCGGCGGATGCGGACGGCCAGCGACGACGATCCGCATGCCGTGCGGGGGAACGCGGGGCAACAGCGCCGCGATGCTGTGGCCGTCGGCACCGGCGGTCACGCCGCGGTCCTCGTCCAGCCCGTCCACCACGAGCACGAGCCGCCGGCCGCGCGCCGCACACCCCTGTGCGGCGCGGTGCAGCGCGAGCAGCATCTGCTCGTCGCGCGTGGCGGGGGTGCTCAGCGGCTCCTCCTCGCCCAGCAAGGCGTACACCTGCCGCTGGACGACCTCGCAGAACGCCGCGGCGTCGTTCTGCGCGGCCATGCGGGAAGTGATGAAGAACGACACGACATCGACGCCGGGCGGAGGATGCAGGACGAAGTGCGCCAGCAGGGCTGACTTCCCCACCCACGCCGGAGCCACCCAGCGCCAGTACCCGGCACCGGGACGGTCTGCGGGGACACCGTGCGCGCAGAAGGCGGCCAGCTGGGCGAGTTCGCTCTCACGCCCCTGGAAGTCGGCGGCGGCAAGAGCCTGTTCCACCTGCAGGAGATAGCCGGAGACGGCGGCGCGCCCCGCGAACACCTGCACGGAGCTGTCAATCATCACGCCGCTGTTGGCGAAGGCCCCGGCTCCCTCGGCGGAGGATCCGCCCGACTTGCGCACCGCGGCGCGGCTGCGGAAGAACATCGGATGCGCCGCTACTCCTGCCGCCGGTATCCGGTGTTCGCGCTGCCGCCGTCCGCCCGTGCGTCACCGGTCTCCCCGATGGAGACTGCACCGGCGGACGAGGAGCCGATGGCGCCCGTGTTGGCGTCCCCGCCGCCGGTGGCCGTAGCACGCCCGGTCCTGGACACCTGTACGGACGTGCTCCCGGACGGGGCCAGCAGCGCGCAGACGCCTACCCCCAGGGCGGCCACGCCGACCACTGCGGAGACCACCCCGGCCACCTGGTTCGCCCGGTCCCAGCTCAGCAGCGACAGCGCACCGGCGAAGACCGCGAGGACCAGCACCGTGGTGACCAGAACGGCGCGCCAGCCACCCCGCACAGGCAACCCCTCCCCCCCTCACGCCCCCGTCGAGCGGCGGAACCGCACCGAGCCCGGTACGGGCCCCGCCGCATACCGAGCCCCACCATACGGCCAGGCCCGTGTCGCCGTGGGGGAAAGAGCGCCCCGGAACCGCCAACACCGACTGGGAGTGAGAGTTGCTGGCTCCGTTGATACCGCAGGCTGTCACCGGGCGGCCCAGGGTGGCAGGCCGTCAGGTCATCAACGGGATGGTCTACAAGATCCGTACTGGCATCTCGTGGCGTGACCTGCCGGAACGCTACGGGCCCTGGCGGACGGTCTACACCCGCTTCCGCCGCTACGCGATCGCCGGAGTGTTCACTCAGGCCCTGCGACAGATACAGTCCCGGGCGGACGCCGCCGGTGACATCGACCGGGTGGTCCAGATCGACTCCACCATCGTCTGGGCCCATCATCACGCTGCCGCGACCGGCCGAAAAGGAGGAGGCACCGGCAGGACGAACCGGACGATCACCCCCTCGGTCGGTCCCGGGGAGGGCTGACAATCAAGGTCCACCTCGCCTGCGACGGCAGGGGCCGCCCCCTCGCTCTTCCGGTCACGGGCCGGCGCCACGACAGCATCTGCGCACAAGTTCTGCTGGATGGAATCCGTGTTCGTCACACTGGCCCAGGCCTGCCACGCCACCGCCCCGACCATGTGGTCGCGGACAAGGTATACAGCTCTCGCGGCTTCCGCAGCTACTGCGGTGACGCGGCATCGCGCACGCGATTTGGAGCGTGTGGGGAGGGGGTGGCCATGGTCATCACTTCCGGGTGGGTGAGGGGCGCGTCATTGCGTCGCCACACCGTAGGAAGATGCAGGTCGGGGGCCTATGTGGCGGGGGACCACACTTCGGGGGCGGGGTGTGAGGGCAGCACCCATGAGGGGTCCCTGCGGGCCCGGCGTATCACTCAACTCGATTTAGAAATCCGGCGCGGAGTAATGTCGCGATTAGGGTGATCTGGCACTCGGGTGCCGACTCCCGTGCTGACTTGGTGCTGACTACGCAGCGTTGAACTAGGGCATTCGGTGCGCATCATCCCGCTGCTGAGCGGGCGAAGGTGTTCTTCCGTGGATGCGATTGCCCGAGGCGTGGAGTGCGGGCCCGGGATCGATACCACCGCCAGCCTGCTGACATCGGCCCTGTACCTGCTGGCCCGGCATCCTGGTATCGAGCGCCGTTTGCACGCCGACGTCGACACGGTGCTGGCCGGTTGCCCACCTGCCTATGAGGACTTGCTTCCGGCTGGAGTTGACCGGTCGGATCCTTACCGAGACGCTCCGACTCTATCCCCCAGGCTGGATGTTCACCCGGACCGTCACGACTGACACCAGTCTCGCCGACTATCCGATCCCGGTCGGCGTCAGCCAAGTTTCTTGGGGCTATGGCTGCAATGAAGGTTCATCGTCTGCTGCTGGTACGCCGCTTGCACCTCCGTTGACCAGGTAGAACGTCTATACGCGGCCGGGGAGGCGGCGGGCCGGTCCGCACTGGTGCGGATCTCGGTTCCGCCCAGGGGCACCGTCGCTTTGCAGCCGCCGTGGGCGCTGAGCGTCTGGCGTCGGGCGGGAGGTGGGCCGAACCGCACAACGTGCGCCCGCACCTGACGAGCACTCGCTCGCCGCGCGCAGCCGAGGCCCGACACAGAGATGCGGCCGTGGGGACAGCGCGAGATAGGCGGGCTGGGCCCGGCTGATGCTGTGTTCGACCTGCCGAATCGGCCTTCCGACCTCGTCGCGTGCCCGGACATTCGTACGGCCGCCGAGGTAGCCGCTGGTCAGACCGATCACCTGGCTGATGTCGAGGAATGCGGTGAACTCGTCGAACGGACGACTTCGTCCAGGTAGCGCCACCGCATCCCGTCGGCGCGGTGCGCATCGCGGCGGCGTCATCCGGGCGGATCCGAAGGGCGGTCGCCAACTCTGTCGCTCCCTCCGCCGTCCGGTCGACGATCGTCAGCACCCTTCGCAGCGCCACTCCGGCCAGGGGGATGTTGGGCATGATGCGCCCTACCCGCCACCACCACCTCCCATACCAGCCGTGCTCGCCGAGTCCGGCCCCTGGGCTGATCCGCGAACTGCTGAGGTGGACGGTGTACCCGTCGGCTCTCCGGCCTGGCGGCAGCGGCGCATGGATCGCGGCAACGCCGTCGAGAAAACTCGGCATGCGCGCCGGCGCCGGTGGGATCCGGTCACTTCCCGGATCCGGGGCGCTACCTGCCGCCTCACCTGTGAACATTCATCACGGACACGTCAAGCGCACTGCCATCCACGGCGGAGGATTCATGACCCGTACGGTGCCGTCACCCCCGGCCCTTCCCGCATCCAGGGATCTCTGCCGCGTAGAGGGATCGCAGGGAACGGCGGTGCGATGACCGGGCTCCGCGTGCTCCAGATACCCGAGACCTGTGGCTGGAACGACTACGTCGCACTCCAGGAGAGCCATCTCGCAGCACGAGGGGCTGTGGTGTTGCGCCCGGGTCTGTGCCGCGACGAACCGGGGTTCGTCCCCGGAGACCTCGCCCACCTGGTAGGGGCGGTGCCGGACATCGTGCACATGCACTGGCCTGAAATGCTCGCCAGGTTGCTCGGTGACGCCGAGGCGATCGCCCTCCTGCGTGAGCTCACCGCCAGGGGTACGCGTCTGGTGCAGACGGTGCACGACCTCGCCCCTCACGAAGAGGGGACACACGGCAATGCGACGTTCATCGACGAGGTCGACTCGCTCGCGCACGGTGCCCACTTCTTCACCAAGGAGCACGAGTTGACCGCCCGCCTGATCCGCAGTCGCCTGCCCGGTCCGGCGCTGCACCTGCCCCACCCCCGATACCCCCAACTCGTCCCCGGCCGAGGGGGATCCCCGTACGGCGCGACGATCGGCTGCTTCGGCCGGCTGCGCCCCTACAAGCGGACCGCTGCCTTCGCGCAGGCGTTCGTCCGGCACGCCAGAGGGGAGCAGCGGCTGCTGATCGCCGGTTTCCCGGACGATCCGGCCACCCACCACACCCTGACGGAGATCGCGGCCGCCCACGACCGTGTCCGCTACCTTCCGGGTTTCCACCCCGGTTCCGAGTTCGTGCGGCTGCTGGAGCAGGTGGACTGGGTTGCGCTGCCCTACCAGCGGGTGTGGTCCAGCGGCGTGCTGGTGGCCGCGGCGCAGCAAGGCCGCCGGATCTTGTCACCACCGCCGGTGGGAGCTGACGCCTACGGGCCGACGCTCGAGGACTGGCAGATCGTGGAGCCGTGGGACGACGATGTGGCCGTGCTGCGCTGGCAGGAAGCCCTGATGGTCCCACCGGAAGGACAACGGTTGGCGAGCGGGCCGGGGGCGCTGACCTTGCCGCGGTGGGACGAGGCAGCGGACGCCCTGGGCGACTTCTACCACCGAATCCTGGCGGCCTAGGTGGTCCACCGCATCGTTGTAGGAGCAGCCGGCTTCATCGGCCGCCCGCTCGCCGCACACCTCGCCGCCCAGCCGGGACGCCTTCTCCTCGTCGACTCCGAACCGGCCGGGGCCCCCGCCGGCACGGTGAGGGGATGGCACGCTGTCGACTGCCGCTCCGAGCCTTTCGAGCAGCTGGTCGACGAGTTCGTCGACGGAGCTGAACGCGTGGAGCTCTTCCACGCTGCCGGGCGGGTACCCGACCTCGCCCGGATCGCCACCAACGACATAGACGACTTCCGTACGGCGATCGAGGACAACCTGGTGACCACTTACGCGGTCCTGCGTACGGTTGCCGAGGCCGCGGCAGCCCATCGCGTACCGGGCGCCATGCTTGTCCTCGGCTCGGTCGGCGGCACCCGGGCACACCGTTACAAGGCCGGCTACGACGCGGCCAAAGCTGCCGCCGAGAGCCTCACCCGCAGCTTCGCCCTGGAGTACGGCCCGCGCCGCATCTCGACGCGGGCCGTCGCGATCGGCCCCATCGCCGATTCCTCGACCACTTCTGCCGACGGGGTACACCTCGACGCCCTTGTCCGGGACGTACCTCTACAGCGTTACGCGACCCTTGCCGAGGTGGTCCACGCCGTCGCGGTGCTGGCGACACCGGTCTTCGACTTCGCCAACGGCGCGACCTACCTCTTCGACGGGGGTCTCGCCCAGCAACTGCGCTCCCAGGCTGTCGAACGACCCCCTGAGGACTGGGGAGTCCGCTGAGTCACAGGAGGATGCCGGCGCCCTCACCTGGCGGTCCTGTTCGCGTGGCGGCCGAGGGGTCGTTCTCCTCGGCAACACGGTGACGGTGAAGATGTTGCTGGTCAGCGGGCGAGTACGTGGCCGTCGTGGGGACGGTGGTCGCGGGAGCGGCGCAGGTCGGTGGTGACGTACGTGCGTTGCAGCCAGCGGTCTGCACCGTCGTATCGAGGGTGGAAGGCGGTGCGGCCGTGGACGGTGACGCGGTTGTCGATGACGACCAGGTCGCCGGGTGTCAGGCGCAGAGTGCGGGCGGTCGCCTCGCAGGCGCGGCCGAATTCGGTCAGCGCCGCCGCGGCCCGAGGGGTGAGCGGGGTGGTGACGAGTTGGGCCATGCGTATGTCGGGATCCTCGGCTGCTCCCGACAGCACCGGTCGGGGCTCGACACCAGGCTCACCTGCGGCAGCGCCGGAGCCGAAGGAGGGTGGTGGTGTGGTGATGAACTCCGGTGCGAACAGGGCCTGGCGGCCGGCCGGGGTGAGGAGCGGCAGTGCTCGGCGGATGCCGGCGATGCGCATGCCGGCGATCCGGTCGTGGTCGGCGCGCAGGCACAGGAAGATCACATAGTCGGGTGGGTGGGGGTGGAAGCCGTTCTCGGTGTGGAAGGACAGTGGCACCGATCCGGCGTTGCCGTGGAAGGTCTCCTGCCCGGGGACGGGCACGACGTCCTGCACGAGGGCGCCGGATTTCTCAGCCAGGTAGGCGAGCGGCTCGCCGAGCCCGCAGGCCACCATGGTGAGCACCGCCGCCGGGACCGTGGCCTGGCGCTGGACCGAGCCGGGTACGGCCGGTGTCTCGGGCAGGGCCGCCTGGTCGACGGGCAGGCCGCGGATCACCAAGGTGCCGTGAGGGCCGGAATGCCTTCGGAACCGGCGCACCTCACGGCGCAGCAGTAGCGGAAGGTCTTCCCAGGCGTCCCGGGCCCGGGCCACCCACTCGGGGTCGTCAACCTGGTCGTGCCCGCGGGTGCACAGGGTGCGGGCCAGCCGCTCGCACGTGCCGGCATCGGCCGGATCGAGTTCCCGGTCTGCGGCGAGGACGGTGCTTTGGGTGGTGTCGGTCGTCGTCTCGGGCATAGGGGCCTCCTGCCGGGGCGTGGGCGGCGGACGCGCGCACTCACGAGTGGCGCAGGCCGGCCACGGCGTCGGCGATGTAGTGGTCCCCGAATCGGATCAGCGAGGCGTACTGGGCTGCGCGACGATGGCGCATGAGCCGTAGTTCGGCGACCGCGTTGTCGGGGCCTTCGGGTTTCTGAGCGATGGAACGACGCAGATGCACCATCGAGTACGCGAGGGTGACGTGCCGTTCACCGTCCACGATGTCGGCTTCCAGGAGAGCACCCCGCGCTTCGGCCAGCTCCGGGGCGCGGGCTGCCAACTGCTCGTAGGAGTCGGGAACCACCGCCAGCAGGTCCTTCATCGCCGCCCGGAACAGCTTGTATCCGCGATGCTGGCGCCCGCTCAACGGGATATCCACCGACGGAGGCGCCATGGTGTGGCGTATCGCCGCCATGTAGTAGTCGGCCGGGATCGTACTGGCGTGGGCCATCGCCGCCGGGAATCCACGCACATACGCCGTCGCATCGGCCAGCCGCAGCAGCGCGGCATCGCCGTCGCCGAGCCGCAGAGAGCGGGTGGCGTCGGCCACGGCGACCGCAGCGCAAATGTTGAACAGGACATGGACCTGGTGACCGATGAGCCACCGAGCACTCCACACACTCTCCGACGACGATCCCGCCCCGGCCTCGGGGGCGGCCACCGGCGGGACAGAATCATGGTCTGCGCCCGGCGCCGCGCCGGTGAGATCGAGCACCGACTGCCGCATCCCGGTCACCTCCAGCGCCAGGTCGGAACCCGACAGCGGAGCATCACACAGATCCTCCAGACCGCGGTGGATGACCAGGACACCGTGCAGGGCAGCCTGCTGATCCGACAGCTCCCGCTCACGGACCCGGAAGAACGACTGACTGGTCGACTCCGCCGGCAGTCCCTCACCGACCAAGGCCGGAGCCAGATCCGACAGCGCGGCCGCCAACTCACCGGCGACCTTGGCAGCCTGCCGCAGCGCGAGGGTGCGCTCGACCGGTCTGGCATGGGTCGGCACCCCAGCCAGCACGCGCGCGGCCCGCTTCGCCTCAGCATCGACCCGTGGGCCCAACACCGGTACGGGCCGCCCGCCTCGGGGCTCTCGGAAGACAGCGACAGCAGGATGACCGGCAACCGGTGATAAGCCCATGGTTGAAGTATTTCGCCACGAACACGCCACACGAAACCTGATCTGCAAGATCATTCCTGTATGGTCCACCGGAGTTCGCGGGGGAGGCAGTGGCGGCGAGTCCGGTACGACCCGCAGGCTCCGTCCGACTCAGGCCGTCAGCGCCGCCGCCACCGTGCCTCTGGCACCCGCTCCGCAGATGGGGCATCGCCCGTTCGGTGCTCCTCAACGGGACGCGGTGGAAGCCGACGCATCCGGACGACCCGCCGAACCCCGTGACAACGGCCAGTGGATACATGGCCGCCCTCCCCCAACCCCGGCTACGCCCCCGGCATGCGGCCATCCGTGCGCTGGGCCGCCGACCGCCGACCGCCGACCGCCGACCGCCGACCGCCGACCGTCGATCCCGGCAGCCGGCTCGGCTGCAGACCCGCGCCGCCGAGCGGGTGGACGCCGTGGGGATGCCGTGCTTGGCCAGGGCATCCAGCTGGGACTGGAGCTCTTGGCTCAGGTGCGAGCATCTCGCGTACCCGATGCGGATGTCCGCGCTCGGGGTGTCCGGGTCGGCCGGGGGCGGGGTGCCGGGCCGCCACGACTGCCCCGGGCCCCGGTCGGCCGGGGTCGGCACCCGCAGGAGCTTGGCGAGCCGGGGCGCCTTGGCGAACCGGCCGGTGTGGTAGGTGCCGGCGACGGCGCCGCCGCGCGAGCGGCACGGCGAGCCGGGCTCGGCGCCGCAACGGGGGCAGGAATGGCGCTCGACTTTCGTCCGCGTCCGTTGGGGAAGGCTCTTGAGAGCCCGTCATGGGCTCGGATCTTGTCACAAACATTTCTCAGAAGGGGGCGGCTCGCCTCTTTACGTGAGAACGGGTTCTGAGAACCAATCCAAGATCAACAGGGTCCCGGCGGCCGATTTTTGATCTTACTCCGGCAAAGGGTCGTTTATGAGAGCTTACCTTCTCTGGCGTCACCAGAGGGCGGCCTCTCGGTTTCCGGCCCGAGCCTGACGGACAGCTGCTTTTCCCCTGGGGTCAGAGACAGTCCGGGGCCATCACCGGCTGTTTGGTGGCGGGCAGAACTCCGCGTTGACGATGTCGCCGACCAGCGTTTCGTGGCCGAAGAAGAGCCCGTTGTTGAAGTTCAGGCTCAGCCGGCGCTTCGCGTCACGGGTGCCCACAGTCCACGCCTCGGTACCGGCCCAGACGCCGTTGTGCCCCCACACCTCCACTCCACACGCAGTACGCCAGGTAGCGAGCCCCAGGCCGTAGTTGGAGCCGGGAACCTTGGTCGTCATCTCCTTCATCTGAGCCGGAGGCAGGAGCCTGCCGCTTAGCAGAGCGGCCAGGAAGCGGTCGAGGTCACCGGTAGTGGTGATGAGGTCACCCGTGCCCCGGATGAAGGAGGGGTTGTACTCGGTGACGTCGTGGAGGACGCCCGGTTCTTCGAGAAACTCGGTATAGCCCCGGCCGTGGGGGCTCGGCAGCGTCTTGTCCGTACCGGGCAGGACCGTGCCTGTCAGGCCGAGGGGTTCGATGATGCGCTGCCGCAGCTCGCTCTCGAAGGAGTGGCCGGTGACCTTCTCGATGATCAAGGCGGCCAGGACGTAGTCCGTATTGCAGTAGTTGTAGGGCCCGCCGGGCTGGTGGGTGGGGCGATGGGAGACGGCGAGGGCCACCAACTGCTCGGGCTTGAAGGTGTCAGACCGGTGGTCCAGCCACTGCTTGGTACCCCATTTCGCGGCGGGGTGGTCCTTGGTGTAGTCGAACAGGCCGCTGGTGTGGTTCAGCAGCTGCTTGATGGTGATCTTGCTGCCGTCGTTGCCGTTGCCGCGCACCATGCCCGGCAGCCACTTCTCCACCGTGTCGTCGAGACGGAGCCGGCCCTTCGCCTCCAGCTGGAGGACGACCGTGGCCACGAACGTCTTGGTGATACTGCCCGCGCGGAAGTGATCACCGGCCTGCGGCGGCCGCCCGGTGGTGCGATCGGCGACCCCGGCCGCCCCGTCCCACCAGCTCTTCCCGTCATAGGCACCGACCAGGACGCCGGGGACGCCTACCCGCACCGCGGCGTCCATCGCCGCCTGCGTACGGTCGTGCCCACCGCCCGGATCCGCGACCGCCGCCCCGGGCATGGAGACCAGCGTCAGCCCGGACACCATGACAACCGCAAGAGCGGACACCACCCGATTCCACCCACACCACAGCACCATTGCCCCGCCCCTTATCCGCCGACCAACCGGCACAAGCCACCCACGACGCGCTTCATGCTTCTCGGCCGGCCATACCAGTGGTACGGCGCCTCCTCGGCACGACGACGGCGCACGCGAGCACACCAGGCGCACACAACCGCACCACAGGCCGGTGCGCTTGCACCCCCAAACCCGATGACATCCCCGAGGAGGACCGCAGCGACAACTGGGCGAACAACCACCGAAGCCCGCGGACGGACCACCTTCACTCTCCAAACCGTCTGGCGCCCATACCGCCGGGGCGAGATCCTCGCTGACCGTGGAGGCCGTCGTCTGGTGCCAGCGTTCGACGGTTTGTCTCGGGTGGCGTTACGCTGGCTTTGTGGTCAGCTGGCAATCCCTGAACTGAGGGAGGCGGCCGAGGTGGTGGAGATCCTGGGGACCACTCGGGGACCACACGTCACGCACGTAACTGGATAACCGGAACGTTACCGGACGAACTGTCACGGTAATTTGCCCTGGTTGTCGGGGATATGGTGGCCTCGCACTTGGCTGGGGGTCAAGGGGGCGCAGGTTCAAATCCTGTCGTCCCGACTAGGGAGTCTTCCCGTAGTCGCAGATGAGGGCAGAGTGCGTGAGCAATGCGTGAGCGGTGCGTGCATGAATGCCCTGGGGCAGGCCCGGATGAGCCTGCATCAGCTGGACGCCCGTACCCCTGCTGACCTGAGCCGGAGTCCCTGGGCTGGATCAGGGCACGTCGTCCTGGACCGTCTCCTCGGCCGTTGAGGACCGGCTGACGGTGGGAAACTTGTCGGCTTGCGGCCGTTTCCTGGGGCGGGAGCGGGGTCTATGCTGCTGAGTGGACGCCCCAGACCCCGGCGGCACGCTGTTGCTCGGCACACGGTGCCCGTGGGGAGCGGACTGCTCGTCCCTTCGCTCAGGGCACCCCTGCAGGGAACCAGCTGGGCCCTCGGCCCTGGAACAGGGGCTGCTGGATCAGCGGTTCGCTTGCTTGCCCGAAAGCCATGACCCGGGAGCAGAGCAGGAAGTGCCGAAGCCCGGCACCCTCACCTGGCACTGCCCCGGCCGGTCTCCTGAACCGAGGCGCCATGCCCGCCCTTCCGACGCTGAACGTCTACCGGCACGACAAGAAGAACCGGGCGCTGATCACCCTGGCCGGCGAGATCGACCAGGTCTCGGCGCCCTTGGTGAGCAAGACGCTGGAACGGTGCCTGTGCGAGGGCATCCGCACCATCGATGTCGATCTCACCACTGTCACCTTCTGCGACTGCAGCGGCCTCAACGCCTTCCTCCGTGCCTCGCACCGCACCATCGCGGCCGGAGGGTCCCTGCGTCTGCACTACCCGCCTCCCACGCTGGTCCGGATCCTCACCCTCACCGGCACCGGCCCCCTGCTCCTCGGCATCCCGGCCGCCCCTGCGGAGCCTCTCCTGCAGGAACGCCCCGGTAGAGGCCTTCCGCCACCACAGCCTTCCCCCGACTACGAGGCCATCGGCCGACGGGGAGTTCTGATGCCGGTTGTCGTGGGTGGTGTGCTGTGACGGCCCGCTCCGGGCCGGGGCAGGCCCAGAGGCTGGAGGATTACGCGCCGTCGGCGGGAGGCGGGGTGTACTTGCGTGGGCTGAGCCGCTGGCAGGCCGAGGGCCAGCGTGAGGACCTGGCGGATCTGTACGTGGAGTCCGCCGATACGCAGCCCGGTGAGGAGTACCGCAGCCGCGTGAGCTTCCTGCGGCGCCTTGCCGATGACGTCCGTCGGCCCGGGTTCGACATGATGATCGCGGAAGCCACGCAGGCAGGGCATGCGCCGGCCTTGGTGGGGTGCGTCTTCGGGTTTCCCGTGCGGCGTGACGGTTCCTGGTGGCAGGGGTTCTCCGGGGCGCTCCCGCAGCACGTCGAGCAGCTCACCGCATCCGGGCAGGTCTTCGCGATCACCGAGATCGTGGTCCATCCGCATGAGCGCGACCGCGGTCTCGCCGGCCATCTTCAGGAGCGGCTGCTCACCAGCCATCAGGCATCGCTCGGTGCCACCTTGGTGGAGCAGGCCGACCGTGTGGCCTGTGCTGCCTTCCGGTCCTGGGGGTGGCAGGACATCGGAGAGTTCCGCCGGCAGCCCGGTCCCGGTCCAACCGTGCTGCGGGTACTGGTCCTTCCCCTGGGAGAACGGAGCGCGGCGAAGCCGGAGGGCCTGGCGCACCGCGCGGACGCGGGATCGCCCCGTGGAGCGGACGCCGTGGTCCCCGGGGTGAGGAATCGGAGGCGGCCGGTGCCTGGTGCACGGCAAGGCCGGTGAGATGGGCCATAGGCTGGACCGTTGCCGACCAGCAGTCCCTCTGCCAAGGACCCTTCGGTCGGGCGGGGCAGTGTAGGGGGCGGTCCGAGCCGTGATGTTCAGCGGATACTCGAATACCGCGTCGCCCAGGTCGACAGTGGCATATCTCAGCCGCAGGGCCGCGGTCGAGTCCCCTTTCGTTCGTCGGCAATCGACGTGGGCTGCTGCCCCGGAACACCTCACCTCGTCGACCGAACGTCCACCGTCTCACCGACGGCAGTGAGGCGGAGCGGCGCAGGATCCAGCCGAAGCTTCTCTCGATGGTCCCCGCCCCCGCCTCGGACGGCCTTGAACCCTTGGGTTCCCCGGGCCACTTCGGCCCGCCGAGACAGTTCATCATCGCCGACTCCCACCACCCTAACCACACCAGGCAGACCTGGGGCTGCACGCCTACCTTCGCTGGCGCAACGCCAACGCCCGCTACCGCGGCGTCCTGACCGCCGAATTCAAGGAACGTGCTCGTATCCGAAGCGATAAGGGCCTCCGCCAGGGCGGCCGCCCCCTCGCCACGGCGGCCTGAACGCAACCCGGTGAACCTACACGGCCAGAGCGCTAGCGGAGTTTGCGGCTCCTGACCTTCAGGGTCAGTCCGCCAGGGCTGAGGACACTGAGCGCCGACGGGCGCACGTTCCTGCCGGGTACGGGCTCAAGGCGCCAGCTGCGGGCGATGGTGGCCAGAGCCAGGGTGGCCTCGGCGATTCCGAAGGTGTCGCCGATGCACTTGCGGGCGCCGGCGCCGAAGGGGATGAACGCTTCCTTACGCGGTTTGGTGGGGGAGTCGTCGCCCCAGCGGTCGGGATCGAAGAGTTCGGGGTCGGGGTAGAGGCCGGGGCGGTGGTGGATGAGGTATGGGCTGTAGACGAGGACGGTGCCCTGTTTGACGTGGTGTCCGCCCAGCTCGGTGTCGGTGGTAGTGGTGCGGGTGACCATCCACAGGGGCGGGTAGAGCCGGAGCGCTTCGGTGATGACCTGTTCGGTGAAGCGTAGCCGGGGCAGGTCGGCGAAACTCGCGCCCGTGCCGGCATCGGTGAGGACGGAGTCGACCTCGGCGTGCAGGCGCTCTTCCACCTTCGGGTGCTGGGTCAGCAGATGGAGCGCCCACGACAGAGCTACCGCGGGTGGTTCCGTGCCGCCGACGAAGAACGTCATGACCTGGTCGATGACTTCCTCGTCGGGCACGGCCCGGCCGCCCTCTGCGGAGCCGGAGGCGAGCAGCAAGGAGAGCAGGTCGCCGTTGTCGGTGCCGCGGGTGCGGTAGGTGTCGATGATGCGGCCGATGGTGCGGCGTACGCGATCGCGGGCCTGGTAGTACCTGCCGTTGCCGAGGACCGGGAGCCTGTCCAAGGGAGCGGGCATCCACATGCGGCGGTAGACGCCGGCGACGAGCAGGTCGAACTCGTGGATCAGGGCAGGCACGGAGACGTTCCTGGGCATGTCGGCGAACATCGTCGCGATGGCCGCTCGTGCAGTGATCGCTTTCAACTGGGGGAGGACGTCGAGGACCTGGCCCTCGTGCCAGCGATCGGTGATGGACGAGATCTGCTCGGCCATGGCCCGGGCGTAGGCGGGCATACGGTCGGCGTGGAAGGCCGGCTGGACGGCCCGGCGCTGCCGGCGGTGGACGCCGTGCGGGCAGGACACCAGCCCGTTGCCGAGCCATTCCCGTGCCCGGTCGTAGTGCGGGCCGCCCTTGTCGAAGGTGCGGTCTTCGACGAGCATCCGGTGGGTGAGGTCGGGGTCGCAGACCAGGAGGGCACTGAAGGGGCCGACCCGGAGCCGGGCCAAGCCCTCGTGACGTACGAGGCCGGTGCGGGTCAGAAAGCCCAGAGGGTCACGCAGACGCGGCGCGTGGCCCATGAGGGGCAGAGCTCCGGGGGCGTCGGGCACGGTGGGTGCGGGGGCCATGGCCATCCTCCTGAGTGGTGTCTGTTGTGTCGGTGCCGTCGTGGGGCGCGTGGGTGGAGGAATAGCGCTGGGAGTCGTGGGCGACCCAGTCGCAGTAGCCGCGCATCCACAGGCGCATTCCTTCGACGTAGCCCTGGAGTTCGGGGCTCGCTCGTTGTTCGATCCGAGCGGCTTCCGTGTCGAAGGCCCTGACCTCGTCGCGTACGCGCCGTTCGGTGATGTGGACGCCGTCCAGCAGGCTGTCGCTGTCCAGCGCGTGGAGGGCGGGCATGTTCCAGAAGTAACCGGGCTGGTAGGACTCGACGGCGAGGCTGTGGATGTCGTTGAGCCAGGAGACGATGTTGTTCATGCGGCGGCTCAGCGCGCGTACGTCCGGCCGGTAGTACTCGTCGGCGGTCATCGCCCCCGTGCTGCTGATGTCGATCAGTGCCTGGGTGACCTCCACGCCGCTGATGTAGCGGCGGACCGTCTCGTAGGTGGGCCGGCTGACGGGGCGGTCGTCGAGGTGCCCCAGTGTCTGGACGGCCACGCTGGAGACGTACAGGCGCAGGGCCTGTGCATAGCGCTCGTACTGTTCGCCGGGCATCTGCCGGCGGAAGCGCTTGCACAGGCCGGCCAGTGCTGCCTCGCCGAAGACGGGGCTGCTGGTGGCGGTCTCGGATTCGAGGACGCCAAGAACGGCGGAGATGGCGGTGATGACGTGCTGGGGATCGGGCCGGGTGCGGTCGAAGTGAGCGTCGTCGAAGATGAAGAACCAGGCGATGAAATCGGCGAGGGTCTGCAGGAGTTGCCGGTCGGCGTGCGGGTGGCACCGTGCCATGAGCCAGGCGTACCGGGCGCGGCGCGCCCTGTCCCCGTGCCGCTCGTTGCGTACGAGACCGTGCTTCCGCAGCCATGCCTGGGTTGCCGCCTCGGCATCGGCTGCGGCGGCGTGACACGACCCCTGCCAGGGAAGGATGTCGAGTCCTGTGATCTTGCGCAGTGCCTCGTGCTCGCGCTCGTACACGTGCCGAATGCGGATCGCCGCTGTCCTGCCAGCAGTGGCCGGGGCGGGCCGGCCGGTCATGCCGGTGCCGTCCCGCCATGGACGGTGAAGTCGTCCAGTACGGGGGTGCGCAGCATGTCCCGGTGCTTCTCAGGCATCCAGGGCCAGAGCTCGGGGAGGCCGTGGGCGTCGAGGTAGTAGCTGGTGCAGCCGCTGGTCCATGCGGTGCCGGGCATGGCGGCGCGCAGCGCATCGTTGTACCGGGCTGTCGCTTGAGGTGTCGGCGATGCGGCAGTGATGCCGGTGTGCCGGAGCGTTTCGATCCAGCGCAGTACGTAGCCTGCCTGTGCCTCGGCGATGGGTGGTACGGCCTGGCTCCCGACGGGGCTGTGGGGCCCGCACAGCATGAAGAAGTTCGGGAAGCCGGGTACCGCGACCGTCCGGTAGGCGTACGGTCCCCTGGCCCAGGCATCGTCGAGGGTCACGCCGTCGGTCCCGGTGATCGTGATCGGCCGTGTGTAGGCGTGCGTGTCGAACCCGGTCGCCAGAACAATGACGTCCGCTTCGTGCAGAGTGCCGTCCCGTGTGATCACGCCGCGTGGTTCCACGCGTTCGATGCCGGTGTCGGCCAGCTCCACGTCGTCGCGCCCAATGGCGCGGAAGAAGCCGGCGGAGAGCACCAGGCGTTTGCACATCGGCGCGTAGTCCGGAGTCAGGCGGCGGCGCAGGACAGGGTCCTTCACGCCGTGGCGGAGGTGGAGCCGGCACAGGGCTGCCACAGCTTGCCGCTGCCAGCCCGGACCGACGAGCGCGGAGGCGAAGAAGTCTTCCATGAGCGCCTGGTAAAAGCGGTAGGAGGCCGTGTGCAGTCCGGGCAGCCGACGGTAAGCCGCCTTCACCCACGACGGATAGGAGAAATTGACCGTTGGCATGATCCACTGGGGTGTGCGCTGGAAGAGGGTGAGGCGTCCGGCGACCCCGGCGAGTGCGGTGGTGATCTGAACCCCGCTCGACCCGTTGCCGATGACGGCCACTTTCTGGCCTGCCAGCGGGACGGAGTGGTCCCAGCGGGCGGAGTGGAACACGGCGCCGGCGAACGTGTCGAGACCGGGGATGCCCGGCAGGGACGGGTGGTGGAGAAACCCCGTCGCGCTGACGAGGACCTCGGCCTCGTCCCGCCGGCCATCCGTGGTCAGCAGCTGCCAGCACCGGCCGTCCCAGCGGGCCTGCTCGATCTCCGAGCCGAGGCGCAGGTACGGACGCAGGCCCAGGTCGTCCGTCACACGCTGCAGGTACTCCTGGATCTCGGCCTGGGATGCGTAGAGCGTCTTCCAGTCGGCGTTGGGTGCGAAGGAGAAGGAGTAGGCGCGGGCTTGGATGTCGCACGTCAGACCCGGGTACGTGTTGTCTCTCCAGGTGCCGCCGGGCTCGGTTGCCTTCTCGTGGACGGTGAAGGTGCCGATGCCCGCGCGCTTGAGCGTGGCCGCCATGGCCAGGCCCGACACGCCCGCCCCGACGATGGCCACCCGGGGAGGTGGCGCGATGTGGGCCAGGAGCTGCTGGCCGAACTGCCGCACGGCCCGGTCCGCCCGGGTCATCACGGGCGCGAGGACGTGGAAGCCGTGCCAGAGCCCCGGGTGCCGGGTGTGGTCGAGGGACGCGCCTTGTTCTCGGGCAAGCTCTTCCAGGCGGTCGGCATCCGCCGCCAGCGGGTCGTCGCCTGCCGAGTGCACGATGATCGGGGGCAGGTCGTGGAACCGGCCGTGCAAGGGCGAGGCAGTGGGTTCCGCGGCGTTCGCGGGAGCGTACGCGGCGGCCCACTGCCTCAGCTGGTCCAGAATGACCAGGGGATCCTTCGGGATCGGGTTGAGGCGTGATGCGGTCTTGAGCGTGAGGTCGAGCCACGGGCAGAACATCCCGATGACGGCGGGGAGCGGGGTCCCGTCGTCCCGGAACGCCATGGCTGCGGCGAGTGCCAAGGCGCCACCCGACGAGTCCCCTGCCACTGCGGTCCGGTGGGCTGCGAATCCTGCCGCCAGTAGGCCCCGGTACGCGGCGACCGTGTCCTCCAGGGCGGCGGGGTACGGGTGCTCCGGGGCCAGCCGGTAGTCCGGGACGAACGCGGGCATCCGCAGATGTGCGGCCAGCCGGGCCACCACGGCACGGTGGGTGCGGGGCGACCCGGTCACGTACCCGCCGCCGTGGAGGTAGAGCAGCACGCCCCGGCTCCCACCGTCACCGGCGGACGGCAGGCCAGGGGGCTGGATCCACTCGCCCGGTACTCCGCCGACGGATTTTCGCCGTATGAGACTTCCGCGCGGTGGTCGCAGCAGTCCGCAGGTCAGGTCGCTGACACGGCGCTGAATCGACACGGGTGTGGTGGGCGTGAGGACGCTGCCGAGGGCTCGGGAAGCCTGTCGCAGCAGTTCCGGGGGAAGCCCAAGGGCCATGGTATTTCTCCTGGTCGAGGTGCCGGCGTCATCGGATCCGGGAGGCGGGCCGGCGTGGATGGACGGTCATCGGCAGCTGGTTGGGGTGGACGTCGGCCCTGGTCACGGGGCGTACGCGGACACCGGGAACAGGGCGCAGCCGCCAGTTCCGGGAGATGGAAGCGATGGCCAGCGTCATCTCGGTGAGGGCGAAGTTTCTGCCGATGCATTGGTGCGCGCCGCCGCTGAAGGGGATGTACGCGCCCGGGGGAACGTTTTTGCTGCGTTCCGGGAGCCATCGGTCCGGGTCGAAGCGGCGGGGGGAGGGAAACCAGCGGGCGTCGAGGTGCAGGGCGTGCGGACTGTAGATGATCTCCGTGCCGGCGGGGATTTCGTGGTCGCCGAGCTTTGTCGCCCGTACGGCCCGCCGGGAGAGCAGCCACACCGAGTGCAGGCGCAGGTTCTCGGTGACGCACCGGCCGAGGAAGGGCAGCGCGGGGAGGTCGTCGGCCCGTGGCGGACGATCGCCGAGGGTATCGTCGAGTTCGGCGTGCAGACGTCGCTCGACTTCCGGATTCCGGGCCAGCTCGTGGAAGAACCACGCCAGTGCGGCGCCGGTGGTCTCGATCCCGGCGATCGCGAAGGTCACCACGTGATCACGGATCTGCCGGTCACTCAGACCACGGCCGTCCTCGTCCCGCGCGGCGAGAAGCATGGACAACAGGTCTCCGCGGTCCGCCCCCGCCTCCCTGTACGACGCGACGACATCGTCGATGGCGTGGCGCAGACGCGAGACGGCTTCGTCGAACCGGCGATTCGGCGGGACGGGGATGCTGCCGCACCAGTCGGGCAGCATGGCCCGCACCATCACGCCCTGGGAGAGCACCGGCAGCGCCGCTTGGATCCGTGCGGCGGCACGGACGCCGATGTCCGTGCTGAACAGTGTGCGGGTGACGATGTCCAGGGAGAGCTCGTTGAGGAACCGGTCGAGGGCGACGCGCTGGCCTGGCCTCCAGACACCGGCCAAGGATTCGGCGGCACCGGTCATGGCGTCGGCGTAACCGGCGATCCGCTCCGCGTGGAAGGCCGGCTGGAGCATGCGGCGTTGCCGGCGGTGGACCCGGCCGGAGGAGGTCACCAGCCCGTCGCCGAAGAACGGCTTCATCTTCTCGAACAGGCGGCCGCGCTCGAAGTCACGACCCCGGGTGACCAGGAGCTGCTGCGCCACATCGGGATGGGTGACGGCGTACACGGCCAGTGGACCGAAACGGACTTCGACCAGGTCGCCCGCGGAGGCGAGAGAGGTGACGAAGTCCAATGGGGAGCGCAACAGGGCCGGTATGTGCCCGAGCCCCGGCCAGGCGCCGGCTGCCGGCGCCACGGCCAGGGGCCCGCGGCGCGAGTTGCGCGTGCCGGTCCAGGGATTCATGAGGCCTCACAGATCGACGGCGGGCGACCGGCCCTGGCCGTGCAGGCACGGCCGGGCACCGGCGTCCGGTACGGCTCAGGAGCGGGTGTCGTGAAAGCGGGCGCGGGGCTGAGTGTGCAGCCGGGCGCAGGGGTGCAGATGACTCCTGCCGCTGTGGAACCTTGTACGTGTGCCCGTCGCGCCATGAACGACCGGTTCCTTCCTCAAGCGCTCCGGCAGGATTGATCAAGCGCCACCCTCCCCATTGCCGGCAGCGGAGATGCGATCCCATGGTCAATTGACCGGATCATGGCCACGGTCTCAGCCCACTGGTCGCCTCTGAACCGCCGGTGAGCTGGCCAATCGAGTGATCGTGGATCGACGGCGGGTTGGCCGGGCGCCTTGCCTTGACGGCGTCTGAGGCCGGCGGCTAGAAGGTGACCGGCGCCAGACCTCAGGCGCCCTTGTTTACCGGGCGAGAGGATCAAGCTCAACAGCCTTCGGTGCGGCGGTGATGTTCTTTCGGGGCGACCTGCGCCAGGGCGTGCCGCGGCCGACGTCTTTTGCTGGGGCGGTGTTACGCGGAGCAGTGGTGTGGTCGGCTGACCATCCCTGAGCTGAGCGAGGGCGCCGACGTGCTGCCGACCTGGGCACCTTGGAAAGCATCCACCACCCGCTGGGCCGAACCGGGCGATCGCGGTGGGAAGGGCAGCCGCGTCATCGAGCAAGGCCCGGGCGGCCAGAGGATGGGCCGGTGGCTGGTCCCTCTCGCGCCCTGCCCACCTCGAGGTCGTGTCCACCTGAGGATGGACACGTGATCAAGGAGCCTCACCGTCGCCACCTTCTTCGGTGGGCCGACCTTGCCGCGAAACCAGGGGCGGAACCGGGACTGGAGGAGGACGCCCATGGGGCTCGGCATCATCCCCGGACGCACGATCCGGGCTGCTGGCTTGGCCACGGACCAGGACCTGACTGCCCGGCGGCTCAGGCAGACTCGCTCGGCCGGGAGCCGGTGGTCAGAAGGCGGGACGCAGATGGCCGGAATCGCCCCCGGCTCTCTTGCCCGGTCGGTGGCTTGCGGCCAAGATCAGCTCGCCACACCGGCCATTTGACGAGGAGGAGCCGCCTGATGGTGGTCAAGCCCGTACCCACTCAGACCCCGCAGCTGATCGTGCATTCGGCCAGCGGCCTGCACATCACCCCGCAGGGCCGTGCCGACCAGGACCTGGAAGTGCGGCTGTGGAGGAGCGGCTGGGCCTCTGCCGGGGACAGGACCCGCCAGTGGATCTTCCTCCCGGTGTCGGGGCACGAGCACACCTACCGCATCAAGAACGCCCAGTTCGAGCGCTACCTGACCCTGGAGAAGCCCACAGCCGGCACGCCGGTCGTCTTCCTCAAGTCCAACAGCACGGACCAGTCGCTGTGGAAGCTGATCTATCCCGACTCCGCCCAGGCCGACTTCGTCATCGCCTCCGCGCTCGACACCGGTCTCGTCGTCTCCCCCAAGGAAGGCGCACACGAGCCTGAGGCAACCTTGGAGGTCGAAGAGCTCGGCCCGTACACCGATCAGTTCTGGCGCACTCGCGAGCCTCGTTCCTGAGGATTCGCCCCGACGCAGGATGCGTCCCGGCCGGGAGCCGGGGCCGCGTGTAGGAGCGCTGCCTCGGTACGGGATCGCCTTGGGGAGCATTGGTACGGGCGGTCGCCGGTGTGATCGATCTTGCCGGCTATCCGGTCTCCAGAGTCTGGAGCGCTTGAGTCTGGAAGCGCTGCCGGAGGTCGTCCCTCTCGAAGGCGAGCGGGCCGTCGGGGCGAGTCCTGTGTGTCGAAGTCCAAGCGGTGCGGGCCGTCTCGGCCCCGTAGTGCCAGCTCGGGCACCGGCGCAAAGTAGCGGTCCGTGACGCTCGGGCGTAGACGGCTGCTGAGTGGCGGAGAGTGCAGCTTCAGGTGACGTGGTCGCTGCCGCGGGTGAGCCAGCCTGGCGTCGGATGGTGAGAAGCGCGAGGCGTCCAGGGCGCGGGAGAGGATGCCGAAGGCGAGGAGCTTGAAGACGAGGAGCTTGAAGACGAGGCCCCGCTGCCGGCCGGCGCGGTGCAGTGCACGGCTGGTGCGAAGGAGGAACGGGTGACACGGCTACTCCCGAGGTCAGGACCCCGCGACGATGGATGCGCCTGGCGTGCGGACACCATGTCGTCGGCAGCGTCGTCCGCCTGCACCCACCTGTGCCCGCACCGGACAGGAGCGGGCACAGGTGGGTGCGGGGTTCTGAGGTGGCCTATTTCTGCGCGACGACCCGGATGGTCGCGCCAGGCTTGACCTTCACGGCTGTCGCGCCTGCCGCACCGCCGTCCCGGTGTTCACCGGTCCGCTTGACGGCCAGGCGCGCGGTGAGGACGGCGGGGGCCGCGGCGGGCAGTGCGACGAGCGCCGCCGAGAGCGGACTCAGACCGTATGCGCGGGTCAGAGTGAAGTACGTGAGGAAGGTGAAGGCGGAGTTCGCGCCGAAGAGTGCCGGCAAGACGAGCAGGGCTCGGCGCGTGACCGCCTGCCGCAGCAACCCGGCGTCCAGAGCACCCTGGGGGTGACGTCGCGTCCGGAGGACGAGAAGGCCGGTCAATGTCGCGGTCAGCAGCCCGGTCGATGCCTGTACCGGTGCGGAAGCGGTTACCGTCGGAGCGGTCAGCGTGATCAGCGCGGTGACAGCGGCCCCCGTGCACAGGGCGATTCCGACGACGTCCATAGCCTGCCGGGGCGATGTCGGTGAGGGTCCGGGGCCGCCGAGCGCGTGAAGGGCGCAGCCCGCGCTGACGGTCGCGAGAAGGGCGAGGGCGCCGAAGGCTGCCCGCCAGCCCAGCAGGCTGGTGAGCAGGCCACCCAGTACCGGCCCGAGGCAGGCGGCCGCGGCGGCGGTGGAGACCCACCCCGCGACGGCATGCGGCTCGTTCTCCGTTCTCCCGCGCAGGGTGAGCAGCAGGGCGAGGCTGACGGGCGAGACGGCGGCACCGCCGACGCCCTGGACCAGTCGGGCGGCGATGAGGACGGCGGTGGTGGTTGCCGCAGTGGCCAGCAGGCTTGCCGCGGCGAAGATGACCAGGGCGACGAGCAGGATACGGCGGGCACCGTACCGATCGGCGAAGTGGCTCACCCCGAGTTGCAGAGGGCCACAGGTGAGTTGATAGGCGGCGGCGAACCACTGGGTCTGGACGGGCTTCATCTCCAGGTCGGCCGCGACCGCGGGCACGGCCGCCGTGACGGAGGCGATGGCGAGCGCTCCGCAGAGCAGTGCCGCGTGGCAGGCGAAGGGGGCGAGACACGGTACGCGGCCGGGCGTCGCCGCCCGGGCCCGGGAGTCGTCCGGTGGGCCGGAACTCACAGATCCGGGATGCACAGATCCGGGACTCACAGATAGTGCCCGTCCGGACGGACGATGCACGGCTGCCGGCCGGCGGCGGACCGGACGGTCACCATGGGCATCGTGATGCCGGGCGCTCGGGCATCCGGCGTGCCACGGGTGGAGGTCAGGTGCACATGACGGCCTGCTCTGAGGGTCTCGAACAGCCTGCCGGGGGCGGTGGTCGCCGTGGCCAGCAGCGGCACATCGGGGGCCGGCGCGCCGCTGCGGACGCATGTGCCGCGCCGTGCGGCGCTCCCCGGCAGGCAGGCAGGCAGGCAGGCAGGCAGGCAGGCCGGCCAGGCGAGCGGCGAGGCGTCGTCGCGGGAGGGGCGGGCGAAGGGCGGTGAGGACGACGGCGCGGAGTGCGTGCCCCCAGGGCGAGGGCAGCGCGTTGAAGTGGAGCATGGCGGCGGTGAGCCGCATGACGTGGGTGGCGGAGCGACGCCGTTCCTCGGCGTAGGCATCGAGCAGCACCTCGTGGCGGGGCTCGGTGACCGCCGCCGCGAGGCGCCATCCCAGGCTCATGGCGTCGGCCAGGCCGGTGTTGAGGCCCTGGCCGCCGGTGGGTGGGTGGACAAGGGCGGCATCGCCCACCAGCACGACGCGGTGGCGCCGGTACCGGGCCGCGTGGCGGTGCTCGCAGCGATAGCGGCTGAGCCACTCGACCTCGTGCAGCGCGAGCTCGCGGCCGGCGATCCGGTACAGCAGCGCCTGGACCCAGGCCGCGTCGGGGGCGTCGGCCCGTGC